>NZ_CP103833.1:647641-971462 GCF_029774155.1 Actinobacillus arthritidis | reverse complement strand
GTTATTAGGTTTCTTACCTTATCAAGGTTCGGTCACGGTAAACGGCGTGGAGTTGCGAGAGCTAAATTTAAGTCAATATCGCCAGAAGTTAGCTTGGGTAGGGCAAAATCCACAGTTGATTAAAGGATCGCTGAAAGAAAATATTTTATTGGGTAATCCGAATGCAACGGAAGCACAACTCGAACAGGCATTAGCTTTATCAAAAGCAGATGAATTTGTATATCGTTTAGGCTTAGATAGCCAGGTTCAAGATTCAAATATAGGGATTTCAGGCGGACAAGCGCAACGTATTGCGATTGCACGTGCATTATTGCGTAATTACGAATTGCTTTTACTAGATGAACCGACTGCCAGTTTAGATATGCAATCGGAACAACAGGTATTGAACGCATTGCAACATTTGAGCCAAACACAAACAACGTTGATGATTACACATCGTATTGAAGATCTCAAACAATGTGATGAAATTTGGGTAATGAAACAAGGCGAAATTGTACAAAAAGGTCGCTTTGAAGCGGTTGAAAAAGAGGGCTACTTTGCAGAATTACAACAACACTAATAGGTAATACATGAAATCAATTTTTCCTTTTCTTTCTCTTTATCGTACCCATTGGGGACGTTTGTTGTTAGGTATTGTTTTAGCTATCACCGGTTTAACGGCAAGTATCGGCTTATTAAGTTTATCGGGGTGGTTTTTATCGGCATCTTTTTTAGCTGGCTCAGCGATAATATTTAATTTCTTTTACCCATCATCAGGTGTAAGAGGTTTGGCAATTGGTCGTACGATTGCTCGTTATTTTGAGCGTTTAGTGACACATGATGCGACATTCCGTGTATTAGCCAATTTACGTGTTACCGTATTCCGTAAATTGATTCCGCTTAGCCCGAGTGGTTTAAATCGCTTTAGAAACAGCGAGTTACTCAATCGCTTAGTGGCGGATGTTGATACTTTGGATACGTTGTATTTAAATCTGATTTCGCCCTTTGTCAGTGCTGTTATGCTGATTATATTTATGGGCATCGGCTTATCTTTTGTATCGCCATTACTTGCGTTGATTATTTGTGGGACGTTAACCGCTTTATTAGTGATTTTTCCAATATTATTTTATCGTTTAGGACGTAAATCAGGGGCAAAAGTAATTCAAGCTCGATCAAACTATCGCAGTCAATTTATTGAATGGATTCAAATGCACGCCGAGTTTTTATTATTCGGTGTGGTGGAGCAAGCAAGTAATAAACTGAATCAAACGGAAAAAGAATGGCTCAATGCACAAAGTAAGGAAAGCTATTTAACCGGATTATCCAATGCCTTATTAACTTTTGCTAATGGTATTTTGGTTTGTGTGGTGATTTATTTGGTATCCACTGCAATTAATGTGTCTTCTGCTGATTATCCCGAAGCGTTAATTGCACTTGTTGTTTTTTGTGTAATGGCTTCGGCGGAGATTTTAATGCCAATTGGTTTGGCATTTTTACATTTAGGACAAGTGATTACTGCGGCAGAGCGGTTGAATGAAATTACCGAACAACAACCGTTAGTAAGTTTCGGAAACCAAGACGATTGGAAAAAAGTCGAGCAAAATCAACAGCTTGTGCAATTTGATGCGGTAACATTCGCTTATCCGAATAGTATTGATCCAGTGTTGCAGAATATTTCGTTTGAGATTTTTGCCGGACAAAAAGTGGCGATTTTAGGTAAAACGGGTAGTGGTAAGAGTACCATTTTCCAACTGCTGAATCGTAATTATGACCCGACAAGCGGTCAAATTTGTTTAAATTCTTGCAAGATTGCGGATTATACGGAATCTACCCTGCGTCAGCATCTCGTTACCTTGAGTCAGCGAGTACATATTTTCAACGCTAGCTTACGTGATAATTTATTATTTGGTAATGCTCAAGCGACGGAGCTACAATTAATAACGGTCGTAAACCAAGTGGGATTATCCTATTTACTCAATGAACAGGGACTCGATTTATGGTTAGGTGAGGGCGGTCGACCGCTTTCCGGTGGCGAACAACGCCGTTTAGGCTTAGCCCGTTTATTGCTCAGTCCGGCGGAAATTATATTATTAGATGAACCGACTGAAGGATTAGATCGAGAAACCGAGCAACAAATTTTAGAATTAATTTTAACGCATAGCCAAAATAGAACATTATTAATGATTACTCACCGTTTACACGGTTTAGATAAGTTCGATAAAGTCTATCGAATGGATAACGGTAAGTTTATTCATTAATCTAAGCAATTTATAAAGACGCAAACGGTTACGTTGGCGTCTTTTCTATTCTTTTCAACAATAAATTTCTTGCTTTTTCATTCAAAAATAAATAAAAAAATGTTATATTGATTACCAATTTTGATTTAATCTTTTCTTTATCATTTCATTCATTTTTGATTTATGGCTACAAATTATCACGATATTACGGTTGCTTTTGCAGGAGTTTGCCAAGCGGTTAGTTTAGTTCAACAATTTGCTCACAAAGGTTCAGCGGATCGTGAGATTTTTGCAAATTCAATCAAAAGTTTACTCGTTACTCAGCCGGATTCGACTTTAGCAGTTTTTGACGATCAATTATCCCATTTGAAATTAGGGTTGGAAACCGCTCAAGCACAAATGGGCAGTCAAAATGGTAAATTGGATACGGAAATCGGTCGTTATTGGATTAATGTCCTCGCCTTAAGTCAAAAGCTAAATAAAAATCCTGAAGCTAAAGCAAAATTAGCAGAACGTTTACAGCAAATTGAACGTCAATTACCGCTTTATGAGAATGATATTATGGCGGATCAAATGATTGCCAATTTAGCGCAATTTACAGTGATGTGATTAGCCCACTCGGTTCAAAAATTCATGTACTAGGCTTACAAGATTATTTGGTGCGTCCGGATATTCAGCAAAAAATCAGAGCCAGTTTATTAGCCGGTATCCGTGCTGGTATCTTATGGCAACAAGTCGGTGGCACTCGCTGGCAATTCTTATTTTCCCGTAGAAAGATTCTTAATCAAGCACAACAGTTGTATAAAAGTATTTAAACATATTCTCCGTGATGGAGAATATGTGTCGAACATTTATTTATTTGGAGAAAACAATGGAACTTACCGCTTTAACAGCATTATCCCCAATCGATGGTCGTTACCAAGACAAAGTCAGCCGCATTACGTCCGATTTTTAGTGAATTTGGTTTACTAAAATTCCGTGTAACGGTAGAAGTTCGTTGGTTACAAAAATTGGCTTCTCAAGCACAAATTAAAGAAGTTCCAGCTTTTTCTGAAAAAGCAAACGATTACTTAAATCAAATTGTTGCAAATTTCTCAGTTGAAGATGCAAATCGCATCAAAACAATTGAACGTACCACTAACCACGACGTAAAAGCGGTGGAATATTTCTTAAAAGAAAAATGTGAAGCGTTACCTGAATTACAAGCAGTAAACGAATTTATCCACTTCGCTTGTACCTCAGAAGATATTAACAATACTTCACACGCATTAATGCTAAAAACGGCACGTGAAGAAGTATTATTACCAGAATGGAAAAAAGTGATTGATGCGGTGGTAGAATTAGCAAAACGTTATCAACATATTCCGTTACTTTCTCGTACGCACGGTCAGCCGGCAAGCCCGACAACTATTGGTAAAGAGATGGCTAACGTGGCGTACCGTTTAAAACGCCAATATAAACAACTCGAAAATTTAGAAATTCTTGCGAAAATCAACGGTGCGGTAGGTAACTATAATGCGCATTTATCCGCTTATCCTGATGTGGATTGGCATACGTTCAGCCAAGAGTTTGTAGAATCGTTAGGCGTAACTTGGAACCCGTACACCACGCAAATTGAACCGCACGACTATATTGCAGAATTTTTTGATTGCGTGGCACGTTTTAATACGATAGTGATTGATTTTGACCGTGATATGTGGGGCTATATTGCGTTAAATCACTTCAAACAACGCACAATTGCTGGTGAAATCGGTTCATCAACTATGCCGCATAAAGTGAACCCGATCGACTTTGAAAACTCGGAAGGTAACCTTGGCTTAGCGAATGCGGTCATGAACCATTTAGGTCAAAAATTACCGATTTCTCGTTGGCAGCGTGACTTAACCGACTCAACCGTATTACGTAACTTAGGTGTGGGTTTAGGCTATTGCTTAATCGCTTATGCGGCAACCTTAAAAGGCGTAAGCAAGTTGGAAGTTAATGAGCAACATTTACGTGATGAGTTAAATCAAAACTGGGAAGTATTAGCAGAACCGATTCAAACCGTAATGCGCCGTTATGGTATCGAAAAACCATACGAGAAACTCAAAGAGTTAACTCGTGGTAAGCGTGTAGATGAAGCCGCAATGCGTGAGTTTATTGAGAAACTTGAGATTCCGGCGGAAGAAAAAGCCCGCTTAAAAGAAATGACGCCGGCAAGCTACATCGGTTATGCGGTAGAACTTGTTGAAAAATTATAAGAATTACGTTGAAAATGACCGCTTGTAAGCGGTCATTTTTTTTAAAAACTTTGCGGAGGAATAAGCAAATGAAACAATCTATTCGCCACAATAAAATTATTGAACTGGTTAATCAGTTGGGTTATGTCAGCACAGAAGAGTTAGTTGCTCAATTAAATGTAAGTTCTCAAACGATTCGCCGTGACTTAAATGAATTAGCCGAAAAGAATTTGATTCGCCGCCATCACGGTGGTGCCGGAATGCCGTCTAACAGTGAAAATAGCGATTATACCGAACGTAAACAATTTTTCTCTGAGCAAAAAAATGAGATTGCACGCCATGTGGCGGCAATGATTCCGAACGGTGCTTCATTATTCTTGGATATCGGTACTACCTCTGAAGCGGTGGCTTATGCGTTGTTGTCTCACCAAAATTTACGTATTGTGACTAATAACCTTAATGCTGCACATATTTTAATGCAGAAAGAAGATTTCCATATCACGGTAGCCGGAGGTAATTTAAGGACTGATGGTGGCTTAATTGGCGAAGCAACCGTGAATTTTATTAGCCAATTCCGTTTAGATTTCGGCATTTTAGGCATTAGTGCGATTGATAGTGACGGTTCAATGCTCGATTATGACTATCACGAAGTGCAAGTGAAACGAGCATTAATGCAAAGTTCGCGCCAAGTGATTTTGGTAACCGATCATTCAAAATTCAGTCGTAGTGCAATTGTTCGCCTAGGCGATATTACCGAAGTAAATTATTTGTTTACAGATTTGCCATTACCGTTAGAATTGCGGCAACGATTAGTAGCAACCAAAGTGGCAGTACAAATCTGCGGTAATTAATGACGACATTTTTTCAACAACATTTTTCTCGGCATAAATGGTTGGCGTATGCGCGACTTATGCGTTTTGATAAGCCAATCGGTACATTGCTTTTACTTCACCCGACACTATGGGCATTATTTGCCATGACCGACGGTATTCCGCCTCTGTCCGTGTTAGTGATTTTTGTATTAGGCGTAATCGTTATGCGAGCGGCAGGCTGTGTGATTAATGATTATGCCGATCGTCATATTGACGGTGAAGTGAAGCGTACTTCGCAACGTCCGCTTGCCACCAGACGAGTGACGACGACGGAAGCAAAAATACTGTTTGTATTATTGTTGTGTATTGCTTTTGTTTTGGATTTATTACTTAACCGATATGCTTTTTTACTGTCGTTTGTTGCGGTAGCGTTAGCAATTATTTACCCGTTTATGAAACGTTTTACCCATTTGCCGCAAGTAGTATTGGGGATGGCATTCGGTTGGGCAATTCCGATGGCATATGGTGCAGTAAGTGAATCGTTGCCGTTGGAATGTTGGTTATTGTTTTTCGCCAATATTTTTTGGACGGTCGCTTACGATACGCAATATGCAATGGTTGATCGTGATGATGACTTGCGTATCGGGGTAAAATCTACAGCGATTTTATTTGCACAATACGACAATAAAATCATTGCCTTATTGCAATTTATTGCGTTAGTGCTGTTAGTTATTTTTGGCTGGATAAGTGAACATCACTGGGGCTATTTTGTTGTGTTAGCATTAAGTGCAGGTCTATTTAGTTATCAATGTTGGCTCACGAAACAACGAGCAAGAGAGCAATGTTTTAAGGCCTTTTTAAATAATCACTATTTTGGTTTAGGAGTGTTTTTTGCTATTTTAGTTGGCATCTATGCTTAATTAGATGAATTAAGTGCAAGCGGTTAAATTTTCTGAGATTCTTGCTAAGAAAAGTTAGCCGCTTTTTGATTTCCTAAGTTTACAAATTTCCTTTCCTTTTTAACCGCTTGTTTCCAATACTTTTTCGCATTTTTCTGCTATAATCTTCGCAATTTTTTGGCTTTAAATTTTTTGATAAGAAATAGAGCCTTTTCCATTTCATAAAGTATAGGAATAACGAATGTCTGAACAAAATCAAACAAATAGTTATGATTCTTCGAGCATTAAAGTCTTACGAGGCTTAGATGCGGTACGTAAACGTCCGGGTATGTATATCGGTGATACCGATGATGGTACAGGTTTACACCATATGGTGTTTGAGGTTGTAGATAATGCGATCGATGAAGCGTTAGCAGGACACTGTAAAGATATTATTGTGACGATTCATTCAGATAATTCGGTTTCTGTACAAGATGACGGCCGTGGTATTCCGGTCGGTATTCACCCGGAAGAAGGTGTATCTGCGGCGGAAGTGATTATGACGGTATTGCACGCCGGCGGTAAATTTGACGATAACTCCTATAAAGTATCGGGCGGTTTACACGGTGTGGGTGTATCGGTGGTAAATGCACTTTCATCAAAATTACAGCTAACTATTCGCCGTGAAGGTCATGTTCACGAGCAATTTTATAGTTTAGGCGAGCCGGATGCACCATTAACGATCATTGGCGATACCGACAAAACCGGTACGATGGTACGTTTCTGGCCAAGTTTAGATATCTTCAAAAATAAAACCGAATTCGAATATAAAATTCTGTCAAAACGTTTACGTGAGCTTTCTTTCTTAAACTCAGGCGTGTCAATCCGTTTAGTTGATGAGCGTGACGGCAAAGAAGAACACTTCAAATATGAAGGCGGTATCAAAGCCTACGTTGAGTATTTAAATGAAGGTAAAACCCACATTCATAACACGCCATTCTATCTTTCAACTGAGAAAGACGGTATTGGTGTTGAAGTATCATTACAGTGGAATGACAGTTATAACGAAAATGTTTACTGCTTTACGAATAATATTCCGCAACGTGATGGCGGTACGCACCTAGCCGGTTTCCGTGGTGCATTAACCCGTGCGTTAAAAAACTATATGGATAACAGCGGTGTGGTGAAGAAAGCGGATGCGAACATTGATGCGTCAGGTGACGATGCTCGTGAAGGCTTGGTTGCGGTAATTTCGGTAAAAGTACCGGATCCGAAATTCTCATCACAAACTAAAGATAAATTAGTTTCATCGGAAGTGCGTGGTGCAGTGGAAAGCTCAATGAATGAAGCTTTAGCGGAGTACTTAGCGGAAAATCCGGACGATGCGAAAAATATCGTAACCAAAATTATTGATGCAGCGCGTGCGCGTGAAGCGGCGCGTAAAGCGCGTGAAATGACACGTCGTAAAGGTGCATTAGATTTAGGCGGTTTACCAGGTAAATTAGCGGACTGCCAAGAAAAAGACCCAGCCTTATCAGAACTTTACTTAGTGGAGGGGGACTCTGCGGGTGGTTCGGCAAAACAAGGCCGTGATCGTAAAAACCAAGCAATTCTGCCGTTAAAAGGTAAAATCTTAAATGTTGAAAAAGCACGTTTCGACAAAATGCTTTCTTCACAAGAAGTTGCAACCTTGATTACGGCGTTAGGTACGGGGATTGGTCGTGATGATTACAATATTGAGAAATTACGTTATCACAAAATCATTATCATGACTGATGCGGATGTGGATGGTGCGCATATTCGTACGTTGCTATTAACTTTCTTCTACCGTCAAATGCCGGAATTAATTGAGAACGGTTATATTTATATTGCTCAGCCACCACTTTATAAAGTGAAAAAAGGTAAGCAAGAGCGTTATATTCAAGATAACGATGAAATGTCGCAATATGAGATTGATATTGCGTTAGAAGGTGCAGGCTTATTTGTGAGCGAAGGTGCGCCGGCGTTAAGCGGTGTGGCACTTGAAAGCCTCATTTCACAATATAACGGCGTACAAAAGTTATTTGATCGTTTAAGTCGTCGTTATCCGGTTGCGTTATTAAACGAATTAATTTATAGCTCGGCATTATCGGCTGAATTTGTAAAAGATCAGGCAAAAGTGACCGCTTGGAATGAGCAGTTTGTGGCGAAATTAATGGAAAAAGAAACCGGCGGTAGTTTCTACCGTAGCGAAGTGTTCTTTAATAGCGAGCGTCAAGTGTATGAGCCGGAAATTGTAGTAACCACTCACGGTATGGATACGACTTATCGTCTTGATTTTAACTTTATCAGCAGTAACGAATACGCAAAAATTACCGCATTAGGTAACGAATTAAACGATTTATTATCACCAAGTGCTTATGTAATGCGAGGTGAACGCCGTCAAGAGATTAGCAGTTTTGCCGAAGCGTTAGATTGGTTAGTACGTGAATCACGTAAAGGTTTAACCATTCAACGCTATAAAGGATTAGGTGAGATGAATCCGGAACAATTATGGGAAACCACAATGGATCCGGTAGCACGTAAGATGTTACAAGTGAATATCACCGATGCGATTGCCGCAGATAAATTGTTTAGTACCTTAATGGGCGATGAAGTCGAACCTCGTCGTGACTTTATCGAAAGTAATGCGTTATATGCTCAGTTAGACATTTAATAACGAAAACCCCGAAGCATTTGCCTCGGGGTTTTGTTTATCTCGCCTAAGAGAATCTTGAAACTATTTTAGCAATGTTTTTAATGCACTTCCAATTTCTGCTAAGCTACGAACCGTTGTCACTCCCGCTTGTTCTAGTGCTTTAAATTTTTCATCTGCGGTACCTTTACCGCCACTAATGATTGCACCAGCGTGTCCCATCCGTTTTCCTTTCGGTGCAGTCACACCTGCAATGTAGCTTACAACCGGTTTAGTCACATGCATTTTGATAAATTCGGTCGCTTCTTCTTCAGCACTTCCACCAATTTCACCAATCATTACGATCGCTTCTGTTTCTGGGTCTGCTTGGAAGAGTTTTAGAATATCAATAAAACTGGAACCGGGTATCGGATCGCCACCGATACCGACACAGGTTGATTGGCCAAATCCTTCATCAGTCGTTTGTTTGACCGCTTCATAGGTTAATGTACCGGAGCGAGAAACAATACCGATTTTACCTTTCTTATGAATATGTGCTGGCATAATGCCGATTTTACATTCATCCGGTGTGATAATACCTGGACAATTCGGGCCAATCATACGTACACCACTTTCTTTTAATTTTTGTTTAACGATCAGCATATCTAGGGTCGGAATACCTTCGGTAATACACACAATCAGCTGAATCCCTGCATCAATTGCTTCTAAAATGGCATCTTTACAACCGGGAGCCGGTACATAAATGACGCTTGCAGTTGCCCCAGTTTGTTGCACTGCCTCTCGCACGGTATTAAATACCGGTAAGCCGAGATGCGGTGTACCACCTTTATTAGGCGAAACGCCCCCGACAAGCTGAGTACCATATGCTAAGGCTTGCTCACTATGAAAGGTACCTTGTCCACCAGTAAAGCCTTGGCAAATCACTTTAGTGTTCTTATCAATTAAAATCGCCATACTATTTTCCTTCCGTCGCTGTGATCGCAAGTTTTGTCGCTTGAGTTAATGTGCTTGCTGTCATAAGGCTTAGTCCGCTATTTGCTAAAATGTTACGACCTAGCTCGGCATTCGTACCCTCTAAACGTACAATAACAGGAAGATTTACGCCGACTTCGTTAACTGCGGCAATAATACCTTCTGCAATTAAGTCACATCTGACGATACCGCCGAAGATATTGACTAACACAGCTTTCACATTGTGATCAGACAGAATTAGCTTAAAGGCTTCCGCAACACGTTCTTTAGTTGCACCGCCACCGACATCTAAAAAGTTTGCCGGACGACCGCCGTGTAATTTAACAATATCCATGGTTCCCATGGCTAAGCCAGCACCATTAACCATACAGCCGATATTTCCATCTAACGCAACGTAGTTGAGATCCCATTCCGCTGCTTCAGCTTCCCGAGCATCTTCTTGACTTGGATCTTGTAGGGCTTTGAGTTCAGGATGGCGATAAAGTGCATTACTATCAATCACCATTTTAGCATCTAAGCAGAGTAATTGACCTTGTTTGGTTAGCACGAGAGGATTTATTTCAAGTAGTGAGAGATCTTTTTCGATAAAAAGCTTGGCTAGTTGCACAAAAATATGTGCGAATTGTTTGATTTGATCACCGGATAATCCTAGTTGGAAAGCGAGTTCTCTGCCTTGAAAGGGTTGAGCGCCGGTAAGCGGGTCGATAGTTACTTTATGGATAAGTTCGGGCGTTTGCTGAGCGACATCTTCAATATTCATTCCACCGGCACTAGATGCCATAAATACGACTTTTTGCGATGAGCGATCTATCACAGCACCTAAATATAATTCATGTCCAATTTGGCAAGTTTCTTCGATATAAATTGTATTAACTGGTTGACCGTTTGCGTCGGTCTGAAACGTAATTAAATTTTGTCCAAACCATTTATCGCAAAAGGCTTGAACTTCAGCTTCATTACGAACTAATTTAACACCACCGGCTTTACCTCGACCTCCTGCATGGACTTGACATTTCGCGCCCATGTATCACCGTTTAATTGCTGAATTGCGGCGATGGCTTCATCTGTATTTGAACAAGCGATACCCTTACTCACCGGGAGTTGATATTGTGCAAGAATTTGCTTTGCTTGATATTCATGTAGGTTCATATAGTTTCCCGTATAGAATAATTTTTCTTAAAAATCTTTCAGAATTTAAAGGATCTAAGCTAAAAAAGCAAATTGAAGATGGAGAATAAAATGCAAAAAAATCTCAAATTCTAACCGCTTGTCTAAATATTAGAAGCGGTTAAGAATGAAAGAGTGTTTAGATAAGAATTTATAGGGAGATTCCAAATACTTTACGAATATTTATTTCGATTTGTTCAAGTAATGCAAAGCGTTTACGGTACATAGATCGTTTTTTACTAGGGATTGTTTCAAGAGAGTTCTCTATAACAACAGGCATTTGCCAATAATCTTTTAGAATCCCATTGCTTTCACTAAAGATCGTATCATAATCAACTACATAACGTTTACTTTGAATAAAGCGGGATTTATTTTGATATTTATGCGGAATACCGAGTAATTGGTTATAACCAAGTGCTGACGTGAGTAACTTCATGCTTTCTACCATCAAATAAGCAGGACGTAAGCCATAGCATTGTTTAGTTAATTGTTTCATTAGCTCTTTTGCATTAGCTTGGTTAGAGCCTTGAATCACACCGATAAGTAAGGCATTTTTCACTAGTCCAAAAGTTAATAGATAAACAAGCTGTTGAGAGCTTTTTTGATATAGCTCCAATGCCCAAAAACCTTCCATCGGTTGGTGTTCATTAATATTTAAGCGAAGTTCAAAATCAGGTGCGATTTCTCCAAAGCTTATTGATTTTTCCCATAACGGGGGTAATTGGTATTGAGATAATGCATGAGGGAGAAAAGTTAAGTTATCACAGATAGCTTGAAAACGCTGTGTTGCGTTAAAACGTTTATCTAAAAAACGATGAACAAGAGGATAGCTATAGTTAGCTCTTTGATTCAGTAACGGGATAAGAGACGGATTCTTATTTACAAATTGCGTAAATAGATTAATTTGTTTTTGATGTAAACGAGAACGCAACCAGAAGCGTAAGCGTTTTAAACGATAAGATTTTTGGGGAGTATCGGGGTATATTTGGTATGCGCTAGGGTAATTATAATCAGTCATATTTCTCTAAAAGTACTCAATAATGACACTATAATACAATAAAATTGATTAATTTACAAAGTGTGGGTGAGCTTTCTTGAAAAGCCGCTTATAGCATTGACTATAAGCGGTTTGAGTCGGACTGATTTAGATAAGTTAGATTTCGAGTAATAAACGTGTCGGGTCTTCTAATAAATCTTTGACCGCAACTAAGAAACCAACAGATTCACGTCCATCAATTAAGCGGTGGTCGTAAGATAGGGCTAAATACATCATTGGGCGAATTACCACTTGACCGTTTACTGCGACAGGACGCTCTTTAATGGCGTGCATCCCTAAAATCGCACTTTGTGGCGGATTAATAATTGGGGTGGACATTAGCGAACCAAATACTCCGCCGTTTGTAATGGTGAAATTACCGCCGGTTAAATCTTCTACGGTTAATTTACCGTCACGACCTTTCTCAGCCAGTGCTTTGATTGTTTTCTCAATATCCGCCATAGATAATTTATCACAGTTACGAATTACCGGGGTAACTAATCCGCGAGGGGTTGATACGGCAATGCTAATATCAAAGTAGTTGTGATATACCACATCATCACCATCAATCGAAGCATTGATTTCCGGATAACGTTTTAATGCTTCTACCACAGCTTTGATGTAGAACGACATAAAGCCTAGACGTACTCCGTGTTGTTTTTCAAATTTTTCACCGTAAGTTTTACGCAAGCTCATAATCGGTTGCATATCCACTTCATTGAACGTAGTGAGCATTGCCGTAGTATTTTTCGCTTCTAACAGGCGTTCTGCGATACGCTTACGTAAACGAGTCATCGGTACTCGTTTTTCACTACGTGCGGAATAGGCAACGGTACTGACCGTATTTTGTTCACTTACCGTAGGTTGTGTTGTAGTTTGAGTTTTTTGTTGTGTGAGGTAATGCTCAATATCTTCACGAGTAATACGACCGCCCACACCGCTACCTTTTACTAGATGTGCTTCAATATTATGTTCTGCGAGTAAACGGCGAATCGCCGGGCCTTGAGAATCCGCATCGGAATGATCATGTTCAATTGCCGCAGATTTACGATCCGCCGGTGTTGCTTCATTAGCCGGTTTAATCGTTTCTTGGGTAAAATCGCCTGCTTGAACAGTTGAGATTTTACCGAGTAATTGTTTAGAAATTACCGTTGCACTTTGCGCTTGAGTGATTTCGGCTAAAATACCGTCATGTGGCGCTGGTACTTCTAATACGACTTTATCCGTTTCAATTTCAACGATTACTTCATCACGTTTAATCGCATCACCGACGTTTTTATGCCAAGTTGCAACAGTTGCATCCGCTACAGATTCGGGTAAATCCGGCGTTAAGATCTCAATAGTCATATTTATGTTCCTTTATTTATTTGGCATCGTTAAAAACGATGTTAAGTATTTAGTTAGCGGTCATATTTTGTCACTTTTTTGTAAAAATTCGGCAAAAATCGACCGCTTATTTGTTAAAGCGTTAAAGCATCCGCCACTAATTGTTTTTGTTGCTGAGTATGCAATGAGGTATAGCCAACCGCCGGCGATGCAGATGCCGGACGACCGGCATAGGTTAATGTCGCTTTTTCCGGAATTGACGTTTCAAAATTATGTTTACTGCAATACCAAGCACCTTGATTCAGAGGTTCTTCTTGACACCAAACGAAATCTTTTACGTGTGCATAAGGTTCTAATACTTTTTTCATATCCTCGTATGGGAATGGATAAAGTTGTTCGATACGAATAATCGCTACATCAGTTTGTTCGTTTTGGCGGCGTTGTTCGAGTAAATCGTAATAAACCTTACCTGAACACATCACCACACGTTTCACTTTTTTCGCCTTGATATTACTGTCAATTTCGCCGATTACTGTTTGGAATTCACCATCAACCAATTCTTCTAAGGAAGAAACCGCTAATGGATGGCGTAATAACGATTTAGGCGAAATCGCAACTAATGGACGACGCATTTTGCGAATCGCTTGGCGGCGTAACATATGGTAAACCTGTGCTGGTGTACTTGGTACGCAAACCTGCATATTTTGTTGAGCACAGAGCTGTAAATAACGTTCTACACGCGCTGATGAGTGTTCCGGCCCTTGACCTTCATAACCGTGAGGAAGCAACATCACTAAACCACACATCCTGCCCCATTTTTGCTCACCGGAACTGATAAATTGGTCGATCACAATTTGGGCACCATTTGCAAAGTCACCGAATTGTGCTTCCCAAATAGTGAGTGTTTTCGGATCAGTTGTCGCATACCCGTATTCAAAGGCTAATACCGCTTCTTCGGAAAGTACCGAATCCCATACTTCAAAACGCCCTTGATTTGCGTGTAAATGTGCTAATGGAACATAACCTGTGCCGTCATTTTGATTATGTACAACAGCATGACGATGGAAGAATGTACCACGACCGGCATCTTCTCCGGATAAACGCACGTGCGTACCTTCATCTAATAGAGTAGCGTATGCCATCGTTTCCGCCATACCCCAATCTAATAATTTTTTACCCTCGTACATCTCTTTACGGTCGTTATAAATTTTTTCGACACGAGAGTGCGGACGTAGACTTTCAGGGTATTCACATACACGTTTTGCCAAAGTTTGGAAACGATCTGACGGGAATTTGCTTTCATACGGTGCTGTCCAGTCGTAATTGAGATATTGCAACCAATCAACTGCCGCCATATCCATCTCACGCCATTCCGGTACAACACGATCACCGTTATCCAACGCATCACGATAATTATTCATTATTTCAGTCGCTTGATCTTGGCTTAATACGCCTTCGGCAACTAAACGATCTGCATAGACTTTACGTGGTGTCGGATGTTTTTTGATGATGCTATACATCATCGGCTGTGTTGCTAACGGCTCGTCCGCTTCATTATGACCGTGGCGACGATAAGAAATCAGATCAATGAAAATATCGCGTTTAAATAAGGTACGATATTCCACTGCCATACGAGCGACAAATGCGACAGCTTCAGGATCATCACCGTTAACGTGAATAATCGGTGCCTGAATCATTTTCGCTATATCAGTACAAAATTCGGTAGAACGAGTATCATTTGGATTAGAAGTGGTAAAACCGATTTGGTTATTGATCACGATACGAATCGTACCGCCGACTTTATAACCACGAGCATTTGACATATTTAAGGTTTCTTGTACTACACCTTGACCGGCAACAGCAGAATCGCCGTGTACGGTAATGGCCAATACTTTATTATGCTCAGTATCACGCATACGTTCTTGACGTGCGCGTACCGAACCGATAACCACAGGACTCACAATTTCTAAATGCGACGGGTTAAAGGCAAGGGTTAAATGTACGCGTTCGCCGTCCACATCAAAATCAGATGAGAAACCTTGGTGGTATTTCACATCACCGGTACGGTTATCATCAGCGTGTTTACCGGCAAATTCATCGAATAATTCCGCTGGTTTTTTACCAAGAACGTTTACTAACATATTTAAACGTCCACGGTGTGCCATTCCCATCACCACGTCTTTCATGCCTTGGCGACCTGCATGACGAATGATTTCTTTCATCATTGGAATAAAGGCATCACTCCCTTCGAGTGAGAAGCGTTTTGCACCAGGGAATTTTGCACCAAGGTAACGTTCCAAACCATCAGCTGCAGTTAATTCAGTCAGTAAATTGACTTTTTCTTCATGTGAGAACAACGGTTGATTTAATCTGCTTTCGATTTTAGCTTGTAACCAGTTGCGTTGTTCCATATCTTGCACGTGCATAAACTCTAAACCAATTGTACCTAAATAGGTTTGTTTTAATGCATCAGCAAGTTCGCTGAATTTTATTGTTTCTTTGCCGTATACATATTTGCCGATTGTAACTGTTTCATTTAGATCCGCATCGGTAAAGCCGTGATGGCGATAATCTAATTCCGGCACTTGAGATGTCTTCCAACGATAATAACCAAGTGGGTCAAGTTGTGCCTCAAGGTAGCCACGGAAGCGATGTGCATTAATCCATTGTAATAAACGTACTTGTTTCGCACTGGCTTCTGGGTCGATAACCGTAACGGATTCAGGGACATTTTCACGAGCGAGTTTACGGAAATAATCACGTACTTGAGAATGGGGTTGTTCTACGATTGGCATTTTCGGAAGAGCATCAAAAATGGCACGCCAGCTAGCATCAACGCTAGTTGGGTCTTCAAGATATTGTTCGTAGATTTCTTCAACATAAGTCTGATTTGAGCCACCGAAAGGCGAAGAGGCTAACCAGTCTTCAAAATTTTTATGTTGCATATAGACCTAACCTTGTATTTATGTGTGTATGAGTTGTGGGCGTTATTATATACGCTAATATAAATAAAATAGATTAAAACTCCATATAATTAGCCTATTTATAAAACAGTAGCAATATTATGCCTGAAAAATAGAAATAAGAATGTGAACTAAGTCAGATTTTTAACAAATTAGTAACAAACAAGCGGTTTTTTAGCTGAAAATTTGCAAAAGAATACCTAAAAATAACCGCTTATTGAGGTTAATGGCTACAATTACATTGTCCGCTACAGACATCACCGTGTAAATTATGATGGTGGTTATGGTGATGGGAATAAAAGGCAACATTCTTCGCAAATTGGTCACCAAAGAAGTGAATAAAATGCGGATCATTCGTCACCATTTCTGGTGTACCAGCACAGCAAATATGTTTATTTACGCATAAAACTTCATCAGTATTTGCCATTACGATGTTTAAATCGTGCGAAACCATTAAAATCGCACAATTTAACCATGAACGAGTGTGATTTAATAGTTGATAGAGTTCCGTTTGCCCTGTAATATCCACCCCTTGCATCGGTTCGTCCAATACTAATAGTTGCGGTTTATTTAAAATTGCACGGGCAAGTAAAACGCGTTGCAATTCACCACCGGATAATTTTTGCATACTGTTTTCTGCTAGATGAGCAATAGAAAAGAGTTTAAGAGCTTCTTGAATTGCTTGGGCTGAACAATCAGGTTTGAGTGATAGAAATTTTTCTACCGTGATTGGCATTGAATGATCTAGGTGCAATTTTTGTGGTACATAACCGATTTTTAGCCCTTTTTGATGAATAACTTTACCGCTAGTCGGCGTAAGTAATTTAAGTAACACTTTTAATAAAGTAGATTTTCCGCCACCATTCGGACCAACAATGGTAGTAATCGAATTGGGATAAAGCATTAAATTAATATTTTGTAAGGCTTGTTGTCCGTTAAAAGCCACTTCAATATTTTGAAGTTGAACTAACGGCTCGCCTTTTCTTCTATTAACCTGAGAATATTCAGGTAAGATTTGCTTAATTTGCATTTTCAAAATTTTTAGGGATATAAGAAAGGCTATAAAATTAGCTGATTTTTAAGGTGCTGACAAGAATGAATTTTTAGTCATGAATTTTGTCGGAGCTGTTTGTAAGCATTAAAATCATAGGAAATATTTTGCAACACGTTATATTAGCAAGAGATCGCCGTCGGAAAAAATCTCGGGTAAAAGGGTTAATTTTCTTAATGGCTATGTTATCCATTTTGGTTGGGATCGTGCTTGCGTTAAAAAATCAACCCTCAATCAAGGATACGAAAAATAATGAGCAATATGTCGTATTAGATGAACAGAGTGAACAACATAAAGATGATCCAGAAGAATCGGTAGCGATTGCGGCTCCGACAGATAATGCTGAAAATGAAGTAACGGTTTCAGATGAGAAAACTGAAACAACAGAACAACAGCCAACAGAGCTGGAGATGCCAACAGATATAGGGTCTGAGTCTGAGGAGAATACAAGTGATGAGGTGCTTGCAAATAATGAAAATGCAACCTCTTACGATGATTTATTAACAGAAGATGATGAAGTAGAAAGTGAAGCTGGTGAAATTGCAAAACTAGAGAATAAAGAGAAAAAAGAAGAAAAATTACCAGAAGAAGCAGAGAAAATTGTTAATGATATTTTAGATGTAGCAGATGAAGCATTACGTATTCAAGACCAATTTAGTTATACGGTCGGGCGTGGCGATAAACTTAAAGATGTTTTAGAACAGTCAGGTTTGGAAGCTAGTGATGCGAGAAGTATGATTAAACGCTTTCCTGAATTAGCTAATTTAGATGGCGGTCAACAATTCTATTGGATATTAGATAACCATGGGGAGTTGGAATATATGAACTGGCTAGTATCTGAAAAAGAAGAACGTATCTATGAGCGAAAAAGTAATGGTAAATGGGTTTTCCAAAAAATTGAGAAAAAAGGTGAATGGCGACAAGATGTTGTACGAGGGGTAATTAGCGATAATTTTGGGACAAGCCTTAAAACCGTAGGACTCTCTGAACGGCAAGTGAATCAATTAGCTGTTGGACTACAATCGCAAATTGCTACGGATAAATTGAAAAAAGGCGATCGTTTTGCGATTTTAGTCAAGCGTGAATACATTAATGGGACAGTAACGGATGTCGGCAATGTAGAGGGGATTCTGATTGTTAGCGGTAAAAAACGTTATTATGCGATTCAAGCGGATAACGGACGTTATTATAGTAGCCATGGGGAAACATTGAGTCGAGGTTTTGCTCGTATTCCATTATTATTTAATGCGAGAGTTTCGTCCTCTTATAATCCCCGTCGTATTCATCCGATTACACGACGAGTAAGGCCGCATAACGGAGTCGATTTTGGTATTCCTACTGGAACACCGATTATAGCACCGTCTGACGGCGTTGTTGAACATATTGCATATCAAGCTAGAGGGGCTGGGCGTTATATTAAACTTCGCCATGGACATATCACAACGGTTTATATGCATTTAAGTAAAACGCTTGTACGAGTTGGGCAACGGGTAAGAAAAGGCGAACGAATCGCTTTATCCGGTAATACTGGTGGTTCTACTGGACCACATTTACATTATGAATTTCATATTAATGGCAGACCAGTCAATCCGATGACGGTAAAATTACCAGGGTCAAACTCTGGTATGGTTGATAAAGAACGACAATCTTTCTTAAAACGAGCAAAAACGGTAGAAGCGAAGCTAAAACTTTAATTTTTAAGGATTTATGAACATGAAAAAAAATGCTATTGCATTATTAGGTTTATCACTTCTAAGTACATCAGTTATAGCAGACGATGCAAGCCTAAAACGTACTTTAGAGAGTATGGGAGCAACGAATGTGAAAATAAGTGATTCGGCATTACCGGGTTTTAGGACTGCTGTATCAAATGAAGGGGTTGTACAAATTAGTGATAACGGGCGTTTTGTGATTCAAGGGCAAGTTTTTGAAATTAAAAACGGCAAGGCAGTTGATATTACGAATAAATCTTTATTGGCAGATTTAAATGCGTTAGAAAAAGAAATGATTGTGTATCCGGCAAAGAATGAAAAACATGTAGTGACGGTGTTTATGGATATTACCTGTCATTATTGCCATTTAATGTTCCAACGTATTAAGGAGTATAACGAGTTAGGTATTACGATCCGTTTCTTGGCTTTCCCTCGTGGTGGTATGAATACCCAAACAGCAAAGCAAATGGAAGCAATTTGGACATCAATAGATAAAGTAAAAGCACTCAATGATGCGGAAAACGGTAACCTACCCAAAGAACTTAAAACACCGAATATCGTGAAAAAACATTATGAATTAGGTATCAAATTCGGTGTAACGGGTACGCCAAATATGGTTGATAGCAATGGACAATTAATTGCCGGTTATGTTGAACCAAAAGAATTACTTAAAATGCTAAGCGAATAGCATTAAGTATCTTGAATACAAGCGGTCTGATTTTGTAAAATTTTTCAGCATTATGTAGCAGTTGCAAAAAAGTTTATTTGTAGGGGCGAATCGTGTTCGCCCTTATGATATTCATCATAAATTGTTTGGGCGAATGCAATTCGCCCCTACATAATTGAAACAGCTTAGCCTCTTTGTGCATTTGCTACATAATTTCGAAATTTTTGCAAAATTACACCGCTTGTTTTATTTATAAAAAAGAAGAAAATACTGTGCAAAAGCTAATCAAACAACGATCACAATTAACCTCTGTAACACTCTCGAATAACCCTTTACTCAATCGTTTATATCAAAGTCGAGGCGTTAATTCCATTAAAGAATTAGATCGCTCATTACAATATCTACATCGTCCACAGCAACTTGCTAATATTGATCAGGCGGTAAGTTTACTGATAGAAGCCTATAAACAACAATCTCGTATTGTGATTGTTGGCGATTTTGATGCGGATGGTGCAACCAGCACTGCCTTAACTTTATTGGCTTTACGTCAGCTAGGCTTTAAAAATGTTGATTATTTAATTCCAGATCGTTTTTCACAGGGATACGGACTTAGTATTGCTGTGGCGGAAATGGTATTAACAAAAGGCGTTGATTTAGTCGTTACGGTAGATAATGGCATTTCATCTTTTGAAGGCATTGCATTACTAAAGTCTAAAGGTGTGAAAGTATTGGTTACCGATCACCATTTACCGGCGGAAACTTTGCCGAATGCGGATGCAATGGTTAATCCGAATTTAAGTGAATGTGGATTTCCTTCTAAATCTCTTGCCGGTGTGGGGGTTGCATTTTATGTTATGCTTGCGTTACGCAGTCAAATGCGGACAGAGCAGTTATTCGCAGAGAAAGAGCCGAATTTAGCTGAATTATTGGATCTAGTCGCTTTGGGAACTGTTGCAGATGTTGTTCCGCTTGATCACAACAATAGAATTTTGGTTCATCAGGGGCTGAATCGAATCCGTTCGGGGCATTGCAGAACAGGGATCAGAGCATTAGCGGAAGTGTCTAAGCGTAATTTATCTGCCCTACAAGCTAGTGATTTAGGTTTTGCGATTGCTCCTCGTTTAAATGCGGCTGGACGTTTGGAAAATATGTCGTTAGGCGTTGAGCTATTAATTGCTGATAATATGGAGATTGCACGTCAGTTAGCTTTTGAATTAGATAGTTTGAATCAAACCCGTAAAGAATTTGAGCTAGAAATGAAAACGGAAGCATTGGCGATTTGTGCCAACTTACCAAGTTTGATGCAAAAAGAACAAGCTCACGGAATCGTGTTATATCAGTCTGATTGGCATCAGGGGGTAATTGGTATTTTAGCTTCTCGTATTAAAGATCAGTTTCATCGACCAGTAATTGCTTTTGCACAAGAAAGTGAGGAGAGCGAATATTTAAAAGGCTCAGCACGATCGATTTCCGGATTGCATATGCGTGATTTATTAGAACGTATAGATCTTAAATATCCTGACTTAATTGTGAAATTTGGTGGACATGCTATGGCGGCAGGGTTAACCATTCATCAAGATAATTTTATACGTTTCCAAGCAATCTTTGATGCCACAATCAATGAAATGATTGAACCGGAACAATTACAAGGCATAATTTATACAGACGGAGAATTATCGGCTAATGAGCTTACGCTTGATATAGCGGAATTATTACAACAATCAGGTCCTTGGGGACAAAGTTTCCCTGAGCCTACATTTGAGGGGGAGTTTCGTTTATTACAGCAGAGAGTTTTAGGTGGCAAACATTTAAAATTAATGGTGGAGCGACCGAATGGTGGGTTATTTGATGCGATTTGGTTTAATGCCGATTTACGAATATTTCCGGATCTTTCTATTAAGCAAGTTAAAATGGTCTATAAGCTAGATATTAATGAATTTAGAGGTAATAAAAATTTACAATTAAGGATTGAAACTTTGATTGTCTAAATAATTTATCAGTTAATACTAGAATAAAATTAGTGGGTATTGTAGAATATATTTTGGTTTATATTTATTCGATTGTATAAATATAGCATTATGAATAAAGTTTTCAAGCTATCTATAACAAGGAACGACCTCAATGAAAAATACAACTGTTTTTCGCGGATTATTATTATCAGGTATCGCATTAGCAGTAGTCGCTTGCGGTAATTTAAGCAAAGTAACTGATGAAGGCACTACAGATAATCCGGTATTCCCAAAAATTTCAGAATCAGAATTTAACCACGACGGTTCTCAATTTGGTTCATGGCCAAACTGGGAAAACGTTCGTCAAATTGAACGTGGTATGAATAAAGATCAATTATATAACCTAATCGGTCGTCCACACTTTGAAGAAGGTTTATATGGTGTTCGTGAATGGGATTATGCATTTAATTATCGCGAAAACGGCGTACATAAAATCTGTCAATTCAAAGTATTATTTGACAAAAATATGAATGCTCAGAGTTTCTTTTGGTATCCAAACGGCTGTAATGGTAACTCATCATTCAATTTAAGCGGTGATTTCTTATTTGATTTTGACAAAGATACCTTAACAGCAGAAGGTAAGAAAGTTGTTGATAATGTCGCGGAACAATTAAAATCATCTAAAGCAGAAAAGGTTAAAGTTGCAGGTTATACAGACCGTTTAGGTTCAGAAGCATACAACTTAGATTTATCTAATCGTCGTGCTAATAGAGTTAAAGCTCGTTTAATCGAACAAGGTGTAACGGCAGATATTAATGCAGTAGGTTACGGTAAAGCAAATCAAGTTAAAGCGTGTGCGGATGAAAAAGGTCAAGAATTACGTGATTGTTTACGTCCAAATCGTCGCGTTGAAATCACTGCTAACGGTGGTGTATTAAAACAAAACGAAAGTAGCAATGTAGCAGGTCCGAATGGTCCTACTCCATTATACCAAACACCAGCTTACAACTCTGGTAAATAATTTTTAGTTTTCTCTCTAACTAGAGTAGAATATAGGGGCAACTTTATAAAGTTGCCCTTTTTTATTTCTATAGGAGAATTTTTATGACTTATCAAGCAGTCGCTTTTGATCTTGACGGTACACTTTTGAGTGCTAAAGCAACCATTTTAGAATCAACGAAACAAGCTATCCAAAAAATCCGTGAAAAAGGCATAAAAGTTTTCTTTGTAACTGGTCGTCATCATACGGCGGTACGTCCTTATTATGCAGAAATCAATCTAGATACGCCGGTTGTGTGCTGTAATGGTACTTATTTATATGATTTCCAACAAGATCGCGTGATTGTCGGTAAGCCGTTAACAGCAGTACAAGCCTCAAATTTAATTCGTGATGCACAACAACAAGGGATTCATACGGCTGTTTACTTTCAAGATGCGATGACCTATGAGCAAATCAATCCGCATTTCACTAAATTACAGCAATGGGTGCAATCTTGTCCTGAAGCGGTAAGACCGAATGTACATCAAGTTGAAAGTTTTCAACAAGAAATTGATCAAGGTACTATAGTTTGGAAAGTCCTGATTAGTGATCCCGATTTAGATAAAATGCAAACTTTTGTAAAAAGTTTACCGCTTGATCAATTTAGTCCCGAATGGTCTTGGGTGGATCGCGTAGATATTACCAGTGTTGGGAATAGTAAAGGTGCAATGCTTGCGGAGTTACTTAAAATTGAAGGAATAGATCCGCAAAATGTGGTGGCATTTGGCGATAATTTTAACGATATTTCAATGTTAGAATTAGTTGGATTAGGTATTGCGATGGGTGGCTCAGAGCCACAAGTTCAGCAAGGCGCGAAAAAAACAATAGGATCAAATAACGAAGATAGCATTGCAAAAGAATTAACGACATTATTCTCTTTGTAATAGGATTGCATTTTGATAATTACACCTAAACATTCGATTACACGCCGTATCGGATTTTATTTTCTTATTATGATTGCTTTTGCCTCGTTGATTAGTGGGTTGTCATTGGGCATTATGTGGAGTAATAAATCCGATGCGGGTTTAATTAACGTATCAGGTTCGTTGCGAATGCAGAGTTATCGGTTCTTATATGAAATGGAACATCATCCGCAAGCGATCCCGAAACGTTTGGAAGAATATCGTCAAAGTTTAAATTCCCCAGAGATCCAAGAGTCGCTTTCCCATAATTGTTTATTACCGGCAAAAGTCAAAAAAGGATATGAGAATTTAAAGGATAGCTGGCAAGAAATGGAATCCTTTATTGTGAGCGGTAATCGAGCGACTTATGTCAGTAATATTGAAGGGTATGCAAATCAAGTAAATAATTTCGTTTGGTCTTTGCAAGAGTTTGTCGAGTTAAAATTAAAAGTGGCGATAGGTGTGATTGCCGCTTCAATGTTTTTAATTATTGCTTTAGCATATTTCGGTGTTTGGTACACACGTAAGCGTATTATTACGCCGCTTAATCAGTTGGTTACGGCAAGTGAACAAGTCAAAAATGAAGATTTTAACCATATTGAACTGGCGGTAAATGAACCGAATGAGTTAGGTTTTTTATCTTCAACTTTTACCCAAATGGCGAGTGAGTTAGCGAAACTTTATGCTTCATTAGAAGAAAAAGTGGAGGATAAAACGCGCCGTTTAATTGCGGTTAACCGTTCTTTATTGGTTTTGTTCCAATGTTCACAGTTATTAACGGCAAAGCCAGTGAACCAAAATGTTTTATTTCAAGTCTTACAGACCATTTTAGATAATGAGCAATTACGAGGCATTGAAATTCAGGTTTATGGTGCGGATTATTGGAATGTGACGATTGACAATGCACCAACGCAAGACTGGCGTTTTAACGAAATTGCTATAGAGAATGAAAAGATTGCATTATTACGTTGGAAGCCGTCATTACTTTGTCCTGATGAGCGATTGATTCAGAACGTTTCTGAAATGATTGGGCGTAGTTTGTATGTTTTACAAGTACAGAAGCAGCAGCAACAGTTAGTGTTAATGGAAGAGCGTTCGATTATTGCACGTGAATTACACGATTCGCTTGCTCAATCGTTAACATTTTTTAAGATTCAAATCAGTTTATTAAAGCGTAACGGTGAGACCAAACAGGATTGGGATAAGCAAAAAGCAATTTTAAATGACTTTGAAAGGGCATTAAATGAGGCTTATAGCCAATTACGTGAGTTATTATCCACATTCCGTTTAACAATTGAAGAAGCCAATCTGACGCATGCATTGGAGCGTGTATTGGATTCCTTGCGAGCGAGAACTTCCGCACAAATTATTCTGCATTGTAAATTACCTTCGCAAATTTTTAGTGCGCAACAGCAAGTACACGCACTTCAAATTGTGCGTGAAGCGGTAATTAATGCGATAAAACACGCTAATGCTACTCAAATTGAAGTGATTGCCGAAACAAATAGCGATGGAGAACAATGTTTAATTGTGAGAGATAACGGTAAAGGCTTGGAAAGTGAAATCGAACCGGAAGGTCATTACGGTTTAACGATTATGAAAGAACGTGCAACTGAGTTAAATGGTGAATTTAGTATTAAGAACCGTCCGGAAGGCGGTACTGAAGTGATGGTAATATTACCGAATATGATTACCGCATAATTTTTATTTTTTAAGGAAGGCAATAAATGCAGATTCGAAAATCGACGGAAACGGATTTCGAAACAATTTTAAATATTTATAATCAAGCAATTCCGACTCATCAAATTACGGCGGATTTAGAGTTAGCAACACCGATTAATCGTCGTGCTTGGTTTGATTTTCATTTGACTAGCGAACAATATCCGATTTGGACGGTAGAAGATGAAAACGGCATTGCCGGCTGGTTTAGTTTTTCGCCGTTTTATGAACGACCGGCGTTCGTACATACCTCTGAAATCAGTATTTATTTAGACAGTAGTGCTAAAGGTAAAGGCTATGGCTCGAAGATTATTGAATTTATGCAAGCGGAAATGTTGAAGCATAATATTCATACGCTTATGGCATATGTGTTTGAATTAAATCAAGTCAGCCAAAATTTGATGCGTAAGCATGGCTTTGAACAATGGGGCAAATTTCCAAATATTGCTAATATGGGGAAAGATGCTCAAGGACAGGATAAATGGCGTACGTTGTTGATGATGTCTTACCAAAAAGGCATTGAATAAGCGGTCATTTTTTATCAAATTTTTGCAAAAGGAATAAAAATGGAACGAACTAAAGTTGTGTTAGCTACGGGGAATAAAGGCAAAGTTAAAGAAATGGCGGATGTTTTGGCACAATTTGGCTTTGATGTGGTGGCACAAAGTGAATTTGGTATCGAATCGCCGGAAGAAACCGGTTTAACTTTCATTGAAAATGCGTTATTAAAAGCACGCTATGCCTCAAAAATAACAGGATTACCGGCAATTGCGGATGATTCGGGGTTAGCGGTAGATGCACTGGGTGGTGCCCCGGGGCTTTATTCTGCTCGTTATGCGGGCGAAGAAGGTAATGATGAGGCTAATCGCCACAAATTATTAGCCGAAATGCAAAATATTGCAGACGAGAAACGTGGTGCGAAATTTGTCAGCTGTATCGTTTTTCTACAGCACGAAACTGATCCAACACCAAAAATTGCTTTAGGTGAATGTTTCGGGGAGATTTTACGTGAAGAACGTGGTCAAAATGGTTTTGGTTATGATTCGCTGTTTTTCTATCCGCCTAAAAATTGTAGTTTTGCTGAGTTGGAAACCAGCGAGAAAAAGAAAATTTCACATCGTGCAATAGCATTAGATGTGCTAAAACAACAGTTACTCAAGTAAGTTAAGTAACGTCTACGAGGAGAATATATGATTATTACTACTACGCCAACGATTGACGGTCACCAAATTACTGAATATAAAGGTTTAGTGTTTGGCGAAGTTGTTTCTGGGGCTAATTTTATTCGTGATTTTTTTGCGAGTATTACTGACGTGATTGGCGGTCGTTCGGGAGCTTATGAAAGTAAGTTAAATAGTGCTAGACAAGAAGCGTTAGCAGAATTGGAAAAAGAAGCAAAACGTGTTGGTGCAAATGCGGTGGTGGGTGTTTCAATGGAATATCAATCTATGGGTGGTGATAAAGGAATGTTTATCGTAGTTGCGACCGGTACGGCAGTGGTTATTCGTTAAAGATAAGCGGTCATTTTTCACGATTATTTTACAAAAGAAGCTAAAAAAATCTCCGCAATAAGCGGAGATTTTTTATCGGTATCAATAGAGATTAAAGATCATCAATCACAACATAAATTTTAGATACCGGACCATGTACGCCGACAACTTTGATTAACTCAATATCTGCGGTTGCACTTGGACCCGAAATAATATTTACGCAAGATGGCATACGTTCTCCAGCTTGAGCTTTCTCATGTAGAATTTGAGCAAGTTGTGCAACTCGAGGTAATACGGTACTTTTACGTACAACTACGATAGATGTTGTTGGTAGTAAACTGGTTGAACGACCGTTATCTTTAGATGCAAATAACACGATACCGCCTGACTCGGCTAAGCCGTATTCGCCATAAACGATACCGATATTCGCTTTTTCAGCGTGCGAAATATTGGCATCACGATTGGTAAAATCCCATACATAACTGCTGAATTTTGCTTTTACTGCATCGGTAATACCTAAATTTTCAAGACGAGTATCATTATTTAAAACAATATCGCCTCCGCCATATTTTTCACAGACATCTAATACAGCTTGTGCGACATCAGCTTCTTTAGTTTCAACCACATCAACTAATAACACTTTGGCAAAGTTCATAAATTCATTGCAAAGTTCTTGTTGAGAAAGATGAGTCAAGCGAGTTGTTGGATGATTATTTACCGGCGTTTCCATTTGGTCAGGCACTAATTTACGTTCTCTGCCCATACGTTGTGCCAGTTTATTTAAAAAGTTTTCACGATTTTGTAAGTCCATTGTGCTGTCCTATTTTTGCCACATTACCAAGATTTTCCATACAACAAGCGGTTAAAATTCACTTTATTTTTGCAAAAAGATCTTAACGATAACAGCTTGGCTATGGGAGATAGTGGTTCAAGTCAAATTATTTACGATTTTTAAACCATTCACGGAAACTTTCGCCATCTGTTGCTGGTAAATCACGAGCTTTTGTCCATTCTGCTAAGGCACCGACTTGAATTGGTGCTTTACCGTTTTTAATAAACTTACCGGCGAGCTTCGCACCAACTTTCACCCCCATATTCCATACAGAAGGATTAGCGTTAGCAAAGGTGAAACCTTTGATTGAAAGGCGTTCTGCCAACGGTGTTAAACCGGCTTCGGCAATTTTTTCACGGTGTTTAAGAATTAATTGTGCTAATGGAATTTTTACTGGGCATACGCTGTTACACGCAGTACATAATGAACACGCATATGGCAATTCTTTAAATTCTTCATAACCACCGAGTAATGGAGAAATCACTGAACCGATTGGACCCGGATAGATCGAACCATAACCGTGACCACCGATTTGACGATAAGCGGGGCAAGTATTTAAGCAAGCACCACAGCGAATACAACGTAAAACTTCAGCAAATTCACTTTCTAAAATTTTTGAACGACCGTTATCGACAATCACAAGGTGGAAATCTTCCGGACCATCTGTTTCTCCTTCAAGGCGAGGGCCGGTTAACCAGGTATTATATGCAGTTAATTTTGCCCCTACCGCACTACGGCATAACATGGTGATCAGTGCATCAACTTCTTTAAATGTTGGAGCAAGACGTTCCATCCCCATTACCGCAATATGTGTTTTCGGTAAAGTGGTCGCTAAACGTAAGTTACCTTCATTGGTTACTAAGCAGACAGAACCGGTTTCCGGTACGGCAAAGTTACAACCTGAGATACCAATATCTGCTTCTAAAAAGTCCTTGCGTAAGGTTTTACGTATAAAAGCATTCATCTCTTCCGGTTGTTCAGTCCCTTCATATCCTAAAACTTCGTGTAATTCTTTACGGATACGATGACGATCTTTATGAATTGCTGGGACTACAATGTGCGAAGGTTTATCACCCACAATTTGAAGTAAATATTCACCAAGATCAGTTTCAACCACTTTCATACCTTCCGCTTCTAAAACGTGGTTTAAACCAATTTCTTCAGTTACCATTGATTTTGATTTAACAATGGTTTTTGCCTTTTTCTCAAGTGCAACTTTACGGATATAAGCGGTTGCTTCTTCAGCGGTTTCTGCAAAGAAAACATGACCACCGTTTTGCGTTACTTTCTCACTTAATTGATATAAATAAGCATCTAAGTTTGCTAAAACGTGGTTACGGAATTGTTTTGAGAGATCACGCCATTCTTCCCAATTTCCAAGTTCATCCACCATTTTTTGACGGTTTGCACCGATAGTTTCTTGTGCTTTTACCACCGCTTTACGCATAATTTCATTGTGAACTTGTTGTTCCACACGTTGCTTAAAAGGTAAGTTACTGGTTTGTAAATGTGACATAGAAATTCCTTACTCTTGCATTAATACTTCTGCGATATGCATAACTTTTACGTTTTTACCTTCACGGTTTAAACGACCGGCAATGTTAATGAGGCGACTAACATCGGCACCAATTAAATATTCAGGCTCAACTTCAGTAATGTTAACTACTTTCTCAGTAACCATTTCCCCAGAGATTTCTGCCATTTTTACTGAGAATGTACCACCGAAACCACAACAAGTTTGCTGATTATGAATAGGGAGCAGTTCCAAGCCTTTTACATTTTTTAGGAGAGTAAGCGGTTCGTCCACGATACCAAGTTTACGACTTAAACTGCAAGAAGGATGGTACACCGCTTTACCGGTTAGACTTGCACCCACATCGGTTCTTTTTAAGACATTGACAATAAAATCGGTTAAATCATAAAGACGTCTTGCGATTTTCTCTGCACGTCTTGCCCATTCAGGTTCGCCGAAACGGTTTAAGTATTCGGCATAGTTTTTAATCGCATAAACACAAGAGCCTGCCGGAGCAACGATAGGGTAATCATTGGCTTCAAACGTTTCGATAAGACTTTTCATACCCGGAATCGCTTCTTTTGCATAACCACTGTTCATTGCAGGTTGTCCGCAACATCCCTGTTTTTCTAAGAAAATCACATTACAGCCTAATTTTTCGAGTAAGAGTACGCTGTTTTTTGCTACGCCTGCTTTCACAATATCTGCAATGCAGGTTACATAGAAATTTACGTTCATAAAGAACTCCCAATTAAATAAAAATAAGAAACAATCGTATTTAAAATGTCATAAATGATAAAAGGAAGTCATCCGACTTCCTTTTGCAAATTTAGGTAGAAAAAGTTTAAATTTAACCGCTTGTCAGTGTAGCACGTATTACTTTAATCTTTCTCTACCACTTTTTTATTAAACATTAAAGAAGAGAGGAATAATTGTTAATGCGACAACGGCGCCGATAACACCGTAGATAAACATTGGTACTACAGTTTTCTTAATAATCGCACCTTCTTGGTTTTGGATATTTAATACAGAGTTAACCGCTACGATATTGTTAATACATACCATGTTACCCATTGCTCCACCTACAGATTGTAGTGCAAGTACTAACGAAGTAGATAAACCTGTAATTTCAGCTGTGGATAATTGTACGCTACCAAAGGTTAAGTTAGAAACTGTGTTAGAACCGGAGAAGAACGCACCGACTGCACCTAAATATGAAGCGAAGATGGTCCAATATTCGCCGGTTGCTGTGGCAAAGCTCTTACCAATGATTTTTACCATTGAACCATCATGACCTACTAGCATTAAGTTAACCATGATTAATGCACCGACTAATGCGATAAACGGATTTTTTGTTTGTTTGAAGCTACCTGCAAATACATCTTTTACTTTTGAGCAGTTTAAAGAGAAAAGTGGGATACAAATTAAAACGGTAATTACAAACGGAATTAATGCCGGTACATAAAGTAATTTGTAGTTAGCACTTACCGCTGTACCAAAGATATTTTTTAAGCTGAATACTAAACCTTGGCTGATTTCAAATTGACCAAGTGAACCTAATTGTGTGCTAATCCAAGCGGTTGTATCGTTCATCATCGCTTTAAATGGTAATTGTTGAATACGAGTGATGATTAAGAAACCAATTAATAAACCGGTTGGAAGTAGAGCTTTTGCCACTTCTTTTAGTGGTACAGAGCCTTCCAAAGTATTTTCAACTTTTGCTAAGCCTACGCCTTTATTAGCAAGGAAAATCGAAATAAACATACCGATTGCACCACCCACTAAAGATGGAAATTCATAGTTTACTTGAGCAAGTAAGATGTAAGGCACTACGCACGCAAATACACTTAAATATATGAATACGATGTTTTGACGAATTTCTTTCCAGCTTACGATAAAGCTTAGTGCAATTACTGGGATCACTAATGCCGCAAAAGCATGGATAAGTGCTGTCATTGAACCGATTTCAAGAATTTGTGCTTCGGCTAAATTTAATGAACCGAAACCGAACCAAGTTGGTGTACCTACTGCACCGAAAGATACTGGAACTGAGTTCATTACTAATGCGAGGATCGCAACTTTAATCGGGTTAAAACCTAAACCGACCAAAATCGGTGCCGCGATTGCCGCCGGTGTACCAAAACCACTTGCACCTTCAATCATAAATGCAAATGCCCAACCGATAATCATAAGCTGTGCAACCGGATTCGGATTAATTGTACCTAACCATTTGCGTAATGTATTGGTTACACCTGACGCTTCGGAAAAACGATTGAATAAAATTGCACCGAAGATAACGGTAATCGGTGTGAAAACCGACATAATGGCTGATGAGATATTCGCACTGATAATAGTAATATCGGTCGCAAAGAAAAGAAGGTGAATAACAAGTACCACTACGGCGACCCACGGTAACGCAACATAGGATGGTAATGCATTACGTTTTACCATTAAATAAATGAGTAAAACGATTGGAAAGATACTAAGAAATAGCGCCATAGGAAACCTCGAGTCGCTTGATTATTAAAATAAGTTAAAAAAATGTTAACTTTGTTGAGTGGGGGCATTGTATGTGAGATTTTTTAAAAGAATAGTAGGTTTGTTTCAAATTATGATAAAGATCACACTTTTTTGATTTAAATGCTTAAAATATAAGCAATAAAAAATATAAAATTTTAACAATTTTGTAAAATTAACTCGTATGAGTTATAAGAATGTGGAATATTCTTGTGGATTTTTTATAACCTAATGCTATTACCTTGAGGTTTGTAATATTAAAAGGAAAAATATAGAGCGTAATTAATATGTAACGATAATAAAAAATCTGCACCTTAATCTATTGGAGATTTAGTCCAACTTTGGGGTGCAGATCATATTGTTAGCCCGTTCTTTAGAAAAATTAGAGAGCAAAAGATGCTAGACTCTTACCTTCATTTAATGCTTTTTGAATTTGGCTAGGGGTACGTCCTTGACCCGTCCATGTTTTTTCATTACCGTTTTCATCAATATATTTGTACTTTGCCGGACGAGGTGTACGCGGTTCACGCTTTTTACGTTCCGTGATACTACCTAATAACACAACTAGCTCTTCAGCTGAGATACCATCTTTTGCTAATAACTCTTTATATTTATTTAAGCCCTCAAGCAATTTAGCTTGTTCAAGTTCTTGAGCTTTTACCATTTCACGTTTTTCTTCAACAACGATAGTAACTTTTTCAAGTAAAGCTTCCATTTGTTCTAAACTTGATTCACGAGCTAAGACACGTAAGTCGCGGATATTTGATAATGTTTTTAAGATATCAGACATTTTTATCTCCAAATTAAAGACCATTTAAAACTAATAATTTAATTTATCATAAACTCCGAGAATAATAATATTTCGAAATTAATAATATCTTAACCAAATAAATTATTTAGGTAAATAAATAATTTATGCCTAGAAATTATTTACTCTAATATAAGTGGAAAAATAAAAAACGATTTATTACAGAGGTTAAAAGATTGCATTTTGCTATTGGCAATTTATCGATATTAGGGTAATCTTACGCCGTCCTACAAATTGTAGAGGTGCAAATCCGATAAGTACTTTTTCTGAGTGGAAAACGATGAGGAAGAAGGAAAGGCGTATTTGCCGAAATCAGTTAAGCGTCATCTTAATTGGTTGGGGTCGTTACCGAAAGGGACGACACTGTCGTAATCTTGTATTACGGAGTGCTACTGCTAGGGTCGGTTCTATATTTCTATATTTCAGATTACCTACCTCATCTTATGCCTTTGCATACATTTCAGTAGATCCTCTTCTTTGTCTGACTCTAATTTCATCACAAAGTTATTTCTTTAGAGGTTTTATGAATTTAATTGATTATTCAAGCTCATTGCTGTCAATTGTGCCGGCATCGCTTGCATTATTATTGGCAATCTTTACTCGCCGAGTCCTGCTGTCTTTAGGAATTGGTATTTTAGTCGGGGCATTTATGCTCTCAATGTCTTTTTTAGACGGTTTTATTTATTTAAAGAATATTGCAGTCGGTTTAGTTTATTCGGACGGTGAATATTCCTTCGGTAAAGTACAAATTTTAATTTTCTTATTATTGTTAGGTATATTTACTTCATTGTTAACCTATTCTGGTAGTAATCAAGCCTTTGCCAACTGGGCTAAACAGCATATAAAAGGTCGCCGTGGTGCAAAATTATTAACCGCCTGTTTGGTTTTTGTGACATTTATTGATGATTATTTCCATAGTTTAGCCGTAGGGGCGATTGCACGACCGGTTACAGATAAATTCAAGGTTTCTCGTGCAAAATTAGCTTATATTTTGGACTCTACTGTCGCACCTATGTGTGTTTTAATGCCGGTTTCTAGTTGGGGAGCATCAATTATTGCGACTATCGGCGGTTTATTAACGACTTATAGTATTACCGAATATACGGCGATTAGTGCATTCGCTTCAATGAGTATGATGAACTACTATGCGTTATTTGCATTAATTATGGTATTTATTGTTGCATATACATCATTTGATATTGGCTCAATGGCTCGTTTTGAACGTAAAGCACTTGTCATGCGGAAGGGCGTACTGATGAATCGTCAGACGAGGAAAGTAAAGGTCGTGTATATGCATTAATTATTCCTATCCTTGTGTTAATTTTTACAACGGTTGCATCAATGCTTTATACCGGTGCACAAGCACTTGAAACATTCAGCCTATTAGGTGCATTTGAAAATACAAATGTAAACCTTTCTTTAGTGATAGGTGGTTCTGCTGGTGTATTAGCGGTTGTGTTGTGTACACTTGGCTTAATTAAGGCGGAAGATTATCCGAAAGCCGTTTGGGTCGGTTGTAAATCAATGTTCGGTGCGATTGCGATTTTAATTTTAGCTTGGTTAATTAGTAGTGTTGTGAAGGATATGCACACTGGGGATTATCTATCTACTTTAGTTGCAGGCAATATTAATCCAGCATTCCTTCCTGCGATTTTATTTGTATTGGCAAGCGTAATGGCATTTGCAACCGGAACCAGCTGGGGAACATTTGGGATTATGCTTCCGATTGCGGCAGCAATGGCAATTAATGTTGATGCAAGTTTGTTAATTCCATGTATGTCTGCCGTAATGGCAGGTGCGGTATGTGGTGATCATTGTTCACCTATTTCGGATACAACTATCCTTTCTTCAACCGGTGCACAATGTAATCATATGGATCATGTTACCTCACAATTACCTTATGCCTTATTGGTTGCGGTGGCTTCAATTAGTGGCTATTTAGTATTAGGTTTTAGCCACTCAGCACTTTTAGGTTTTGTTACGACAGCTGTCGTAATGGTTGCATTGATTTTTGTCTTTAAATCGAAAAAAGCGGCAACTGAAGCCTAATTCCTTTCTTAATTAAGCGGTCGAATTTGTTGAAAATTTTGCAAATTCGACCACTATCATTTTCTTCATTTTGTCAAATCGAATCATTCCTCTTGCATCATAAATTTGTCGAATTTGTGAAGAAACTCACATTTTTTCAGTATTGAATTGTGTACTATCTTGTTACAAAGTAAGTCATTGAATAACTTCATTGCAATGATATGGGAGGAATTATATGAAAACGTTATCTGCTATTAGTACCGTAGCATTGGGGCTTGGTGTTTCTCTCGTGAGTATGGCACAAGACTCGGTCGGTGTAAGTTTATATCAATATGACGATCATTTTATCCATTTAATGAACAATGAATTGGTCAAATATGCAAAAGAGAGATCTTTACCGCTTCTAATGAATGATGCACAAAATTCCCAATTTGTACAAAATAGTCAAGTGCAGACTTTAATTGATACAAAAGTAAGTGTGTTGGCGGTTAATTTGGTGGATCCATCTGCGTGGATGACTGTGATTGGCAAGGCAAAAGAAGCAAATTTACCTATTATTTTATTTAATAAAGATCCAGGAGCTAGAGCGATAAATAGTTATGCCAAAGCCTATTATGTAGGTTCTGATCCACAAGAGGCAGGTAAGGCTCAAGCAAAAATGATTGCAAAACATTGGAAAGAAAATCATGGATTTGACACAAATAAAGACGGCAAAATGCAATACGCTTTATTAAAAGGTGAACTTAATCACCCGGATGCAGAAAAACGAACTAAAACTGTAATTGATGAGTTAATCGCTTTAGGTATTCCAGTTGAACAATTAGCGTTGGAATCGGCTTTGTGGAATAAAGAGATTGCGAAAACAAAAGTAAATGCTTGGTTATCCACGCCACAAAATAATATTGAAGTGATTATTTCTAATAATGACAGTATGGCAATCGGTGCAGTTGAAGTTCTCGACGAAAAAAATAAAAGTTTGCCGGTATACGGTGTAGATGCGGTACCGGAAGCAATTCATTTAATTAAAAAAGGAAAATTAGCCGGAACAGTGACTAATGATTGGCATATGCAAAGTAAAGCAATCATTGATTTTGCGGTGCTATTAGCTAAAGGAGAAATACCTGAAAATAGTCATGAATGGAAATTAGACAATAGAGTCTTGCGTATTCCTGCAATTGCGATTGATAGAAGTAATATTAGTGATTTTTGATGCGAAATAGATACATAGAAAAAGGGCATTGACTATGATCTGACCCCCAAAAGTTAGACTGTTTAATTTAAGGACTGAGTTCTGTATTGTACAGGGCTGAGTCCTTTTAATTTCACTTGAATACGTTCATTGTTGTAATAATGAATGTACTCATGAATCACTTTCTCAAGCTGTTCGAAAGTGTCAAATCGCTTACCAAAGTAACATTCCGTTTTCAATCGTCCAAAGAAACTTTCCATTGCCCCATTATCCAAGCAATTCCCTTTTCTCGACATACTTTGTCTAATATGATGTTTTCTCAGCATGTCTTGATAGTCTGCCATCTGATATTGCCAGCCTTGGTCGGAATGTAAAATCGGTTTAGCGTCCTGAGGCAGTTTTGCGACCGCTTGCTTTAGCATCTGCATCACTTGCTCAATTGAAATGAAGGGTTTAAACTGAACTATTTACTCAGCTTTATCTGCATTTTAGGAGCTGTTTATTTTGCCTTTCAAAAGTAGAGAAACGAGTGTAAAAAAGGCGAGAGTGTTCTCTCGCCTACTACAGAGATAAATTTAGAATAAACCGGTAATCAAACCGTTTTCATCGACATCAATACGATTTGTCGCTGGAACTTTCGGTAAGCCCGGCATACGCATAATGCTACCGCAAATCGCTACGATAAAGCCGGCGCCGGCAGAGATACTAATACTGCGTACGGTAATGCTAAAGCCTGTCGGGCAACCGAGTAATTTGGCATTATCGCTTAATGAATATTGTGTTTTCGCCATACAAATCGGTAATTTATCTAAACCTAATTTTTCCAGATTTTTAATTTCCGCTAAGGCTTCGGCACTAAAATTAACATCATCCGCACCATAAATTTTTTGTGCGATCGCTTTGATCTTGTTTTGCACGCTTTCATTTACGTCATAGACGAAATTAAAACGGTTCGCTTGTTCATCAATCGCTTTTAACACTTTTTGTGCTAAGTCCACACCACCGGCACCGCCTTTACCCCAAACTTCAGTGAGCGATACTTCCACACCTTGTTCTGCACAAGCGGCCTGAATTAGGGCTAATTCCGCATCGGTATCGGATACAAAGCGGTTCAATGCGACCACAACCGGTAAGCCGAATACATTTTTCAGGTTACTGATATGTTTAAGCAGATTCGGTAAACCTTGCTGTAAAGCGGTTAAATTTTCTTCAGCTAAATTCGCTTTTTCAACACCACCGTTATATTTCAGCGCTTTTACCGTGGCAACGACCACAGCCACATCCGGTTTAAGATCAGCTAAACGGCATTTAATATCACAGAATTTTTCTGCACCTAAATCCGCACCGAAACCGGCTTCTGTTACTGCATAATCACCTAAATGTAATGCTAAATGCGTTGCAGTAACCGAGTTACAACCGTGAGCGATATTGGCAAACGGACCACCGTGAATAAAGGCTGGGTCGCCTTCAATCGTTTGTACTAAATTCGGTTTAATCGCATCTTTCAACAATGCCGCCATTGCACCGTGCGCATTTAAATCTTTTGCATAAACCGGTTGTTTGTCAGTGGTGTAAGCAACTAAGATATTACCTAAACGTGTTTTTAAATCGGCAAGATCTTTCGCTAAACAGAAAATTGCCATCACTTCCGAAGCCACAGTAATATCGAAACCGTCCGGACGAATCACACCGTCTGTCGGATTACCTAAACCGCCTAATACGTTACGTAATTGACGATCATTCATATCAATTACACGACGCCATAATACGCGTTTGGTATCAATATTTAACGTATTGCCTTGGTAGATATGGTTATCCAATAATGCCGCCAATAAGTTATTGGCACTGGTGATAGCGTGGAAATCGCCGGTAAAGTGCAGGTTAATATCTTCCATTGGTAGCACTTGCGCATAACCGCCGCCTGCCGCTCCGCCTTTCACGCCGAATACCGGACCTAATGACGGTTCACGTGCCGCAACCACCGCATTTTTTCCAAGTTGATTTAACGCATCGGTTAAACCGATAGTTACTGTTGTTTTCCCTTCGCCCGCCGGAGTTGGGTTAATGGCGGTCACTAAAATTAATTTACCGTTTTTCGCCGGTAATGTGAAAACATCCGCCGGATTAATTTTCGCTTTATATTTGCCGTATTGTTCGATTTGATCGGCGTTTAAACCTAATTTTTCCGCAATTTTATTAATCGGTCGCATAATGGCGACTTGAGCAATTTCTACATCGCTTTTCATTCATCCTCCAGATTGGCAAACGTTTGCTTTTTTCAACCCTGCTAGAATATGCTAAAATCCGTTTAAAATAAAGAACTGTAACAGATATTTAACAAAAAAGATGACGAATCAATTAACCCCAAACTTTTGGCAAACAAAAAGCCTGATTGAAATGAATGATGCGGAATGGGAAGCATTGTGTGACGGTTGCGGAAAATGTTGCTACCGCAAATATATTCAAGGCAGAGGCAAACGAGAGCGTTTATATTACACTTCGGTTGCTTGCAATTTGTTGGACGTAAATAGCGGACGTTGTACCAATTATCCGAATCGTTTTAAAATTGAGCAGGATTGTACTAAATTAACCAAGAAAAATTTGCCTGATTTCGGTTGGTTGCCGAAAACCTGTGCCTACCGCTTACTTTATGAAGGTAAGTCGTTATTTGATTGGCATCCGTTGATCTCTAACGATCCGCAATCGGTAAAAAAAGCGAATATTCTCATCCCAAACGGTATTCATGAAAAAGATGTGATAGATTGGTTTGAATTTGTGATTGATGAGGTTTAAGCTAACAAGCGGTCATTTTTTGTAAAAAAATTGCAAAATATGACCGCTTGTTATTTGTACTATTTAATAATTTAAAAATGATAAGAGGGCAAACACAATGAAAACAGCATTAGTTACTGGTGCAACGGCAGGATTCGGTTTAGCGATTTGTAAATTACTGATCCAATCGGGCTATAAAGTGATTGGCACCGGCAGACGTAAAGAACGCCTTGCCGAGCTACATTCGCAATTAGGGAATAATTTTTTACCGCTTGCATTTGATGTCAGTGATGAAGATGCTACCTCTCAAGCCTTAAATAATCGTCCGGCAGGCTGGCAAGCGGTCGATTTATTAGTCAATAATGCTGGATTGGCATTAGGGTTGGAACCGGCTTATAAAACCGATTTAAAAGATTGGTATCAGATGATCGATACCAATATTAAAGGGCTAGTAACTGTGACTCGCTTGATTTTACCGGAGATGGTTGAACGTAATAGCGGGCATATCATCAATTTAGGTTCAATCGCCGGTAATTATGCTTATCCGGGCGGTAATGTTTACGGCGGTACTAAAGCCTTCGTTAAACAATTTAGCCTCAATTTACGTGCCGATTTAGCCGGTACGAAAGTGCGAGTAACCAATGTCGAACCTGGTTTATGCGGCGGTACGGAATTTTCCAATGTACGTTTTAAAGGCGATGATGATAAAGCAGCAAAAGTATATGAAAACGTGACTTATGTCGCACCGGAAGATATTGCTAATATCGTGTTATGGCTGAATCAACAACCGGAACACGTTAATATTAACCGTATTGAAGTGATGCCGGTAGCACAAACTTTCTCTCCACTTGCGGTGGTAAGAGGTTAATTTATAACTTGTTACTCCTCTTTGCTAAAGAGGGACATTTGTAAGATTTTAAGGTATTAAGTAGCCGTTAAATAAAAGTTTATTTGTAGGGGCGAACTGTGTTCGCCCTTAGTGATATTCATCATAAATTGTTTGGGCGAATGCAATTCGTCCCTACACCATAGGAACAGATTTACTTCTTTAAATTCGTCATCATAAATTTTTACTTGCATATCATGCAATTATGTACTATTTTAATAGTGCATAATATTTCTTATAGAGAGAACACGATATGTCAGACACACTTCTTAATCCTTACTTCGGCGAATTTGGCGGAATGTATGTTCCGGAAATTCTCGTACCAGTCTTAAAACAACTCGAAGTCGCTTTTGTTGAAGCACAAAATGATCCGTTATTCCAAGTGGAATTTACCGATTTACTCAAAAACTACGCCGGTCGTCCGACTGCATTGACGCTTTGCCGTAATCTCACAAAAGGAAGCAAAACTAAACTTTATCTTAAGCGAGAAGATCTGTTACACGGCGGCGCTCATAAAACCAACCAAGTATTAGGGCAAGCCCTGTTAGCAAAACGTATGGGAAAAACTCGCATTATTGCGGAAACTGGTGCCGGACAACATGGTGTGGCAACCGCATTGGCGTGTGCAATGTTAGATTTACCTTGTGTGATCTATATGGGGGCTAAAGATGTGGAACGCCAATCACCGAATGTATTCCGTATGCGTTTGATGGGAGCAGAAGTGATTCCGGTACAAAAAGGCTCTTGCTCATTAAAAGATGCCTGCTGTGAAGCGATGCGTGACTGGGCGGCAAACTATGAAACAACCCATTACTTAATTGGTACGGCGACAGGCCCGCACCCCTTCCCGACCATGGTGCGAGAATTTCAGAAAATGATTGGCGAAGAAACGAAACGCCAAATTTTAGAAAAAGAAAACCGCTTACCGGATGCCGTAATTGCGACTGTAGGTGGCGGTTCGAATGCAATCGGTATGTTTGCAGATTTTATTGAGGAAAAAAGCGTGCGACTGATCGGTGTAGAACCGGCTGGCAAAGGGATTGAAACCGGTGAACACGGTGCGCCACTTAAACACGGTACAACCGGGATTTATTTCGGAATGAAATCGCCGATTATGCAAACTAAGGACGGTCAAATCGAAGAATCTTATTCGGTTTCCGCAGGGCTGGATTTCCCTTCTGTTGGGCCTCAGCACGCCTATTTAAATGCCACAGGCAGAGCGGATTATGTATCTATTACTGATAAAGAAGCGTTAGATGCCTTCCAAGCGTTAGCACAGCATGAGGGCATTATTCCGGCATTAGAAAGTTCACACGCATTGGCTTACGCACTGAAATTAATTGCACAAAATCCGGATAAAGAACAACTTTTGGTGGTAAACCTTTCAGGACGTGGCGATAAAGATATTTTTACCGTAGATAAAATTTTAAATGGGGGAAACTAATATGAGTCGTTTTGATACTTTGTTTGCTGATTTAAAAGCAAAAAACGAAGGGGCATTTGTGCCGTTTGTTACCCTTTGTGATCCGGATTTTGATCGTTCGTTTGAAATTATCGAAACATTGATTGCCAATGGTGCGGATGCGTTGGAGCTCGGTTTCCCATTTTCTGATCCATTGTTAGATGGACCAGTGATTCAAGCGGCGAATAAACGAGCGTTAGATGGTGGTTATAGTACCGATGCTTGTTTTAAAATGATTGCTAAAATTCGAACAAAATATCCTGAGATTCCTATCGGATTGTTACTGTGTGCCAATTTAGTATTTGTGCCGACTCAAGAAGTATTTTTTAAGCGTTGTGCTGAAACGGGTGTGGATGCGGTACTCATTGCCGATGTGCCGGTTCTCGCCGCAGAAGAATTTACTGAAACTGCCAAGAAACTCGGTATTCAATCAGTCTTTATTTGTCCGCCAAATGCGGATCAAGTAACAATTGAACGCATCGCAAATTTAACTGAAGGTTATACCTATTTGGTTTCACGTGCCGGTGTAACCAGTGCAGAGAACCAAACTCACGCCAAAAATTTAGATAACTTGATCGAAAGCCTCAAGCGATCAAATTCCGCCCCAATTTTGCAGGGTTTCGGCATTGCTAAACCTGAGCAAGTTCAAGAAGCATTAGCACTCGGTTGTGACGGGGCGATTTCCGGATCGGCGATAGTGAAAATTATCGAACAGAATTTAGATAACCAAACTCAATTACTTAATAAATTAGCGGAATTTGTGAAAGCGATGAAAGTAGCTACGAGAAATTAATTAGCTCACAACTTGACAAGTGGTTAAATTTTCTTGAAATTTTGCAAATTTTTAAGGGAATTTAACCGCTTGTTTTTGTATAATTCGGCATTTTTTATTGACAAGTTAAATTCGGAGTGAAAAATGTCCTTGCCTTGCCTTGCCTTGCCTAAACTAAACGATAGTTACAAGCAGAATTTTGTAAATGTCCTAAAAAATCTTACCGCTTATCCTTTTCTTAAAGGAGGCTTAAATGGTTAGCCTCCAAGCCTATAAACTTGAATCTGATGTAAATGATTTTGTGAAGTCAACATTAACTGCACTTGGTTTGCAAAAGCATAAAGACTTTAATGAAGAAGGAGCAATGTCTGATTATCTTAAAGAATCGTTAAGAGGCTCAGCAAAAACTAAAAATAAGACAAATTTTGGTAAACCTGATTTTCATTTGGAAAATTATAGAATCCCAGTAATCATTGAAAATAAATTAGGATTAAAAAAATTAAAAGCAGAAACCAAAGATGGTTTGAAATTTGATGAGAAATCCATCGCAAATTTTGCTGTTAATGGTGCGATTTATTACGCCCAAAATATGATTGCTAGTGAAAAATATCACGAAGTCATTGCGATTGGTGTAGCAGGCGATAATAGCGAAAATGTTGAAATTTCCGTTTATTACGTTTTTGGTGCTTCGGAAAAAGCACATAAATTACTTGGAGATTGTAAAACCTTTGATTTTTTAGAAAATAGCTCTACTTTTGATGAATTTTATAAGTCAGCTATTTTAAGCGAAGAAGAAAAACATAAAATCTTAATTCAAAGCCAAGAACAATTAAGACAATATGCTAAAAAATTAAATAAATTAATGCATAACCATAATGTTACTGCACCGCAACGTGTGCTTTATGTATCGGGTATGCTATTGGCAATGCAGGATATTAAAAATCAGCAAGGAGAGCATTTAGGCGAAGGGCTTACGCCTGATGATTTAATTGGTTCAAAATTAGATAAAGTCCGAGATGGTAAATTAATTACGAACCAAATTGAAGAATTTTTAAAAGCACGTAGTATTTCGGAGCAAAAGCACCAATTAATGTTAGCGTCTTTTTCGGAGATTTCTAAAGATAGTCAACGTGATGAACCATTAGAAAATGATAAAGAAGTTGCAAAATTCTTAAAAGAAAAAGCCAGCACGAACAAACAAATTTTCACATTTATTTATGAAAATATCTTTAAATCTATCGATGGTTTCGGTGGGCATATTGATATTATGGGCGAGCTGTATTCTGAATTTCTAAAATACGCATTAGGTGATGGTAAAGAATTAGGCATTGTATTAACGCCACCTTATGTTACGAAGTTAATGGCTCAAATTTTGAGTATCTCAAGCAAAAATCGTGTCATGGACTTAGCGACTGGCTCGGCAGGTTTCTTGATTTCCGCAATGGCATTAATGATTGATGATGCCGAAAAACAATTTGGCAAAGGAACGATGCAAGCGAATGATTTAATTGAAAAAATTAAGAAGAATCAGTTGCTAGGGGTGGAGCTGAATGCTGAAATGTACACCCTTGTCGCTACTAATATGATTTTGCGAGGCGATGGCTCATCAAACATTGAAAAGGGCAGTGCTTTTAATCGACCTGATAGCCTATTTACAAATTTTAAAGCAGACAGATTATTGCTAAACCCGCCATTTTCCTATGCAGAAAATGGAATGCCGTTTATTGCTTATGGCTTGGATAAAATGGAAAAAGGTGGACTTGGAGCGATTATTATTCAAGATTCAGCAGGTTCGGGCAAGGCGACCGTAACCAACCAAAAAATCTTAAAATCGCACCGCTTGTTAGCGTCAATTAAAATGCCAACGGATTTATTTCAGCCAATGGCAGGGGTGCAAACCAGCATTTATATTTTTGAAGCAGGCACGCCACATGATGTGGAGGTGCCTGTGAAATTTATCGATTTTTCCAACGATGGTTACAAACGTACGGAGCGTGCCTTAGCAGAAATTGATAGCCCTATTGAGCGTTACGCTGATATGCTCAAAATTTATAAAGCGGGGAAAAATGCCAAAGTTGTTGCTCAATGGAATTTGGACGAAGTATATTTGGAAGATTTCATCACCCTTGACGGCAATGATTGGAATTTTTCTCAACACAAAAAAATCGACACCAAACCAACTCTTACTGATTTCAAGAAAACGGTGGCGGATTATTTAGCTTGGGAAGTTTCACAACTTCTTAAACAGGAAGGCTCACAGGGAAAGTAGCTAGCTCTCGTTTGCTAGAATTAGAACAGGAATTTTTGGCAAATGGGGGCGAGTTTAGAGAAGTTGAAATTCAACAGTATTTTGAAAAGATAAAAACAAAATCATTGCAATATTCTGCTAGTGATTTAAAAGGAAAGCACGATGAAGAATATTGTTTACCTGCACTTACTGCAGGTGTAGATAATCAAGGATTAGCATTTTATGTGCCACGAAAAAATGCCACAATTTTGAAAAATGTGATTAGTGTGTCCGCTAACGGTGCAAATACGGGAGTTATGTTTTACCAACCAAAAGAATTTACTGTTTTACAAGATAGTTATGCCATTCGTTTCAAAAATGCGGATTTGTCTGATAAATCTTATTTATATTTAGTTTCTGCTTTGCAAAAAAGTGTTAGATTTAGGTTTGATTGGTCAAATAAAGCAGGTTGGGAAAGAATAAAGAGTGAACTCTTTTCTATTCCTCTTTTAAATAGTACACCTGCATTTTCTTATATGGAAAACTACATCACTGAATTGCAAACAGAGCGGTTATTAGAACTGAAAGAGGAATGGTTTCAGAAATTACAAGGTTATTTAAAAGTAACTGGATTATCAAACTATACATTGACCAATAAAGAAAAATTTGCAATAGAGAAGCTGGAAACAGTTGAGTGGGCAACATTTAATCTCAAAAAGTTGTTTGGTAAAGCGACTCGCGGTAAGCGTTTAAAAAGTGCGAACAGAATTTCAGGCAATTTGCCATTTGTTACCGCTGGCGAAACAGATATGGGTATTTCAGCATTTATTGATAATAAGGTTGAAGTATTTAAGAAAAACACGGTAACCATCGATATGTTCGGTTCGGCAAAATATCGCAATTATGATTATGGAGCTGATGATCATATTGCTGTTGTACATTGCAATGATTGGCAGAAAAATGTGGTGATATTCTTAACAACAGCGGTTCATAAAGTGGCTAATGCTGGGCAATTTAGCTATGCACGGAATTTTTATGCCAAAGATGCCGATGAGTTAAATATCAGTTTGCCTGTAAAAAATGGCAAAATTGACTGTGAATTTATGGCATTGTTGGGTTCAGCGATGCATAAACTCGTCATTACCGATGTAGTAAAATACGCGGATAAAGAAATTTCTGCTTATCAGAAAGTTATTAATTAATCCACAAGCGGTTAAATCCTCTAAAAATTTTGCAAAATTTAAAGGGGATTTAACCGCTTGTTTTCGTTATAATAGACTAAAAATTTTTAACAAAAGAGATTTTATTTAATGGCTACAATTGCTCAAAATCCGCTCGTTCTTGTGGACGGTTCTTCTTATCTTTATCGTGCGTTTCATGCGTTTCCGCCGCTGACTAATAAAAATGGTGAGCCGACGGGGGCGATGTATGGCGTGTTAAATATGCTGAAAAGTTTGATTGCTCAGGTTGAGCCGAGCCATATTGCGGTGGTTTTTGATGCGAAGGGTAAAACTTTCCGTGATGAGTTATTTGAGCAATATAAATCGCACCGTCCGCCGATGCCGGATGATTTGCGTGTACAAGTGCGACCGTTACATACGATTATTAAAGCGTTAGGCATCCCATTAATTTCGATTGAGGGGGTGGAAGCGGATGACGTGATCGGTACGCTCGCGGTGCAGGCGGCGAATGACGGCAAAAATGTGTTAATCAGTACCGGCGATAAAGATATGGCACAATTAGTGAACGATCACATTATGCTGATTAACACGATGAACAATACTTTGCTTGATCGTGAAGGTGTGATTGAGAAATACGGTATTCCGCCGGAGCTGATCATTGATTATTTAGCATTGCAAGGCGACGCTTCGGATAATATTCCTGGTGTGAAGGGCGTAGGTGAGAAAACCGCATTAGGTTTGTTGCAAGGAATCGGTTCGTTGAAAGAGATTTATGCGAATTTGGATCAAGTGGCTACGCTTTCATTCCGTGGTGCTAAAACGCTTGCACCGAAATTAGAAGCAGAGAAAGAAGCGGCGGATCTATCTTATTTGCTTGCCACGATTAAGACTGATGTTGAACTGGAAGTTACCCATGAGCAATTAGTTGTACAACCGCAAAAACGTGACGAATTAGTTGAGCTGTTTGGGCGTTATGAATTTAAGCGTTGGTTGAATGAAGTGATGAATGATGCCAATCCGGTTACACAAAATCCATCGGAAAAAATACCTAATAATTATCAGGCGACAGTTTCGGTATCACAAGCGGTTGAAACCGAGCAAACTTTTGCAAAAGTGGAAATTGATCGTAGCCGATATGAAACGATCACAACGATGGAACAGTTACAGTCTTGGATTGAAAAGATCAATCAAGCAAAATTAGTGGCGGTGGATACCGAAACCGATAATTTAGATTCTATGTCGGCAAATTTAGTCGGGATTTCATTCGGTTTGGTTAATGGAGAAGCGTGCTATATTCCGTTAACTCACAAAGAACAGGTAACGCTTGAGCCTCAGCAAAGTGATCTATTCTCTGAGCCGGCAGAAGCGGAATCTACCACAAGTTTTGAGCTTGCAAAAAATCAGCTAAATTTGACCGCTTGTTTAAGCGAACTTAAGCCGTTATTAGAAAGTACCGATGTGAAAAAAATCGGGCAAAATATCAAATATGATTTAACGATTTTTGCAAATCATGGTGTGGAAGTACAAGGTGTGGTGTTTGATACAATGCTAGAATCTTACACGCTAAATAGTACCGGCCGTCATAATATGGACGAATTAGCGGATCGCTATTTAGGGCATAAGACGATTGAGTTTGAAGACATTGCCGGTAAAGGTAAAAACCAGCTGACATTTGATAAAATTGCGATTGATGTTGCATCTAAATATGCGACGGAAGATGCGGATGTGACGATGAAATTACATCAGGTACTTGTACCGGAATTAGACAAAACGCCGACATTGGTTAAGTTGTTTAATGATATTGAAATGCCGTTGGTTGAAGTGCTTTCTCGTATTGAGCGTAACGGTGTATTGATTGATCCGGAAAAATTACTCGCACAATCGGCAGAAATCGAACAGCGTTTAGCTGAATTGGAACAGCTTGTGCATAGCGAAGCTGGTGAGGTCTTTAATCTTGCTTCTACCAAACAATTACAGGAAATATTGTTTACTAAACTTGGTTTACCTGTCTTGAAAAAAACACCAAAAGGTGCGCCTTCTACTAATGAAGAAGTGTTAGAGGAATTAGCGGGACAAGGGCATTTAGTACCGAAATTACTCATGGAACATCGTGGTTTAAGTAAGTTGAAATCGACTTATACCGATAAATTACCATTAATGATTAACTCCAAAACAGGTAGAGTACACACCTCTTATCACCAAGCGGTAACGGCGACCGGTCGCCTTTCATCGAGCGATCCGAATTTACAAAATATTCCGATTCGAAATGAGGAAGGTAGACGTATTCGCCAAGCGTTTATTGCGAATAAAGGCTATAAAATTGTCGCGACCGACTATTCGCAAATCGAATTACGTATTATGGCGCATTTAGCAAATGATGATGGGATGATTACTGCCTTCGCCGAAGGCAAAGATATTCACCGTGCAACGGCGGCGGAAATTTTCGGTTTAGCGTTGGATCAAGTAACAAGTGAGCAACGTCGTAGTGCTAAAGCAATTAATTTTGGTCTAATTTACGGTATGTCGGAATTTGGTTTATCAAATCAGTTAGGTATTTCACGTGCCGATGCGAAAAAATATATGGAACGTTATTTCCAACGTTATCCGGCGGTGCAACAATTTATGACCGATATTCGTGAAAGTGCGAGTGAAAAAGGCTATGTGGAAACACTTTTCGGTAGACGTTTATATTTACCTGAGATTAAATCCAGTAATGCAATGCGTCGTAAAGCGGCAGAACGTGTGGCGATCAATGCACCAATGCAAGGCACCGCGGCAGATATTATCAAAGTGGCGATGATTGGCATTGATAAAGCGATTCGAGGTGATGACAATATTAAAATGATTATGCAAGTGCATGATGAATTGGTGTTTGAAGTAAAAGAAGAATTGATCGAACATTACAGCCAATTAATTAAAGCGGAAATGGAAAAAGCGATTCAGCTTAAAGTGCCGTTAATTGCCGAAGTCGGCATTGGCGATAACTGGGATGAAGCACATTAATTTTGCGACTCAGATCGAAAAATAAACAGAATATAAACAAAATTTGTTTGTTGTTTGATAGACTATTTATCCTTTAGATTAAATAAGGAGAAAGAATATGATGACGGAAGAATATCTTGAGTTTTTAGAAAAGAGCGTTGCTCAGGGAATAAAAGATTATGAAGCAGGAAGGATTTATACTTCCGAACAATTTTATGAGAGAGCAATGAGAGCTATCGCTCAGGCAGAGAAAGATATGCAAGATGCGGCATAAAATAATCTATACTCATAAATCTTTAGATAACATTGATAATATTGTTGAGAACATTACCGCATTTGTCGGGAATTATAGTGCAATGAATGTGTTATCAGATATTAAATCGTCTATTGATTTACTCGCTTATATGCCTATGATGGGGGTGCAAGGATATATAAAAGGGACAAGAGAAATTTACCCTAGACAATATAGAGTTGTTTATATGGTAAATGATTTAAAGAAAGAAATTATCATCCTTACCATTTTACATACTCGCCGGTTATATCCGCCGCTTGCTTAAGTGAGTAAAATAAAAGCCAAATGCCTCTTGGTGTTTGGCTTATTTTATTGTATCGTTACGCTAGTACGAGCTTTGTGAAACTTTTACGGAATAGATTGTCAAAGAGGTACTTGATTCTCTTTGATATAAGGAAAAAAGATGAAAAAATTAGTTAAGCAATCATTATTAGGTTTTGCTTTATTTTCTATGACGAATGTAGCATTTGCTGATACACAGTCGGTTGCCGAATTACAACGACGTTTAGAGCAAGTTAGCCAATATAGTGCAGATTTTGATCAAACGGTGCGTTCGAGCAAAGGTAAACAAATTCAATCAGGTAAAGGTAAATTCCAAGTGAAGCGTCCAAATCTGTTTCGTATGGATACTAAATCACCGCAGGAAAATTTAATTGTGTCTGACGGAGCGAATTTATGGTTTTATGATCCATTTGTTTCGCAAGTGACGGTAAATACCGTGCAAGATGCAGTAAATAATACGCCGTTCGTATTATTAACCAGCAGTGATAAAAGCCACTGGGAACAGTATGATGTGACGCAAAATGCGGATACTTTCGTATTAAAACCGAAATCGAAAAAAAGTAATTTAAAACAGTTTGATGTGCGTATCGATCAAAGCGGTATGTTAAAAGGTTTCAGCACCATTGAACGAGACGGACAGAGCAATTTATACGTATTACGTAATATTACTGGTGGCGGTGTATCGTCTGATTTGTTCAAATTTAGCGTACCGAAAGGTGCTGAGTTAGACGACCAACGTGGCGGTAAAAAATCTAAGAAATAATCTATTTTACTAGCGGTTTTATTTTCGCAAAATTTTGCCAAAATCAGACCGCTTTCCTTATTTTGGAGGTTCAATGAAAATTCTTTATAGTCAACGTGATCCGCAAGAGTGGCAACAGTTTATGGTTTTAATACAGCAGGCGGTGGCAGAAGATAAATTAGAGCAATTTTTTTCTTCATTTTTAACGGCAGATGAACGTAACTCTTTAGGATTGCGGGCCCAAATTGTCGGTAATTTGTTAAAGGGTGAAGTACCTCAGAGGGAAATTCAACAAAATTTAAACACCAGTGCCGCAACTATTACACGTGCTTCTAATATGTTGAAAACACTGGAACCGCAATTTATTGAGTGGTTAAACGAGAAGCTTAATGGCAACGCGTAAACGAAAACGCAATAAGAAGTCTATTACAATGTTGAGTTTACTTAAGCGTTTATGCCGTGGAATCATCAAGTTTTTTATCCCGCAAGCAATCGGATCTAAAACAGGTTGGTTGTGGTTCGGTTCAAGCCGTTTAGGTGCAGGACTTGGCGGTACGTTCGTTACATTTTTGATGATTTTCTCGGTGTTACCTGTGCCGTTTTCCGCTTATATGGCACAGAAAAAAGTTGAGCATTTGATCGCTGGTGATAATTATAAAATCCAATATGATTGGGTCAGTTTAGATAAAATTGCTTGGCAAATGCAGATGGCGGTAATTGCGTCAGAAGATCAGAAATTTGAAAGCCATTTTGGGATCGATTTACAAGCGATTGAAATCGCACTCCAACGAAATGCGAAATCAAAGAAAGTGCGAGGGGCTTCTACTATTTCCCAGCAAACCGTTAAAAATATGTTTTTGTGGCATGGACAAAGTTGGTTACGAAAAGGCATTGAATTACCGTTGACTTTCGCTTTAGAAAATACTTGGGGGAAAAGTCGAATTTTAGAAGTGTACCTCAATATTGCCGAATTTGGCGAAGGTATCTTTGGTGTAGAAGCGTGAAGCAAAGCACTTCTTTAAAAAACGTGCGAAAGATCTCACTTTACAGGAATCGGCATTATTAGCCGCTTCATTACCGAATCCATTAGTGTTTCGGGTGAATAAACCGGGTCCAACTATGCGTAAACGTCAGGCATGGATTATGCGTCAAGTGACGGCATTAGGCGGTCGCCACTATTTGGAAAAGTTGTAGAACAAGCGGTGGAATTTGCAAAAAAATTTGCAATTTCGACCGCTTATTTTTTATCGGAGGCAATATGATTAGCAAACCAACCTTAGAAACGATACTTTCTCATCGTTCGATTCGTAAATTTACCGAACAATCTATCTCGGAAGAACTGTTTCAGACCTTAATTCAAGCGGGGCAACAAGCCTCCACCTCCAATCATTTGCAATGCGTGAGTGTGATTCGTGTCAAAGATCAAACCATACGCCAAGCTCTGCGTGAGGTATCCGGTATGGCGTATGTCACTGAATGTGCAGAGTTTTTGGTTTTTTGCATTGATTTTCATAAACATAAACAACTTGTACCGGATTCGCAATTAGATTGGGCGGAAGTGAGTGTTATCGGTGCCGTGGATACCGGTATTTTTGCCCAAAACGTATTATTGGTCGCGGAATCAGTCGGATTGGGCGGTGTCTATATCGGTGCGTTACGTAATGATGTTGCGAAGGTGGCTGAGGTGTTAGGACTGCCGCAATATTGTGTGCCGTTAGTCGGTATGTGTTTAGGCTATCCAGCACAAGATCCGGCACTTAAACCTCGTTTACCGGTAGCCTTAGTTTGCTATGAGGATCAATATCAGCCGTTAAATCAAACGGAACTTGCAAAATATAACGAAATTTTGACCGCCTATTATCAAGAGAGAACCGGTGCAGGACAGCCGTGGCAAGCGGCGATTGATAAAACCTTAAATAAAGCGGTTCGCCCGCATATGTTGCCATTTTTCCAACAGCAAGGATTGTTGAAACGATGAGATTTTTAATGTTGTGCCGAGAGCCTCGTTTATACAGTTGCCAACGTTTACAACAGGCTTGTGAGCGGCGAGGTATCCACTTAGATATTCTTGATCCGAATCGGATGTTGATAAAGTTAGCGATGGATAAAGGTCAATCTGTTTTGCAACTCTATTACCAAACGGGTGAAATTTATGATAAAAACCGACCGCTTCCGCAATTATTACCCGATTATGATGCGGTACTGCCTCGCTTCGGCATAACCAGTACGGAAATGGGATGCCGAGTTTTGCGTTACTTTGAAGCAAAACAGGTAAAAGTCTTAAATAATTCGACTGCTTTCGCTTTGGCAAGAGATAAATGGCTAAGTTTGCAAGCCTTGGTTACCGCACAAATTGCTGTGCCGGCAAGTTCGTTAGCCGGTGAACTGTGTTCGGTAGACGGGCATTTAGCCCAACATCAGTTCCCATTAGTAACGAAAACCTTATCCGGTTCGCAAGGTGTCGGGGTCATGTTGGCGGAGAGCAAGCAAACTGCCCAAAGCGTTTTGGCAGTGTTACAGCAAGCAAAATTATCTTATTTGTTGCAAGATTTTGTAGCAGAGTCAAAAGGGCAGGATATTCGAGCGTTTGTCATCGGAGATCGTGTCGTGGCGGCAATGCGGCGTTGCAGTAACGAGGGAGAGTTTCGGGCTAATATTCATTTAGGTGGCAAAGCTCAAACGATAGTATTAACTGAAGCGGAACAACAACTTGCAGTGAAAGCGGCAAAAACAATTGGACTTAGCGTAGCTGGTGTCGATCTGATTCGTTCTGATGACGGATTACTGGTGTTAGAAGTGAATGCCAGTCCGGGGCTAGAAGGGATTGAGCAGGCAAGTGGTTTTGATATCGCCGGTTTGATGATTGATCATCTTATTTATTCAATTTAACGCAGAAGCCCTCAACAGAGGGCCTTGTTATTCTATTTATCCAATTAGTTTTTCTTTCCAATAACCAATCCATTCTTTAAGGGCAATACTACTGTTTTGTAGTGCTTGAGCCTGCGGAATAAACGGTAAAATACCAATATCTAATGCTTGGTGTGCGGTTGTACTTGCGGCTAGAACGGAGAATCCCTCACGCTCAAATAACATTTTCGCCCGTTTCATATGCCACTGATTTGTCACTAAGATAATGTGACGAATACCTTCCTGTTCAAGTATCGCTTTACTTAATATTGCATTTTGTTCAGTCGTATTGGATCTTGCTTCGATCCATTTGACAGAAATATTGAAAAAATCACGAAACTCTTGTGCCATTAACTTCGCTTCCGGCTCTCTATTTTCAGGACTCCCCCCTGTTACTAAAATCGGCAGATGCGTTTGTTTGTGTAGATAGGCGGCATATCTCATTCTTTCTAATGGAATCGCCGCAATAGCATAATCGGCAAATAATTCGTGGCTATTACGTACCCCTCCCCCTAACACGACAATAGCTTGGGCTTTTTTATAATCTTCAATGGTTAATTTTTCACTAAAAGTGACCGCTTGAATCAACTGATGTGAGAAATAAGGCGTGCTACAAACGTAGAGAATCGCAATGCCGAATAAGCTACAAAGAGAGCTTAGCTTCTTAAATTGTAATTTATATAACAATAACGAGCCGAACCATAAAATGAGTGAATTAAATGGCGGCAAAATGATAGCGGTAATGAGTTTTGTCAGTAAAAGCATATAAAAAAATGATGTAATTTAGGTAGAAATGATGTTCTTAAACAATTAAAATTCATATAGATGACTAGTTGTTTGATTTGAGTCAACAATACCTCAGTATAATTAGCAAAATACGGAAAATTCGCTACAATGTGGCTAATTCAGTTAATTTTTTATTTTTCATCAAAGAATTAGAACTATGCAGTTTGAACGAGTAAGCACAAACAATCAAGCGAGAAATAGCAAAAAAATGGCGGAGATTATCGCTTTTCTTGCTCAAAATAATTTGTCGCTTGATAAACAAATCGAGGCGTTTGTGCTTGCTTATAATGAACAGGATCAAATCGTCGCTTGTGGTGGGCTAGCTGGTAATATCATTAAATGTGTCGCAATTAGTGAAACTTACAGAGGCGAAGGATTGGCGTTAAAACTGGCTTCGGAACTGATTGATCTCGCTTATAGTTATCAACGTAGTGAATTATTTATTTTTACCAAGCCTGAATATGAGTCGTTATTCCATGCTTGTGGATTTTATACGATATCAACTGCTTATCCTCACGTTGTGTTATTGGAAAATAGTCGCACACGCTTAACCAAGCAATGTGAAAAATGGCATAACAATAAGGTGGTAGGCGATAAAATTGGTGCAATCGTGATGAATGCAAATCCGTTTACCTTAGGTCATCGTTATCTTATTGAGCAAGCACTAAATCAATGTGATCATCTATATGTTTTTGTGGTTGAGGAAGAAGGGTCACAATTTTCCTATCAAGATCGTTTTTATTTAGTTAAACAAGGTACGTGTGATTTAGAGCACCTTACTTTACTGCAAAGTTCTCCATATATTATTTCTCGAGCAACATTTCCTGATTACTTCCTGAAAGAAAGAGGTGTAGTGGAAGCCTCTTTTTTAGAAATAGATTTACGCCTTTTCCGCCAATATATTGCTCCTGCATTAGGCATTACACACCGTTTTGTCGGAACTGAGCCATTGTGTGCAGTTACTGCGGAATATAATCGAAAGATGCGTTATTGGTTGCAAGAAGCAGAAATGGAAAGTCCTACCATTCAGGTGGTTGAAATTGTGCGAAAAGAAGAAAACCAGCAACCAATTTCGGCTTCAAATGTTCGGAAACTTTATGCTCAACAGCGTTGGGACGAATTAGAGGCATTATTGCCAGCCAGTACATTAACATTTTTAAAAATGAGGCTTTCGTATAAGCGGTCAAATTTCACAGAAAATTTGTAGCAGAAACCTTTATTTATCAGCATTTCATTTAATTCTATTATTTATATTAAGGAACGCATTATGCAGATAACCAAAGTTGCCGTTGCAGGCACATTAGAATCTAGCGATGCACAAGTGCGAATTGCACCTGCAAGCACACTGGAAATAGAACTGAACAGTTCAGTAGGTAAACAATTTGGTGACGATATTTTGGCAACGATTAAAGACGTGTTGGCTAAATTTGAAGTCACTGCGGCACAAGTGATCGTGGAAGATAAAGGTGCATTGGATTGCGTCCTTCGTGCGAGAGTAAAAGTCGCAATTTTCCGTGCCACCGATGAACAAATTGATTGGGAGAAAGCACTATGAGCCAAAAAATAAGATTAAGAAGAAGTATGCTTTTCGTACCCGGTTCAAATGCGGCAATGATCAGCAATACGTTTATCTATAAACCGGATTCAATTATGTTTGATCTTGAAGATGCAGTAGCGTTAAAAGAAAAAGATTCTGCTCGTATCTTAGTGGCTCACGCTCTCCAACATCCACTTTATAAAGAGATTGAATGCGTAGTGCGGGTAAACCCATTAGATTCTGAATTTGGTTTAGCTGATTTAAATGCGGTTGTACGTGCCGGCGTTGATATTGTGCGTATGCCGAAAACCGAAACGGCACAAGATGTAATTGATATGGACAAAGCGATTACGGAGATCGAAAGAGCGTGTGGTCGTGAAGTTGGTAGTACGTTAATGTTAGCGGCGATTGAATCACCACTTGGTATTACGCAAGCAAACCAAATTGCAACCGCTTCAAATCGTTTAATCGGTATTGCACTAGGGGCGGAAGATTACGTACGTAACCTCAAAACGGAACGTTCTCCAGAAGGTATCGAATTATTATTTGCACGTTGTTCTATTTTACAAGCAAGACGTGCGGCTGGTATTCAAGCGTTTGATACCGTTTACTCAAATGCAAATAACGAAGAAGGTTTCTTAGCGGAAGCAAGCATTAATCAAACAATTAGGTTTTGATGGTAAATCATTAGTGAATCCTCGCCAAATTGAGTTGCTACACAACTTATTTGCACCAACCCAAAAAGATGTAGATCAAGCGAAACGCATTATTGAAGCGGCAGAAGAAGCAAAACGTAATGGTTTAGGGGTGGTATCGCTCAACGGTAAAATGATCGATGCACCAATTATTGATCGTGCAACATTAGTGCTTGAACGTGCAAAACACGGTATTCGTGAGGAATAAGGGGGAACCGCTATGACAACAAGAGAACAACGTATCGCAAAATTTAATGGTGGCAAACCGGTTTACCAAGCTGTACCGAAAGCAGAATCACTCGTTCGTACCGCAAAAGACCGTAAGGTGTGCGATAGTCTCGAAGACGCAATTCGCCGTTCAGGTTTAAAAGATGGTATGACCATTTCATTCCACCACGCATTCCGTGCAGGCGATTTTGTCGTGAATATGGTGATGGAAAAAATTGCGGCAATGGGTTTCAAAAACTTAACACTTGCTTCAAGTTCATTAATTGACAGCCATTTCCCAATCATTGAACACATTAAAAACGGTGTAGTAACGAAAATTTACTCATCAGGTATTCGTGGCAAATTAGCGGACGAAATTTCGAAAGGGATTTTAAAAGAACCAGTAAATATCCATTCGCACGGTGGTCGTGTTCACTTAGTAAAATCGGGTGAATTAAAAATCGACGTAGCATTCTTAGGTGTGCCAATGTGCGATAAATTCGGTAATGCAAACGGCTTTAGCGGTAAAAGCAAATGCGGTTCTTTAGGCTATGCCCGTATTGATGCGGAATATGCGGACAAAGTGGTGCTTTTAACTGAAGAGTTTGGTGAATATCCGTTAAATCCGGCAAGTATTACACAAGACCAAGTGGATTTAATCGTTCAAGTTGATGAAGTGGGCGATCCGAAAAAAATCGGTGGTGGTGCAACCCGTATGACCACAAACCCACGTGAACTTTTAATTGCTCGCAAATGTGCGGAAGTGATTTTCGGTTCAGGTTATTTCAAAGACGGTTTCTCATTCCAAACTGGTACCGGTGGTGCATCACTTGCGGTAACACGCTTCTTAGAAGATAAAATGCGTCGTGAAAATATTACGGCAAGTTTTGGTTTAGGCGGTATCACTTCAACCATGGTAGCATTACACGAGGCTGGTTTAATCAAAAAATTAATCGACGTACAATCATTCGATAAAGATGCGGCGGAGTCATTAGCTCGCAACCCAAATCATATTGAAGTATCAGCAAACCAATATGCAAACTTCAGTTCAAAAGGTGCATCGGTTGAACGTTTAGATATCGTGGTACTTTCAGCACTTGAAATCGATACGAAATTCAACGTCAACGTATTAACCGGTTCAGACGGCGTGATTCGTGGTGCGTCAGGTGGACATTGTGACACAGCCTCATCAGCACAAGTAGCGATCATTGTTGCGCCATTAGTACGTGGTCGTATCCCTTGTGTGGTAGAAAACGTATTAACGTGCGTAACGCCGGGTGAAAACATTGATATTTTAGTGACTGATCATGGTGTGGCAGTGAACCCGAAACGCCCGGATTTAATTGAAAAATTAACCGAAGCGGGCGTGGAATTATTCACAATCGAGCAACTTTGTGAACGTGCATACAGTATCACAGGTAAACCGAAAGAAATTGAGGTAACTGATCAACCGGTAGCGGTAGTACGTTATCGTGATGGTTCGGTAATTGATGCGGTATATGCAGTAAAAGAATAATTGCTATACTATTGTTATTGTAGGGCGTGCCGAGCACGCCTTTTTTATTCCTATTTATCGATAAGTCACAAGCGGTATGATTTCCCAAAAATTTTGTAAAAACTTTTCTCTCGAAGGCGAAGAAATTTCTCTCGAACAGCTATTAACAGCACGTGAGGAACGTGCATTCTTACAACAAGAATGCCTTGAAAAATATCAGCAAACGTTATTGTCCGTCACTTTAACCGCCGTAGGTGGGGTGAAGAAAAACGAATTGCTCGATTATATTTTTGCAAGATGTTTGGAAAATCTGAGTGCTTTATTTAAAAAATTAGATATTTCACCGACTGTGGAGTTTATTCGTCCGCTCGTTACAGGGCATGAGGCGATCTTTGTGTTGCCGATTGACGCGGTAACGTTAAAAAAGGCCTGTATTGAATTAGAAGATAGCTCACCGCTTGCCCGTTTGTGGGATATTGATGTTGTCACTCCAAATGGAGAATTATTGAATCGGACAGCATTGGGTTTCCCTCCTCGCTCTTGTTTATGTTGTGCAGAAAATGCCAAACTTTGTGCCAGATCACGTACACATTCTATCGAACAAATTCTTACACAGATGCAACAACGTGCTTCAGACGATTTCTTCGCACAGCAGATCGCAGAAGCGACTTATCAGTCGCTTTTACAAGAAGTGTATCTTACGCCGAAACCCGGTTTGGTTGACCGTCGAAATAATGGTTCGCATAAGGATATGAATGTGCAAACCTTTGAGCGTAGTGCATGTGCCTTACGTCCGTTTTTTGCACAATTCGTTTTGAAGGGAATTGAAGCAAGTGTATTGCCTAAATCGCAAATTTTGTCAGAAATTCGACCGCTTGGTATGGTCGCCGAAAATGCGATGTTACAGGTAACCAATGGAGTAAATACCCATAAAGGTGCGATTTTTGCTTTTGGATTGGTTTGTTGTGCTATCGGACGTTTGTATATGAATAATGCCGGTGACAATGTGGAACTTTCACAACTTTTTGATTTAGTGGCACAATTTGCAAAAGGACTCACAGCGGAATTGCAAAATTATCCTGAAAATCTACCGCTTACACATGGCGTCAAATTATATCGAGAATATGGTTTAACCGGTGCAAGAGGTGAAGCAGAGAGCGGGTTGAGGACGGTCGTTCATTGTTTGGCACAATTCGGAAACCAAGCACAGCCGGATTTACATCAAATTTTCTTATGGTTGATGGCACATAATGATGATACGAATGTGGTGCATCGAGGTGGAATGGATGGTTTAACTTTTGTGAAACAGCAAGCGGCTGAAATTTTACGCAATGCGACTACTAAATCAGAAATGATTTCCGCTTTAGAAAAACTTGATAACGAATGTATCCACCGTAATATTAGCTGTGGCGGTAGTGCGGATTTACTGGCATTAGTTGCCTTCTTTCTATCAATTAGATAGGGAATGTTCATACCTAATTCGAGTAGTTTTTTTGTTAAGTTTAAACTAATGTTAAAAATTAGATCTAAATCACACAAAAATGCTAAATTTTGCAGTACAATCAAGACGTTTTTGAATAGTATAGAGATAAGTAAGTGATTATCTTCTATATTAATAACTAAACACATCATCAATTATATTATGTTAAAGGATGTATCCATGAGCGATTTAAAACAACAAGCATTAGACTTCCATGAATTTCCAGTACCGGGAAAAATTTCTGTTACGCCAACCAAATCTCTTTCAACACAACATGATTTAGCATTAGCGTATTCTCCAGGTGTAGCAGAACCTTGCTTAGAAATTGAAAAAGATCCTTCAGCGACTCGTCGTTATACCGCTCGTGGTAACTTAGTGGCAGTAATTTCAAACGGTACAGCCGTACTTGGTTTAGGTAATATCGGTGCATTAGCGTCTAAACCGGTAATGGAAGGTAAGGGTGTATTATTCAAAAAATTTGCCGGTGTTGATGTATTTGATATCGAAATTAACGAACATGATCCGGATAAATTAGTCGATATTATTGCATCGTTAGAGCCAACTTTCGGTGGGATCAACTTAGAAGATATTAAAGCGCCGGAATGTTTCTATATTGAGAAAAAATTACGTGAGCGTATGGGCATTCCTGTATTCCATGACGACCAACACGGTACGGCTATTATCGTAGGCGCAGCGACTGTAAACGGTTTACAAATCGTGGGGAAAGATATTAGTGAAGTTCGTTTAGTAGTTAACGGCGCGGGCGCATCTGCAATTGCTTGTACCAACCTATTACGCTCATTAGGTTTCAAAAAAGAAAATATTACGATGTGCGATTCTAAAGGAGTGATTTACCAAGGTCGTGGCGATAATATGGATGAAACCAAACAATTCTATGCGATTGAAGATAACGGTTGGCGTACGCTTGCGGATGCAGTAGCGGGTGCGGACGTATTCTTAGGCTGTTCTAAAGCGGGTGCATTAAGCCAAGAGATGATCAAAACCATGGCAAAAGATCCGTTAATTCTTGCATTAGCAAATCCAGTGCCGGAGACAACACCACACGAAGCAAAAGCTGTACGTGCGGATGCGATCGTATGTACCGGTCGTTCAGATTATCCGAACCAAGTAAATAACGTGCTTTGCTTCCCATTCTTATTCCGTGGTGCATTAGACGTAGGTGCAACCACTATTAATGAAGAAATGAAAATGGCGGCACACGCAATTGCGGATTTAGCGAAAGAGCCGGTTCCATTTGAAGTATTATCAACTTACGGTGAATTGTCATTCGGCCCAGATTATGTAATTCCAACTCCATTTGACCCACGTTTAATTGTGGCGGTTTCATCAGCGGTTGCGAAAGCGGCAATGGATTCAGGCGTGGCAACTCGCCCGATTACCGATTGGGATGCGTATGCAAAACAAGTAAAAGCACTTGTAGCTTAATTGTTTAAATAATGAAAAGAGGCGATACTATTCGCCTCTTTTTGTTTTGCATTTTGTTAGAAAAATGCGTAGAATACGCACTCGACTTTTTTAGTCGAAATTCTTTTGTGAAATAGCTGGGTCGCCTGCTATTTTTTATATTCACGGAACGTTATGTTCCTTTTTACTTTAAGAGAATCAAACAATGTCATTCAAATTTGAAGCTGAAGTTCGTTCTGCGCAAGGTAAGGGTGCGAGCCGCCTGCGTCACAATGGTCAAGTTCCTGCAATCATCTACGGTGGTAACGCAGAGCCTGTATCAATCATCTTAGATCACGATAAAGTAAACAACGCACAAGCACACGATGCGTTCTATAACGAAGTATTAACTATCGTTGTAGCGGGTAAAGAAGAGCAAGTTAAAGTACAAGCGATTCAACGTCACCCAACTAAGCCAAAATTAGTTCACTTGGACTTCAAACGTGCTTAATTTTAGTTCGTAATGAAGATTATAAATGGGATTAAGTTCTTCGGAGCTTAATCCTTTTTTATTTGCCAATAATTTACCAAACAAGCGGTTAATTATTGGCAAAACTTTGTAAATCCGCTATACTCGCTATTCTGAGTTGGTTAGACAATCGCTGGTTTATTGAAGCCCTTAATTGTTCGTAAGAACGACCTAGTGGGACAAGTAAACGAGAGGAAAGTCCGAGCTACATAGGGCAGAGTGCCAGATAACGTCTGGGCGGTGTGAACCGACGACCAGTGCAACAGAGAGCAAACCGCCGATGTACATTAGTGCAGGTAAGGGTGAAAGGGTGCGGTAAGAGCGCACCGCGTGGGTAGCAATATTCCACGGCACGGTAAACTCCACTCGTAGCAAGACCAAATAGGAACTCAATGGATGGCCCGTCCAGAGTTCGGGTAGGTTGCTTGAGCTTGTGTGTGAATGCAAGCCTAGAGGAATGATTGTCCGCGACAGAACTCGGCTTATCGACCAACTCACTTTATTTTAAAAAAGCGAACAGGGTAACTTGTTCGCTTTTTTGTTTTTATAAGGAGAATTGAATGAAGTTGATTAAATTTATACTTATTTGTTTAATTTCATGTATTACATCACAAGCTATTGCCCATCCTCATTCTTTTATTGATCTTAAAAATGAAGTGTTATTAGAGGGGACGACTTTAAAAGGTTTCCAAATGGAGTGGACGATGGATGAGATCGCTTCGGCAGAGTTAATTTATGAGGTAAAAAGTAGCTCTGATAGAGAAGCAACTAAAAAATCCATTACAGCAGAAATGGTACAAACGGTGATCGAAAATCATTATTTTAGCTATTTATATAATGCAAAGAACGAACCGTTAAAGTTTACGACCAAACCGAGTGATACCACATTTAGAATTGCAGATAAACGTGTGGTTTTTTATGTTACTTTTTACTTAAGTCAGCCTTATGATTTAACAAATAATCCGGTACGTTTTTATACTTATGAACCGAGTTACTATATGGCGATGGAATATAATAATAAACAGGATTTAAGTATTAGTAATCAAGAATGTAAAGTATCTTTAGAACAGCCACAAGTGAATCAGTCATTGCGTTTATATGCTTCAAGTTTAGATAAAACGCAAACACCGGATATGCCGGACGAAGACGGTAATTCATTAGGTGCGCAATTTGCTCAGAAAGTGGTGGCGGTATGCGAATAAAAGCAAAAGGGTCGCTATGGATAGCGGTCATTTTTTGTCTGATTTTTACCCTTTACCAAAGTTATCCTTTCTTACTTTTTAAAGTAATGGAATGGCAGAGGGCGTTTAATCAGCAATTATCCGGTTCTCTTTCCGCCTTAGCAGAAAATAGTCGACAGGCGGGTATTACATTAATTGTAATCAGTTTCTTATATGGCGTGTTTCACGCAGTTGGGCCTGGTCATGGTAAGTTTATTTTAACCAGTTACCTTTCACTAGAGAAAACAGAATTGCGACAGGCAATGAATATCAGTTTACTTTCTGCTCTAGTGCAAGGTTTGGTGGCTGTATGTTTAGTTTCGATAATTATTGTTATGTTTACGCTTTCTCGCCATTATTTCAATTTAACCTTGAAATGGATTGAGCGTGGCAGTTTCCTTTTAATGATCTTATTTGGTTTTTACTGGTGTATTAATGCTATTCGAGCATTACGCCCAAAAGTAAAATCAATACCTAAAATTAGCCGTATAACGGCTGTAAATTTGCAAAAAAATGACAAAATTACACCGCTGGTACAGCCTTCCCTGCATATACATGCTGAGCATTGCGGTTGTGGACACCAACACCTTCCTTCAGCTGAACAAATGCAACGTTTAAACGATTGGAAAAGTAAATGGCTGATTATTATGAGTATTGGGGCTAGACCCTGTTCCGGCGCAATTTTAGTTCTATTTTTAGCTTACACTTTAGATTTATATTGGTGGGGAGTTTTAGCCGCATTAGTCATGGCAATCGGCACAGGTATGACCTTGAGTCTTTTGGCATGGCTGGTACTTTTGGCCCGCAATAAAGCGATAGGGTTAAGTTCTTGGTATTTTTCGACACAAACGAATCAATATTTTTCGTTAGGATTAAGAGTTTGTGCCGGTATCGCATTAATGATTTTGGGTATGATACTTTTTCATAGTAGCTTTATTGATGCCGTTTCAAACGGTGGATTGTTAAAACGATAAATTTTATTTATTGAAAAGATTGAAAAAACTTTTCAAACGTTAAAAAATCATTAAAATGCAAACGTTTTCGTTTTTTATTTTTTACATTATAGAGGTCTTTGATGGATTTTATTGTTTCAGGTTTTGAAAATGTCCTGACGTGGATCGTGAATACGATTGATGGTCCGCTATGGGATATTACGATTTTGATTCTTTTAGGAACAGGACTCTTTTTTACGATTACGACCGGTTTTGTTCAACTTCGATTATTACCTCGCAGTTTACGTGAAATGTGGGGAGGCCGTTCGGCAGAAGGTGAATCTTTAACACCTTTCCAAGCGTTTACAACCGGCTTAGCTAGCCGTGTTGGCGTGGGTAATATCGGTGGTGTGGCAACGGCAATTGCTTTAGGCGGTCCGGGGGCGGTATTTTGGATGTGGATAACAGCGTTAATGGGAATGAGTTCGGCATTTGCAGAATCATCATTAGCACAGTTATATAAAACTCGCGATCCGAATGGTATGTTCCGAGGCGGTCCAGCATATTATATTACACGCGGTTTAAAATTTAAGCCGATGGCGATTGCATTTGCTGTAACATTAATTTTTACCTTTGGTTTTGCGTTTAATGCTGTACAGTCTAATTCTATTGTTGCGGCAACCAGTAAAGCATGGGAATGGAACGGAGAATATGTTGGTTTAGTATTAGTTATCGTAACCGGAATCATTATTTCTGGTGGGGTAAAACTTATCGGACAGGTGTCTGCGAAAGTTGTGCCAATGATGGCGTTATTCTATCTGATTATTGCAGTAATCATTTTAGGGATGAATATCGAACGTGTTCCGGCAGTACTTGGACTAATTATTGATAGTGCCTTTGACTTTTCTGCAGCGACTGGCGGTATGTTTGGAGCTTTGGTATCAAAGACAATGTTAATGGGGATTAAACGTGGTTTATTCTCCAATGAAGCGGGTATGGGTTCTGCACCAAATTCAGCGACGACTTCGGATGCAAAACATCCTGCAAGCCAAGGCTTAATTCAAATGTTAGGCGTATTTGTCGATACAATGGTGGTTTGTACTTGTACCGCAGTAATTATTTTAATGTCTGATAACTATGGCAATGAAACATTAAAAGGCGTTGAATTAACCCAAACAGCATTGCAATACCATTTAGGTGAATTTGGCTTACATTTCTTAGCATTCATCTTATTATTATTCTGCTATACCTCAATTATTGGTAACTATGCGTATGCGGAAACCAATATCCGTTATATCAAAAACAAACCTTGGTTTGTTTGGGGCTTTAGAATTATCGTGTTGTTCTTTGTTTATTTTGGTGCGGTACGTGATGGTGGTATTGTTTGGGCATTCGCTGATACGGTAATGGCATCTATGGCAGTAATTAACTTAATTGCCATTTTAATTCTTGCTCCAATCGTATGGCGTTTATTGAAAGACTATATTCGTCAGATTAAGGCAGGACAAGAGCCAGTCTTTAAGATTGAAGAACATCAAGATTTAATTCACCGAGGCGTAGATCCATTAATTTGGAAATCTAAAAATAATGAATAGATAACATATTGGTGTTAGAAGAAGCGATAATATCTTATAGGTATTATCGCTTTTTTATATCTGGTAATGCTATTAATATGGATAAAAATAGATCGATTGTTGATTAAATATGTGAGTTTCCTCTCATTTCTGAAATTATCCAGTTGGATTTTTTCAGTAAGTTATTTAGACTAATACTAATTTTTAGTCGGGGTGCCTTCAATGAGGCTGAGATTAAACCCGTGAACCTGATACAGTTAATACTGACGTAGGAAACTAATATGCCAATCTTTATTTCTCTTACCCTTTCCTTTTTCTTGTCATTTTTTTGTTGCTATTCATTTAAACCATCACAGTCATTTCTGTAATGGTTATATCTGTGTCTGAGATAAATAAGATGAATAGTCGCGTGCATTTATTTTTATGCATGATAAGAAATCTTATGCCTCCTTGAGTAAGGATGACTTATCTATTTGCGTCATTTTTTACACTTACCCATGGAGATAAATATGAAATCAAATTATTTAGAACAAATTCGCCAGCAAAATCCTCTTATATACAATATGACTAATGTGGTTGCCGCTCATTTTGCGCCTAATGGCTTACTCGCTATCGGTGCTTCACCATTAATGTCCACCGCTATTGAAGAAGCTGAAAGTTTGGCAAAAATTAGCAATGCACTCCTTATCAATATTGGTACGGCAAGTTCAGCAGAAGTGGAAGCGATGTGTTTAGCTGGGAAAATTGCGAATCAAGCAGAAATCCCTGTTGTATTGGATCCGGTTGGAATTGCCGCAACGGATTACCGCTACCAGACAGTGATGAGACTGTTAGATGAAATTCATTTTTCGGTGATTCGGGGAAACTTAGGTGAAATAGCCACACTAGCCGAACTAAATTGGCAAACTAAAGGGGTCGATGCAGGTAATGGAACGGCAAATATTGCAGAGATAGCGCATTATGTAGCGAATAAATATCAATGTGTAGTTGCTGTTAGTGGAAGTATTGATTATATCAGCGATGGCAAACGCTTAGCGAAAATTGCCAATGGTACGCCATTATTTCCCAAGATTACGGCTTCGGGCTGTTTGCTTGGATCTGTATTGGCGACATTTAATGCCGTTGCGACAAACGGTCAAATTTTTGAGGCAACTTGCGAGGGCGTAGCGGCGTATGCTATTACCGGTGAATTGGCTGAGAAAGGATTACCCACTAATGCATTTGGTTCATTCAATATTGCATTATTAGATCAGCTTGGCGCGCTTTCTGCCGATACAATCGAAAAATACGGGAGGGTCTCTTATGAGTAAGATTAGTCAGGCTTTAACCATCGCAGGTTCGGACAGCGGTGGTGGTGCAGGGATTCAGGCGGATCTGAAAACGTTCCAAATGCGAGGCGTTTTTGGCACTTCGGTTCTTACTGCAATTACTGCTCAAAATACGTTAGGCGTATTCGATATTCATTCTGTACCGTTAAGTACGATTGAAACTCAGATCAAAGCAATTGCAGAAGATTTTCAAATCTCAGCCTTTAAAATCGGAATGTTAGGTACGGCAGAAGTGATTGAGTGCGTGGCAAATGCTTTATGTCAGTATAATTTTGGTAAATTAGTGCTTGATCCAGTCATGATCGCCAAAGGTGGCACGCCACTATTACAACAAGATGCGATTAGTGCATTACAAACGTATTTGTTACCGTTAGCGGATGTGATTACGCCGAATCTGCCCGAAGCGGAAGCCTTAACCGGTATAAAAATTATCGATGATTCGACCGCTTATCAGGCGACAAAAAAATTGCAAGATTTAGGTGTGAATACTGTGGTGATTAAAGGCGGGCATTTGGCGGATTCGCAAAGTACGCATTGCCGTGATTGGATTTTTACTCCAACGACTCATTTTATTTTGGAATGTCCACGTTTTCCAACTCGTCATACACACGGTACCGGCTGTACGTTTTCTGCTTGCGTTACGGCGGAATTAGCCAAAGGACAAGCGGTCGAAACTGCAATAAAAATTGCAAAAGACTATATCAGTGCGGCAATTTCGCATCCGCTGAATATTGGCTATGGATATGGGCCGACTAATCATTGGGCTTATCAAGATTTACTCATAGAGGAATGATTATGCATGATATCCAACAAATGCTTAAACTTTATTTTATTGCCGGTACACAAGATTGCCCTAAGCCGACTGAAGATCGAGCTAAGAATCTCTTTTTGATTTTAGAACAAGCATTGCAAGCGGGGATTACTTGCTTTCAGTTTCGTGATAAAGGTAATAATTCATTAGAAGCTCAGCCACAAGCCCAAAAAGCATTGGCGATTCAATGCCGTGATTTATGTCGCCGATACAAGGTTCCGTTTATTGTGGATGATAACGTAGCATTAGCGATAGAGATTGATGCGGACGGTGTGCATGTTGGGCAAAAAGATATGTTGCCAATCATGATTCGGCAGATGACGAATAAACCGTTGATTATCGGTTTATCGAATAATACCTTAGAAGATCTTTGGCGTTCCGAACAAATGATTGAGGTGGATTATTGCGGACTAGGTCCTGTTTTTCCGACTAATTCCAAAGAAAAGCATAATCCGCCGATTGGTTTGGATTTTGTCAAAAAAGCCCGTGATGCGGGAATTCGCAAGCCGATCGTGTCTATCGGTGGCGTGAAATCAGAGCATGTAGCAATGCTCAAACAAAACGGAGCAGACGGCGTAGCAGTGATTACCGCAATTAGTTTAGCGTCGGATGTTCCAAAAGCAGTCAAATTATTACTGTAAACAGTTACTTGAACAAGCGGTCTTTTTTCCGGATTTTTTGTAAAATTTCTCGAAAAAACGACCGCTTGCTTTTTTGTGCTTTTCCTTTCCAAAGCAACGGATTTAAAGTAGAATTGGTCGGTTAATTTCCCTTTTAAATAAATTTATTACAACACAGGACATTTATTGCCCGATGAATATGAAAAACATTCGTAACTTTTCAATTATTGCTCACATTGACCACGGTAAATCAACGTTATCCGACCGTTTAATCCAAACTTGCGGCTTATCGGATCGTGAAATGGAAGCACAAGTTTTAGACTCGATGGATTTAGAGCGTGAACGCGGTATTACTATCAAAGCCCAGAGCGTAACGCTTAACTATAAAGCGAAAGACGGTGAAACTTATCAATTAAACTTTATCGACACACCGGGACACGTAGACTTCTCTTATGAAGTTTCTCGTTCGCTTGCCGCTTGTGAAGGTGCATTATTAGTGGTTGATGCCGGTCAAGGGGTTGAGGCTCAAACATTAGCAAACTGCTATACCGCGATTGAAATGGATTTAGAAGTGGTGCCGATTTTAAATAAAATCGACTTACCGGCGACAGAACCTGAACGAGTGGCGGAAGAAATCGAAGACATCGTTGGTATTGATGCGATGGATGCGGTACGTTGTTCGGCGAAAACCGGTGTAGGTATCGAAGATGTATTAGAAGACATCGTGAAAAAAATCCCGGCACCGGAAGGCGATCCTGAAGCACCGTTACAAGCATTGATTATCGACTCATGGTTCGATAACTATTTAGGTGTTGTGTCTTTAGTGCGTGTGAAAAACGGTTCAATCAAAAAAGGCGATAAAATTAAAGTAATGAGTACCGGTCAATCGTACAACGTTGATCGTTTAGGTATTTTCACGCCGAAACAAGTTGATACCACAGAATTAAAAACCGGCGAAGTGGGTTGGGTAGTGTGTGCGATTAAAGATATTTTAGGTGCACCAGTGGGCGATACTTTAACCCATCACCACAATTCGGCAACCGAAGTGTTACCGGGCTTTAAAAAGGTTAAACCGCAAGTCTATGCCGGTTTATTCCCAATTAGCTCAGACGACTATGAGGCATTCCGTGACGCATTAGGTAAATTAAGTCTGAATGACGCATCGCTTTTCTATGAACCAGAAAACTCAACCGCATTAGGTTTCGGTTTCCGTTGCGGTTTCTTAGGCTTATTACATATGGAGATCATTCAAGAGCGTTTAGAACGTGAATATGATCTCGATTTAATTACTACCGCACCAACGGTAGTTTACGAAGTGGTTCAAACCAATGGCGAAACCATTTATGTCGATAGCCCGGCAAAATTACCGCCAATCAGTAATATTGCGGAAATTCGTGAGCCGATTGCCGAATGTAATATGCTTGTGCCGCAAGAGTATTTAGGTAATGTGATTACCCTTTGTGTGGAAAAACGTGGCGTACAAACCAATATGGTGTACCACGGCAATCAAATTGCGTTAACTTACGAAATCCCAATGGGTGAAGTGGTATTAGATTTCTTCGACCGCTTAAAATCGACTTCTCGCGGTTATGCATCATTAGATTATGGTTTCAAACGTTTCCAAACCGCAGATATGGTGCGTGTCGATATTATGATCAATGGTGATCGTGTGGATGCGTTAGCATTAATCGTACATAAAGATAATGCACCTTACCGTGGTCGTGAATTGGTAGAAAAAATGAAAGAGTTAATTCCACGCCAGCAATTTGATATTGCGATTCAAGCGGCTATTGGTAATCACATTATTGCCCGTTCAACCGTAAAACAATTACGCAAAAACGTATTGGCGAAATGTTACGGTGGTGACGTGAGTCGTAAGAAAAAACTTCTACAAAAACAAAAAGAGGGTAAAAAACGGATGAAATCTCTTGGTAATGTAGATGTACCGCAAGAAGCATTCTTAGCGATTCTTCATGTAGGTAAAGACTAATCATTTACCACGGAATAGCTAGAAATCACGGAATATAAGCGGGTTAATTTTCGTAAAAGTTTGCCGACTATATTCCGTTGTTTTCAATAGATAAATAAGGGAGAAAACAATGGCACAAGTGATGCCAATTATATTTATCGCCATTTTATACGGTGTTTGGAAAACATTAGATTCAATGCAATTACCCAACACAATCTCTATTTTATTGGTTTCATTAGTGGTGATTTGTGGTGGATTTTGGACGTTTTATAAATTTAGTGCCGATCCGCGTCGTAAAGCGGCAATGGCAAGAGAATCAAAACGCTTAAATCGCCCATTAACTGAGGAAGAAAAAGCAGAAATCCAACCTCGCTCAGCGATTGGCGATTTTTTTGCTTCACTATTTGGCGTATTATTTTTTGTTACCGTGTTACGTTCATTTATTTTTGAGCCTTTTCAAATTCCGAGTGGCTCAATGGAACCAACTTTGCGTGTCGGAGATTTTTTAGTCGTTAATAAATTTAGTTATGGGATTAAAGATCCGATTTGGCAAAAGACTTTAATTGAAACAGGTCATCCTGAACGAGGTGATGTAATTGTATTTAAAGCACCTAAACAGGCTCACGTAGATTACATTAAACGTGTCGTTGGCGTGGGTGGAGATCGTGTTAAATACGATTCCCAAACACAAAAATTGACGGTTACTGGCACAGATGGAAAACAAGTCGTATTTGAATATGATGAAGGTAAGCCAAATGCAGATTTCTTCTATCATGGTGAAATGCAAGTAGAGCGTACGGAAAAAGGTGATGTAACCCATCAAATCTTAAATAACCCGTTTGCATTTAATTATGCACCGTATCTATATGCTCAAGAGGGACAACCTTCAGGAGAATGGATTGTTCCGGAAGGACATTACTTTGTGATGGGCGATAATCGTGATAATAGTGAAGACAGCCGTTTTTGGGGATTCGTACCAGAACAAAATGTAGTTGGTAAAGCAACATTTATTTGGTTAAGTTTAGATAAAAAACCGAATGAATATCCAAGCTACTTACGTTTTAATAGAATGTTTACTTCGATCAACTAATATTTAAATAAGTAATAATACAAGCAGGTTTATTTTGTAAGATATCGGCAAAATACAATCGCTTGTATTTTACTTTATTTTAGAATCAATAATATGCAACTCGAAAGATTACAGAAAAAACTCGGTTATCAATTTTTAAACCGTGATTATCTTCTACAAGCATTAACACACCGTAGTGCGGGTGCTAAAAATAATGAACGCTTGGAATTTCTTGGCGATTCAATTTTAAATTTTGCTATCGGCAGAGCGTTATTCGATCAATTTCCTAAAGCAAATGAAGGTGAGTTAAGTCGTATGCGAGCAACATTAGTACGTGAACAAACGTTAGCGATTTTAGCTCGTCAATTCGATTTAGGCGAATATATGAAACTAGGTGCGGGCGAATTAAAAAGTGGTGGCTACCGCAGGGAATCGATTTTATCTGATTGTGTAGAAGCGATTATTGCCGCAATTTATCTTGATTCAGGAATGGAAAATGCCATTAAGCAAGTTGTGTTATGGTATCAAGATCTTTTAGCGGAGATTAAACCGGGCGATGCACAAAAAGATCCGAAAACACGCTTACAAGAGTTTTTACAAGGGCGTAAATTACAGTTACCAACCTATGAAGTGATTGATATTAAAGGTGAAGCACATAATCAAACCTTTAAGGTCACTTGTAAAATTGAAACATTCGATGAAACTTTTATCGGTGTTGGTACCAGCCGTCGCAAAGCGGAACAAAATGTCGCTGAACAAGTGCTGGTAAAATTAAATAAATAATTTATAGCGGCAGAATAAAAGATAATAAAGGTATTCTGTCTGCATCAAGGAATAACAATGACAGAACAAAATCAACAACCTAAAACTTATTGTGGCTTTATTGCCATTGTTGGTCGTCCGAATGTCGGCAAATCAACATTATTAAATAAAATTTTAGGTCAAAAAATTTCGATTACCTCTCGCAAAGCGCAGACAACACGTCACCGTATTGTTGGTATTCATACCGAAGATCAATATCAAGCGATTTATGTCGATACACCGGGACTTCACATTGAAGAAAAACGTGCAATCAACCGTTTAATGAATCGTGCGACAAGCTCGGCAATCGGTGATGTGGATTTAATTATTTTCGTGGTTGAAGGTACAAAATGGACTGATGATGACGAAATGGTGTTAAATAAATTACGTGCGGCAAAAGCACCGGTAGTGTTAGCGATTAATAAAGTTGACAATATTAAAGAAAAAGATGAATTATTACCGCATATTACCGAGCTTTCGCAAAAATTCGATTTTGCGGAAATTTTACCAATCTCGGCACAACGTGGTAAAAATGTGCATATTCTACAAAAAATTGTACGTAAGTCCTTACGTGAAGGGGTTCATCATTTCCCTGAAGAATATGTTACTGACCGTAGCCAACGCTTTATGGCATCTGAAATTATTCGTGAGAAACTGATGCGTTTCACCGGTGAAGAATTGCCGTATTCGGTCACGGTCGAAATCGAACAATTTAAACTGAATGAGCGTGGCACTTATGAAATCAACGGTTTGATTTTAGTGGAGCGTGAAGGTCAGAAGAAAATGGTAATCGGTGCAAAAGGTCAAAAAATCAAAACCATTGGTACTGAAGCCCGTGCCGATATGGAACGTTTATTTGATAACAAAGTTCACTTGGAATTGTGGGTGAAAGTGAAGGCTGGTTGGGCAGATGATGAACGTGCATTACGTAGCTTAGGCTATATGGACGAGTAATTTCTGAAATAAATCATGATAGAAAATTGGCATCGAGGATTTGTTTTACACCGCCGTGAATATAGTGAAACAAGTTTGTTAGTGGACTTTTTTACCGAAGATCACGGACGGATTACCTTACTTGCCAAAGGTGCAAGACGTCCTCGTTCGCCATTAAAAGCGGTGCTACAGCCATTTACACCATTATTATTACGTTGGAGTGGAAAAGGGGAGCTAAAAACGCTAATCAAAGCAGAACCGGCTTCATTAACTCTACCAATGCAAACTTTAGCGTTATATAGCGGCTTTTATGTAAATGAAGTGCTTGCAAGAGTATTAGAAAATCGGACCGCTTATCCGGAACTCTTTCAGCATTATCTGCAATGCGTAACACGTTTAGCAACGCAACCGGATAGCCTTGAAGCAACGTTAAGAGTATTTGAATTTCATACTTTAAAAGCATTGGGTTATGGGGTGAATTTCAGCGTATGTGCCGCAACCGGTGATCCGGTATCGCCATCAATGACTTATCAATTTCGAGAAAACGAAGGTTTTATTGCGTCATTATTGCAGAATAATTACAGTTTTCTTGGTAAAGATTTATTGGCTTTCGAACAGCTGGATTTTTCTGATAAAGCCACCTTACACGCGACAAAACGCTTTACTCGCATTGCACTTAAGCCCTATTTAGGTTCCCAACCACTTAAAAGTAGAGAGTTATTTCAGCGTATTTTGCCAAATAAACTCAAAAGTGGCTAAATTGAGTCTTATAATATTCTAATTAATCGCCCATAGCGAAAGTTATGGGCGTTTTTTATAACCGAATTTTTGTTTACTAGCCAATTTTTATCAATATAGTGATTTATTGAAATATGAATTTTTCGAGGAGATGTACGAAGCTAACTGGCTGTAAAGATTAAGATAGCTATCAGCAAGTATAAGAACAATTTACCTGCATCTAAGCCAAATATACTAGAAACCTCTGGTACAATATGATCAAATAAAATTAAGAGATATCCCAAAATGAATACATAGATAATAAAACGATCTAATTCCATATCAGTATTATTTTGATTTTATAAATAATGGAGGCGTGTACCGGAGTCGAACCGATCTACATGGATTTGCAATCCAGTGCATAACCGCTTTGCTAACACGCCATATAGGAGAGATTTAAAAATGGAGCGGGAAACGAGGCTCGAACTCGCGACCCCGACCTTGGCAAGGTCGTGCTCTACCAACTGAGCTATTCCCGCATTTGAGTAGTTCGTAAGGAACGAGGTGCATTTTACGGATTTTGGACTTGATGTCAAACACTAATTTTATAAATATTTTTCGAATGATGAAAAAAAGATCATAATGATTAATTTTTAAGAAAATTAGGGTAAGTTATTAAGTATTATGTGTATATATTCATTAAAAAACCGGTTATGTGAAATAACCGGTTTAGATAAAAGTCAAGTATTAACTTTTTAACGTTTCTTATTTTGTGAAAAAGACTTAGTCCGTGAACGCATAGGTTTAGGGAGATTTAATAATGCACTACTATCATATTGGCTAACTGGAATGTGATGACCGATATATTCTTCAATTGCCGGTAAATTCACTGCATAACGTTCGCAGGCAAAGCTGATTGAGTGACCGCTTTCTCCAGCACGCCCTGTTCGCCCGATACGGTGTACGTAATCTTCGCGATCATCTGGTAAATCATAATTAAATACATGAGTAACTTCAGGAATATGTAAACCTCGAGCAACAACATCAGTTGCGACTAAAATATCTAGGCTACCTTTAGTAAAGCTGTCTAATAATGCTAAACGTTTCTTTTGGGCGATATCGCCGGTCAGTAATCCGACACGATGTCCGTCAGCGCCTAAATATTGCCAAATTTCTTCACATTTATGCTTAGTATTCGCAAAGATCATACAACGTTCAGGCCATTCTTCTTCGAGTAAGGTCAGTAAAAGAGCCATTTTATCTTCATTAGACGGATAGAACAGTTCTTCTTTTATACGATGTCCGGTGCGTTGAAGTGGCTCGATTTCGATATATTGTGCATTATCCATATCTTCATAAGCTAATTCTCGAACACGAGGGGAAAGTGTTGCGGAAAATAGCATCGTTAGACGTTGTTCCGGTTTTGGACATTTACGCATGAGATAACGAATATCTTTAATGAATCCGAGATCAAACATACGATCGGCTTCATCTAAAACAACAACTTGTATCTTGTCTAAATTGATAATGCCTTGTTTTACGTAATCAATTACTCGGCCAGTCGTACCGACTAAAATATCTACGCCTTGTTCGATAGCTTGTACTTGCTTTTCATAACCGTCACCGCCATAGGCTAGTGCTAATTTTAACTCGGAATGTTTTACTAATAATTCAGCATCAGAACCAATTTGTACGGCTAATTCACGGGTCGGGGCGAGTATTAATGCACGAGGTTGATGTTTTGCGGTTTGTATATCATTGCTGAGTAAATGATGAAAAGTTGCAACCAAAAACGCCATTGTTTTACCCGTACCAGTCTGAGCTTGTCCGGCAATATCATTGCCAGCTAGTGTAATTGGTAGTGTTTTTGCCTGGATTGGTGTGCAAAACTCAAATCCTTTGCTATCTAATGCCGCAATAACATTTTCGTGAATTGGAAAATCAATAAAACGTTGTTCGGTAAGATGTTTTGACATCACAAATCTCCTTTTGATTAATCGTTTGTGATGACTAGCATAGCACAGATACGGAATCTTGAGTAGGACACTCTTGTTGTGAGAAATAGATCAAAAACGATTATTCTTTTGGGAAATCGTCTAATAATGCAATAATTTTACTCATTTGTTCAGTAAGTTCTCGTTGTTCGGTTAATACATTCCAAATAGCATCTTGAGATAAAATACTGTAATTACCTTGAGTATCCAGTTTAATGTGATTTGCATTGTCGTATAAATCTAGCCATTCTGGGGAGGTGTAGAAGAGGCTTAACTGTTGGCTGAGTTTAATTGCCTTGTGCCAGTCAGCTAAACTATTTTCCAGTTTGGGTAATAATTTAAGTAGTTCGCCATATTGATCTTGTATTTGTTGAATATGATTAGTCATTGGCCATAAATTTCCTGAAAAATTTGAGTAAATCGGTAGAAAAAAAGCTAAGCATTTCTGCTTAGCTTTGGAGTGTATTATAGATTATTTAAAAATAACGTCGTCTTTTGGATCAAATTTACTTGCATCGATCACTTTATTTTCTTCGAAGTATTTTTTTAGCATTTCGGCGTCAATAAAACCGGTATTTACATAGCTAGGGTGTTTTTTCATCACCGGATAGCCGTCACCACCAGCAGTCAAGTAATCAGGAATAGAAACTTTATAAGTTTTATTCGGATCAAATGCTTTACCAGCAATTTTAATATCTGAAATTGTTTTTGCCGCACGGTCTACAACCATTGAAATGCCTGCAAACTGAGGATAACCGCCAGTATCGACTTCTTTTAATGCAATGGCGGTTAAGAAATCAATTAATTCTTGACCTTTTAAATCAAGCGTTGAAATCATATTTCCGAAAGGTTGTACGGTTAACAGCGTTTTATAGGCTACATTACCTTCTTCAATAGAAGCACGGACACCGCCAGAGTTCATAATACCGATATCCGCTTTTACACGTTCTTTTTGTGATTGAGCAATTAAGCGGCCTAAATTAGTTTGCACAAAGCGAACGTGTTCTCGTTTACCGTCCAAGTGTCCTTTCACTTCACCGACTTTTACACCTAATAATTTATCACCTTCATCTTGATATTTTTTTAGATGCTCAAAAAGTGCTTGGTCCGCTTTAATTTCTGTTTGATAGAGCTGATATTCTTTTTTACCATCTTCTTTTTTAATCGTTTTCTTCAAATTGATTGGAATAAGCTCGTACTTAACTAAAGTGGTTTTACCATTTTTAAATTCAAAATCTGCTCGACCGACATATTTCCCCCATTCGCCTGCTTGCATAATCCAAGTACCGTTTTGGAAATCAGGTTTACAGCTTTCGCCCGGTGTAAATTTCGCTTTAAATTGCCCTTGTTCATCAAAACATACAGTATCGTGCGTATGACCGCCGATAATGACATCGAATGAACCTTTATCCAATGTTCTTGCCATTGTTACATCACCGGGAGCATTGGTACCGTGTTTTCCATCTAAATACCAACCCATATGCGTTAAAGCAATTTTCACATCGGCTTTCTCAGTCTGGTTAATTTTAGTAAGTGTGTCTTTTGCAGTTTGGATAGGATCTTTGAAGATCACATTTTCGGTTACATCAGGATTGCCAAGTTTACCCGTATCTTCGGTGGTTAAACCGACAACAGCCACTTTTAAACCCTGTTTATCAAGCATTACGTAAGGTTTTACTAATTCTTTATTCGTATTTTTATTAATAACATTTGCTGAAATAAGTGGGAATTTTGCCCATTTTTCTTGCATAGTTAATACTTGAAGAGGGAAATCAAATTCATGATTACCTAATACCATTGCTTCATAACCGATTGCATTTAATCCTTCATAATCAGGTCGAGCGTTTTGCATATCTGATTCTGGTACACCGGTATTAATATCTCCAGCATTTAAAATAATGGTAGAACCACCTTTAGCTTCAACTTCTTTTTTGATGCTATCAATCAGTGTTTTTTGTGCGGCTAAACCATATTCTCCTTTTTCATTTTGCCAAAAGTGACCATGAATATCATTAGTATGTAAGAGTGTAAATGAGTAGGTTTTATCTGCTTGATATGCCATCGCAGAAGTTGCTGAAAGTAGTGCGATAGACAAGACAGTTTTATTAAATTTCATAATAATCTCCATTTGAACTATATAAAAAAATAGGCGGTAGATAAAATAGTTATACTATCGCATCTATCGCCTTCTCCTTAAAAAATAAGAATGAATAACCAAGTAATTGCCAGTAATACCATCGCCATAAAGACGGTCGCTGAACCGATATCTTTTGCTCGACCTGATAATTCATGGTATTCCGAGCCGATTCGATCAACAACAGATTCTACGGCACTATTTAGAAGCTCTGCAATTAAAACTAAAAAAACAGTACCAAGTAATAATATTTTTTCGATGACATCATTTCCTATCAATAAGGCAAGAGGAATGAGGATAATTGATACCCATACTTCTTGACGGAAAGCCGCTTCATGAATATAAGCGACTTTTAGACCCTTAAGAGAATATCCGGTTGCTCGAATAACTCGTTGAAAATTCGCTTTATTTTCTGGTTTCATTTGAATCTCTATTTAATCAACACTTGGTTAAAACTAGGTATTATTCTACCTGAAAGACGTTTAATTGAGAAAATTATTTTTATGACTCGCTACATTTTGAAAGGAAAAATTGAAAAAATAGCTTTTAATTAATAAAAAATAGATAAAATCTGTTTAAAACTATTCCCAAACAGATTATTTTCCGTTAATCTCAAAACTTCGTATTTTTAGGTGGATGGACGGCTAGCCGTTTATTTATTTTTTATTAGTCTTACAAAAGTGAAACATTATGAGTAATTCATCTTTATCATCAAAACTTCTCGGGGGTAATTTAGTTTTACGTATTGCCGTCGGTTTAGTATTGGGAGTTTGCCTTGCATTGACAAACCCTGATTGGGCAAAGAATGTCGGTGTATTAGGTCAATTCTTTGTGAAATCATTACGTGCAATCGCACCCATTTTAGTATTCGTGTTAGTTTTATCTGCGATTGCAAATAAAGAAGTCGGTTCGGACAGCAAATTAAAACCGATTTTGGTCATGTATGTACTGGGTACATTTGTGGCAACATTAACCGCAGTTATTTTAAGTTTTATGTTCCCAACAACCTTGGAACTTGTTTCAAATCCAGATAACTTGAACCCACCGCAAGGTATCGGTGAAATCATTAAAACAGTAGTATTCAACTTGGTTGATAACCCACTACAAGCATTAGCAAACGCAAACTTCATCGGTATTTTAGCTTGGGCAATCGGTTTAGGTATTGCTTTACGTCATGCGGCACCGAGTACCAAAACTTTTTTAAATGATTTTGCAGAAGCAGTATCTTATGTGGTTAAAGTTGTGATTGCATTTGCACCTATCGGTGTATTCGGTTTAGTTGCTGAAACCATTGCAACTAACGGTATTGATGCCTTTGCTGGTTATGCACGTTTGTTAGGTGTATTACTAGGTTCAATGGCATTTGTGGCATTTGTGTTAAATCCATTAATCGTATTCTGGAAAATCCGTCGTAATCCTTATCCGTTAACATTAACCTGCTTACGTGAAAGTGGTGTAACCGCATTCTTTACTCGTAGTTCAGCAACAAATATTCCGGTTAATATGAACCTTGCAAAACGTTTAGGTGTACGTGATGAAATTGCTTCAGTTGCGATTCCGCTTGGTGCGAATATCAATATGGCGGGTGTTGCGATTACTGTAACCGTTTTAACTTTAGTGCAGCTTATACACAAGGTATTCATCCTGATTTTGCAACAGCATTATTATTAAGTATTGTTGCATCTGTTTGTGCGTGTGGTGCTTCAGGTGTTGCCGGCGGTTCATTATTATTAATTCCATTAGCGTGTAGTTTATTTAATATTCCAAACGACATTGCGAGCACAAGTAATTGGTGTTGGCTTTATTATCGGGGTTATTCAAGACTCTGCGGAAACGGCATTAAACTCATCAACAGACGTATTATTTACTGCGGCGGTAAGCCAGGCGGAAGATCAAAAGGCCTAGTTAAAGGCAAATAATTTTTGCGATCTCGATCGAAGAATTAAGCTCTTCTTGATACAAGCGGTCGGATTTTTAGCATACTTTACCAATAATTTGGGTAATTGCTATGAATCTTGACCGTTTTTCTATTTTTATTTGCGTAAGTTTCTTGCCTCTTTTGTGGCTACCATCTCAATGGCTTGCTCTACCTATCTTTATTTTCCTGATTATTGCGATATATAGCGTATTTTGTCGAAATCAGCTCTTACTTATTTTTGCACTCATTATGACAGCCAGTTACTATTCTGTATGGCAATTTGCAAAAAATGCGGAAAATCAGACCGCAGGTAAGTCTTATGAAACAATTCAAATTATTCGTTTGGTTAAGCAAACGGATCACCAAACTGCGATAGCAAAACGAGAAAATGATCAGCACATTTATCTCACTTGGCAAAGCGAGGTACCTTTAGTTTTAGGCGGAAGTTATCAGGCAGAATTGCAGTTTCGTCCGATATCTGCACGTGAGAATTTCGGCAATTTCGACCGACAACGTTGGTATTTTGCTCAGCATTTACAGGGGAGTGCGACTACTCGGCAGGTTAAGTTAATTGAACAGGACAATAAATCTTTACGTTATGCTATGTTAGCAAGAACAAAGCAACAGACGGAGTCATTATCTACTCAAGGTTTATTACTTGCTTTAGCATTTGGTGAGAGGGCTTGGATCAATGATCAACATTGGCAAATTTTTCAAAAAACGTCAACCGCACACTTAATTGCCATTTCCGGTTTACATATCGGTTTGGCATTTTTATTCGGTTTTTGGGTAGCTAAGGGAATCCAATGGCTTTTATTGAATTGTCGTGTTGGACAAGCGGTCGGATTTTACTATTTTTTTGCTCATATTATCGGAATTGTATCTGCAATAAGTTACAGCTATTTTGCCGGTTTTTCGATTACGACAGTACGTGCATTGATTGCGATTGGTTTCGTGCTGTTGTGTCGATTTTTGCGTTATCACTATACTTCGTGGCAATATTGGTGGCGAGTTGTAGCTGTACTGTTACTGCTTGATCCGTTATCTATTTTATCCGACAGTTTTTGGCTTTCGATCTTGGCAGTAATTAGTTTACTGATTTGGTATCAATATTTTCCCCTATCTGCATTCTTTAAACATAGAGCATATAACCGGTGGCTAATACCCGTTCGTTTTTGTATTGGGTTATTACATTTACAATGTGGCATTTTATTGGTATTTACCCCAGTACAATTTTATTTTTTTGAAGGGATTTCACTTACGGCATTCGTAGCGAATCTGTTGATTGTACCACTATATAGTTTTCTACTCGTGCCATTAGTCTTGCTGAGTTTATTAACAAATAATGTGTTTAATACGTGGCAATTAGCTGATCAACTTGCCGGACTAAGTCTAAATTATTTAGAACCGCTTTCTCATCAATGGGTTTGGTTAGGCTATTGGCAACAGATTCAGTGGTTAATTATCGATTTAGCAGTATTGCTTGTATTATATGGCGTATTGTATTCACGAACTCAATCATATTGGTATAAAAGTGTCATATTGTTGATATGTAGTCAATTAGGACTTTATCTTTCTCAATGCCGCCAAGCTCCGTTACAATGGATTACCTTTGATGTAGGACAGGGCTTAGCTCAAGCATTTGTTTATCAAGATACTAGCGGTCAAAAACGGGCAATTTTTTACGATACTGGCGTAGGCTGGGCAAGCGGTGGGAAAACCGGTTCTATGGCATCAATTGAGATATTACCTTATTTACGCCGCCATCAGATTACCGTGGAAGCAATATTTCTGAGTCATGATGATAATGATCATTCAGGAGGCGTTGTCGATTTGCTTAAGGCGTATCCCAAAGCACGCTTAATTTCAAGTAGTTTGAAATCCTATGTGAATATTTCTCCCGAGGCTTGTATACAGGGGAAACAGTGGCAATTTGGAATGTTACAACTTAAAGCTATTTACCCTAAAGATCGTGTTGAAAGAGCTAAGAATAAGGATTCTTGCATTATTTTGGCAAAATTTAACCGCTTTCAGGTATTGTTAACCGGAGATGCTGGGGCTGAACAGGAACGACAAATCATAAATTCATTAGATCATCGTATTGATTTCCTTCAAGTCGCACATCATGGCAAAGAGAACCAGTAGTAGTCATACGTTTTTAGCGAAAAGTAAGCCACAGTTAGCGATTGCTTCGGTCGGACGTTGGAATCCGTGGAAAATGCCGCATCCAAAAGTAGTTGAACGATTTACACAGCATAAGATTCCATTAATTACGACGGCAAAACAGGGGATGATTATTGTAGATTTTTATCCGGATAAATGGCGGTTAAGTACGGCTAGAAATGATTTTTCGGTGTGGTATCGGCAGTTGTATGGAAAAGAAAAATAAAAAGCCACGTTGATTAAGAAAACGTGGCTATACACAGTTATGGAATATCGTTTAATGCATTAGGATTTTTATTGATAAACATGGCATCACCATAGCTAAAGAAACGATATTTCGCTTCGACCGCATGACGGTAGGCTTTCATGGTATTACGATAACCGGCAAATGCCGACACTAACATAATCAATGTTGATTCAGGCAAATGGAAGTTGGTAACTAGTGCGTCAACAACCCGAAATGTTTTGCCCGGATAAAGGAAAATGCTGGTATCGGAGAAAAATGGAGCAATTAATTTCCCTTCTTTTTCAGCCGCTTGAGTCGCACTTTCAACGGAGCGAACTGAGGTTGTTCCGACTGCAATCACACGTTTACCTGCTGTTTTGGTTGCGAGAATTTGATCAACTACTTCTTGGCTGACTTCGGCATATTCAGCGTGCATTTTATGATCTAAAATATTCTCGACTCGTACCGGCTGGAATGTCCCTGCACCAACATGTAGCGTGACAAAAGCAATATTAACCCCTTTAGCTTTCAGTTTTTCAAGTGTAGGGTTGTCAAAATGTAAACCGGCTGTTGGAGCGGCAACCGCACCTAAAACTTTACTATATACAGTTTGATAGCGTTCTTGGTCTGCATCTTCGTCTGGTCTATCGATATAAGGCGGTAAAGGCATATGGCCTGCTTGTTGTAGAAGCTCGAATAAAGGTTGTTGTTCATTAAAACGCAGTTCAAATAATGCTTCGTGACGAGCGACCATAATCGCTTTGAAACCATTCCCTTCACCTAATTTATCCTCACCAAGGATTAATTCAGCCCCCTCTTTAGGGGCTTTTGAGGCTCTTACATGGGCTAAACAGCGATGCTCATCCAACACTCGTTCAACTAAGACTTCTAATTTACCACCGCTGGCTTTTCGTCCATAAAGACGAGCCGGAATTACGCGAGTATTATTAAAAATTAACAGATCTCCCTCATCAATTTGTTCAATTAAATCAGAAAATTGTTTATCTTCAAATGTACCGGCTTCACCATTTAAATGTAATAAACGGCTTGCTGTTCTTTCGGGAGTTGGATAACGAGCAATTAACTCATCGGGTAAATCAAAATGAAAATCAGAAACTAACACACAAAAATCCTCTAAAAGTAAATTGCTCCAATATGGAGCAGTACAATCACTATTTTAATAATGTCATTATATCATTAATCGCTTTGCTTAATTTTATGCGATCATGACGATACGCAATCTTATCATCAGAGAGTATTCTAACTAACAAGGTAATATGGGCAGGAATTAGAGCGTTCTCATTTGGGGTTATCACACCGTTTAATCGTTGCTCACCAATTTGTTTTTCAATCCATATAATGCGGTCAGATAATGATAATAAACCGGCTGGACCGGCTTCTTGCACGATATTATCAATAAATACGACTTTAGCCTGACTCGTACGAATGGCTTGTGCAATTTCATCGACTAATAAAGGCGGCATAATGCTAGTGAGAAAACTACCGGGACCGAGGATAATTAATTCCGCTTGTTTAATTGAATTAATTGCCTCAGGTGTAGCGGTAACTGTCGGCGTTAATAACAGACTATGGGGAATTTCAGTAAGTGCATCAACAGACACTTCACCAACTATCGTTTCGCCTGATAATAATTGTGCGGCTAAATGTACTGGCGATTCGGACATTGGAATTAACCCTGAACGCACATGTAATAATTCTCGAACTAAATTAATGCCTTCAAGCGGTCTAATATTCATATTTTCTAACGCTTTCAGAATTAAATTACCTAAATTATGTCCGGCAAGTTCTCCATTCCCACCAAAACGGTATTCAAATAAAGCGGAAGCAACAGTTGGTTTAATAATGATCTGATTTAAACAATTTCGTAAGTCACCCCAAGCGATGCCTCCGTGTTGTGAACGAATACGACCGGTCGAACCACCGTTATCTGTCGTCGTCACAATACCAGTTAAACGCTCTCCCATAAATGTCAGCGAAGATAAAATTCTGCCTAATCCATGTCCGCCTCCAAGGGCGACAATATGTTTTATCTGGGTTAAATTTGGATGACGACAAGAATTTTGATTCTGTGTAATCATAAATAAATCCTTTTATTACAGTGACTTGATATGAGATTAAGTTTGTACGTCTTCATCATTTGAAGGTAAGGCATTAAGCACGGCTTTGACTAAAGTTGCTAAAGGGATAGCAAAAAATACGCCCCAAAATCCCCATAAGCCGCCAAAAATTAACACCGCGACAATAATCGTTAATGGATGAAGATTGACCGCTTCGGAAAATAAGAATGGTACGACTAAGTTACCATCTAATAGTTGACTGATAACAAATGCCAGTAATAAATAATAAAAATCAGGCGATAAACCGAATTGGAATAAGGCAACTAATGCGACCGGAATTGTGACCAATACCGCACCGATATAAGGCACTAAGACCGATAAACCTACCGCTACGGAGAGCAGTAATGGATAACGTAAATCGAAAAATAAGAAAATAGCATAAGTTGCAATACCGACAATTAAAATTTCGAGGAATTTCCCACGAATATAATTAGCGATTTGTTGTTGCATTTCAAACCAAACATTGGTTGCTAAGCGGCGATTTTTAGGTAGAAATCGAACAAATCCTCGTAAAAATAGTGATTTATCTTTAAGTAAAAAGAATACCATTAATGGCACAAGAAAAGCATAAATGCCTAAACCGACTAAGCTGATTAAAGAATTAACGGAAAGAGCAAGCAATGATTCGCCAAATCCTAGAATTTTACTCTTTAGTGTATTCATTAATGAATCTAGCATCGCATAATCAATTAACTCCGGATAATGTTCCGGGAGTGCTTCCAGCCATGCATTCAATAAATTAAACATAGATGGAAGATCTCGTACAAAAGTGACAGCCTGATTCCACAAGCTTGGAAGCATTACGACAAAAAGGAAAGTCGATAATGAAATAAAACCGCCTAAGACGACAATTAAACTAAGCAGACGAGGAAATTTTAGCTTTTTAGTCAATAATTTGATCGGCCATTCCAATAAGTAAGCAAAAACAATAGCGATAAGCAAAGGCATAATGAGATCGCTAAAGAAATAAATAATGCCAAATCCAATCGCAAGAATCCCCAATAAAGCAACGGTTTGCGGATCATTAAATTTTTGTTTATACCAAGATTGGAACATCTCGAACATTGTTTTTCCTTAATTACATAGATTAAAAATCCCTCTATGAATATAGAAGGATTTTTGATTATTTTTGGCTACAAACGGCAATAAACCCTAATTGATGTTCTGGATCATTAAATGTTTGGAACATTTTTTTGAAAGTTTCACGATTTTCCGGCTTAAGCGCATTACCGACAACTTTCATTGCACCTAATACACCTTCATCATAAATTAAGCCTTTTGGTGAAAGCAAGGTCATTTCACCGGAAAACGTATCAACATTTCGGAAACCGCATTGTTGGAATGTGTGTTTCCAGCCTTCTTTAGTAAGTGGTGTAACACTAATATTAATTGCTTCACGTAATGCCGATAGTATATCTTCAGATTCTTCGGTCTGTAACATTACATCGTGTGTCAGTAAAAAACCACCCGGTTTTAACACTCTGAAATATTCACGAATTGCTTTTTCTTTTGCTTCAATCGGCAACATTGTGAGCATTGCTTCGTTAATGACAATATCGAAACTGTTATCTTCAAACGGTAATTTGGTTGCATTAGCACGTTGCACCTGAATCAAATGTTCCAATTCGTTTTCTTTAATATTAGCCTTAGCTTTCTCTAATGCGGATTCATCAAGATCGATACCGGTAATATGACAGCCATATTGTTTAGCAATTTGGATTGCCGTCGTACACATATTACAAGCAACTTCTAATACCTTTTTATGTGGGTTAAAATCACCGTTTGCAATTAACCAATCTGTTGCCAGTTTACCACCGGGACGTAACCGAGTTTTTCCTAAACGGGCTAAGAAATTGTGTCCTATTTCATCTTTATTCATTGAAACTCCCAAATTTGCAAAATTTTCTAAAAATTTGACCGCTTTACGCAGATATGTAGAGGATTATACCGAAAATTTCGGTGTTCTTATATACAAAGTTCGTAAATTTAGGCATTATATACAGTATCTTAAATAAAATTTATACCACTAACAAAAAAGGAATAAAAATGAAAAAAACATTAGAAACAATGGGTTATCAGCATAATCGAGGAGAAATTCACGAAAGTGCAATAAAAGCGTTAGTTACCGATCCATTATTTAAAAGTCGTGTTGAGCGAAACCGAAAAGGTAAGGGAAGTTATCAAAGAAACGCTAAACACCGCAAGGTAGGTTATGAGAGAGGTGAAAGCCCATTTAAAAATGTTCAGATGAGCAATTTTAAATGGGCTTTTTTATTAGCATTTAGTCAATGATAAGGCATAAAAAATCCCTCGTCTTGCGACGAGGGATTAGAATTTGATGGTGCGACTAGCTGGACTCGAACCAGTGACCCCCACCATGTCAAGGTGGTGCTCTAACCAACTGAGCTATAGTCGCATAATTGAGATAAATTCTAATGGAAAATATAAAGGATGGCAAGCCTTCATATTTTGTTTGATTTTATTTTAAGCGTTCTTGGGTGAAAATTTGTTTATCTTCCCAGCGAACCATGGTGAGATGGTTGCCCCATGCACAGCCGGTATCTAAAGCGTAGATATTTGGTTTATCCACTTTGCCCATTAAGCTCGCCCAGTGACCAAAAATAATCTCTTGTTGATGAAATAACGGATTATCTAATTCAAACCAAGGTTTTAATTCGCTTGGTGCATCTTGAACCGGTAATTTACAAGCAAAATCTAACCGCTTGTCGGCATAGCAAAAACGCATACGGGTAAAGACGTTCACAATATATCGCCAACGTTCGATACCTTGCCATTCGGCAGACCAATGATCCGGTGTGTTTTCATACATTCGGGCGATATAGTCTGCATAATCATCACTTTGTAAAACCGCTTCCGCTTCTCTAGCACAAGCGATGGTTTCCGCTAAGTTCCATTCTGGACCGATACCAGCGTGAGCTAATAAGAAGCCATATTTAGGATGCCGAATAAGAAGCGGCTGATTTCTCAGCCAATTTTGTAAATCAGTACGATCTTCTGCTTCAAAAATCGCATCCACCTGATCGCTGGGTTTCACTTTTTTGATACCGAGTAACGTGGCAAGCAAGTGCAGATCATGATTACCTAAAATGGTTTTTGCATTATTTTTCGGATCTTTCACAAAGCGTAAGCATTCCAACGATTTTGCACCGCGGGCAACTAAATCGCCGGTTAGCCACAGTTCGTCTTGTGCCGGATTGTAATTAGCTTGTTTGAGTAGCAGTTGTAACTCATCAAAACAGCCGTGTAAATCGCCAACAATATAAGTTGCCATCATATCCTCTCAAGTTATAAATGAAAAACTACATTAACCATTTTACTGCTAAATGGAAAATCGGTTGTGCGATAAATGAAGAAAGTAAGCCGCAGATCACTAAAGCTAATGAACTATAACTCGCTGATTTTGTATTGAGTTCCATACAACGAGCCGTACCAAGTGCGTGAGACGCAATACCTAAACTCATACCGATTGCTTGCGGATTAGTAATACGAACAAGTTTTAGTACAGGCACACCTAATACCGCACCCAATAAGCCCGCCACCATTACCCCTACTGCGCTTAAAGCAAATTCCGCCGATTTCACCGGTAATCACTAATGCAAGCGGCATGGTTACCGATTTCGGCATTAGTGCGGCAACGATATCTTGTGTACCGCCAAATAATAGTGCTAATAACATACCGCTACACATTGAAACGAGCGTACCAAGTAACAAAATAAAGCTGATTGCCTTCCAGCGTTGGCGAATTTGTGGAAATTGTTCATAAAGCGGAATCGCAAGAGCAACAATTGCCAAACCTAGAAAATGGCTGAGCGGAGAAGTACCTTGCTGATAGTCTTTATATGGGATTTGAAAAATCACTAAGATTGCGACCAGCAATAATAGCGTTAATAAAAAAGGATTCAGTAACGAAATCGATAATTTTTTACTGAGCTTCACACTGAGGAAAAAGACAACGATAGTCAGTAAGGTATAAAGATAAATCATTGGTCATCCTCCGAATGCTTGAATAAGCGTTGTGCTACCCAACCGACTACAACAATGGTAATTATTGTGCTGAGGATATTGGAAATAATTAGTGAGGAAAAATAACGAACTAAAATCTCGCCGTATTCAATCATACCCACACAAATCGGTAGAAAAACCAGAGGCATATAACGGTTTAGGAAACGTCCCGTCGGTAGTACCCATTCCAATTTGATTAAGCCTGTAATAAGCGTAACAAATAAGACAAGTAAACCCCAAATACTATCCGGAATACCGATAGGAATGAGCGTGTTTAACCCTTTGCCGAGATAAAGCATTGCCCATAAAATGGCTAAAGAAAGAGCAAAACCGATAATGTTCTTTTGCATAAAGCCTCATGTAATAAGCGGTCAAATTTATAGAAAATTTTGCAAAAAATTCTCGAAATTTGACCGCTTGCCGATTAGATAATATTCCCCACAATCGAACGTGTTTCTAAACGTACTTCAGTAAGTTTAACTTTAACCGCTTGTCCGATTTGGTAAGTTTTTTCGCCTTTAATGTAAAGTGCGATTTCTTCCGGACGGAATTCCATTTCTTCCTTTTTATCGTGAATGGTGGAGAACGGTACGAAAATTTGTGCACCGTTTGCGATCACTTTCGCTCGCACACCGCCACGAGAAACATCTGCAATTTCACAGTCAAATTCGACCGCTTGTTCTACCATTGGGAATAGGTAACGTGCATAGAGCCAATCGGCAATATCACGTTCTACCAAACGGTTTTGACGACGAGCTTCTTGTAAACGAACTAAGATGCTTTCTTCCACCGTTTTCGCCTGCTTGCCGAGTAATACTTGTTTGATTAAGCGATGGTTTACCATATCGCCATATTTACGAATTGGTGATGTCCAAGTTGCATAATGGCTGATACCTAAACCGAGGTGCGGTGCAACTTCCGATTTAAATTCTGCAAAAGTGAGATAACGGCGTAAACGAAGCTCTAAGAATTTCTCTGGAAACTCATCAATCGAACGACGCATTTCGCAATAGCCTTCAAGCGTTGCCAGTTTTTCCGGCGCATATAATGCAGTCAGTGCTTCACGGTTCTCGTCAGTGGCTAACGTATCCAGTAAGAATTTTTGTGCTAATTCTAAATTTTTCGGATCAAAGCCGGCGTGGGTATTAAATACGCCTGTTTTGGCATTGTCAGCTAAGAATTTCGCACAGCAAATATTGGCAATGATCATCGACTCTTCGATCATTTGATTTGCAATACGGCGGTATTCTACGTGGATATCACGTACCGAACCGTCTTCATTTAATTCAAATGAGTAATCGCCCGATTCTTTAAACAATAACGCATTGTTACGACGCCATTCAATACGAGCAAGAGTAAATTGGTGTAACCAATCGATTTGTTGTTTGGTTTCCGCATTTTCCGGTCGCCACGCATTTTCAACCTGTTCGAGATAATCCGATACGTTGTCGTAAGCTAATTTCGCTTTGCTTTCCACCCATGCTGAAACAAAATCTGTATCACCAATAATATTACCGGCTAAATCGGTTTCGATATAACCGACTAACGCAGGGCGTTTTTCGTTTGGTACAAGCGAGCAGAGATCGTCTGACAGTTCACGAGGTAACATCGGAATATTGAAGCCCGGTAAATAGTTAGTAAAACAACGTTGACGAGCCGCTTTTTCGATATTTGAATTTTCCGGAATATAGGCGGTCGGATCGGCAATCGCTACCACTAAACGCCAACCGGTTTGTTCTTCGCCTTGTTTGATTGGCTCGATGTATAATGCATCATCCATATCTTGCGTGCTTGGGCTATCGATAGTGGTAAAGTAGAGTGAAGTCAGATCTTCACGCTCTAATTCATCGTGTAATTCATAGCTTTTCTCATTCGCAACCGGCTCACGAGGCTGTTCGTGACGAGCTAATGTGACCCACCACGGGGCGAAATTATCGTCCGCTTTACAGATAAATTGAGTCACTTGAGCAAATAAGAAACGATCGTCACGTAATGGGTGAGTTTTGAGTTGCGCCACTACCCAGTCACCGTTTTCCAATGTCTCACTGACCTTTTTATGCGTATTTGCCGGAATGATATTTTTAATACTTGGATGATCGACAATCAATTGTAATTTATTGTCTTTGTTAAAACGCACCTGTGCAATAAAGCGATCAAGCATCGGTTCAAGTAAACTGTCGATTTCTACCTGTTCTTTATCGCCTTCACGTTTTACTACGGCTTTCACTTTATCGCCGTGCATTACTTTTTTCATTTCCATTGGCGGAATGAAATAACTTTTCTTGTCACATTCTAAAAAACCGAATGCCTTATCTGAGGCTTTAACCGTGCCTTCTACATATTCTTTATTTGCCTCAATTTGTTGTTTTAATTGAGCAAGTAGCGGATTGTCTTGAAACATAAATTCTCTCTATAAAAATAAAAAAGGTGCGGCGTAGTTGCACCATAAAATCTGTTAGGGATTATAACGGAAAGTGGTTAAATTTGCTGAAGTTTTTACGGATCTGGTTTAGAATTTATTTTTCCATTTATCCTAAACATAGGAGATCTTTAAAGGATATTATTTTTTGGATCATTGTAATTTGTGTTGTTGGTTCTTTGTTTGGGGGAGGTTCTTCATCAAGTTCAAACAGCAGAAATTCATCATCAACTCGTTCTACTTCTAGTACGAAAAGCTCGACACCATTTCAATCAAAAACTACACTAAAAACAGCCAGCCAGCCAGCCAGCCAGCCAGCCAGCCAGCCAGCCAGCCAGCCAGCCAAAATAAATAAAGAGAATGGCGAAAATATTAAAACTATTATAAGCCCTTCTTCCGAAACTCCCCTTTCTAGCACTTTCTCTACTGTAGCTAATATAGAAGATAAAAAGGAAATAGAGAATAATACTTTCATTCTATCTCCAAGAACATCTTCAGTTATTCGAGATTTGTTATCAGACTCTTCCAAAACAAGTCTTGATGAAATACTTCGTGATCTTCATCAAGAACAACAATTAAGTGAAGAACAAAAAATCATAAAATCAGAAGTGGAACGTAGAGGTATAAAATTCCTGACCCATTTCACTCGCCTAGATAACGTAAAAAATATTTTAGAATATGGATTATTAGGTAGAAGTAGTTTATATGATGCATCTATTGATTATTACTATAACGATCATCATCGTATCGATAATATTCAGAATGGTATTTGTTGTTCTATTTCTTTTCCTAATTATAAAATGTTTTGGGGAATTAGAAAAAATCAAGAAATACAGAATGGAGTAGATCCAGATAATGATTGGGTTATTTTAAGATTAAAGCCTGATTTGTTATGGGAAAAGAGAGCCTATTTTTGCCGTTATAATGCGAGCATCGAATCAAGAGAGATTTAATAAAAATAAAACAAATTCGGAATCGTTTAAATCTATGTTTGATGATTTAGAACATATAGAACGTAAGCAATTAGGTATTCCTGATTATTTTACGACAATTTTACAGATAGTAAAATTCCATTAGAGAAAAGAAAATTTTCTAGCAATTATTCAGGACTTTGAGAAGTATGAGGGGATTGGTATTGCTCAAAAAATTGATAATAACCAGCAAAATTTATTTTAAACCCTAATATCAAGCGGTTAAATTTGCTGAATTTTTTGCAAGATCTCAACAAAATCCAACCGCTTATCATTTTCTACAATGTCTTCGCTACGTAGTCTTCTAGCACTTGATTCATTCGGCTTTGCCAGCCTTTTCCAGTGGACTTAAAAGCATCAATCACGGATTGCGAGTAACGAATGGTCACACTTACTTTCTTGGTTTGTGCAACAGGGCGACCACGTTTCCGCTCACGACTTTCAATGACCAATGCTTGTAATGCCGGAGGCATTTGTTCGAAAGTGAGAGCGTTTTTGAAATCTTCATCTGTCCATTCCGGATTTTCATCATCAATATAATCTTCGGTATATTTCATATTTTTTAACCTCTCTTGGATTGGCTTTACGCAAGCTGATAATACGATAATTTTCGTTCCTCAGACAAAAAACGATCACGAAAAGTCGTTCGTGAATGAATCCTATTGCTTTAAAACGAGGTTCCGAGTATTCAAAGCGAATATCTTGTTCAATAAAAGCGGTATCGAATTCAAAATTTTTTGCAACCGAAAACGGTAAACCTCTTTCTTGCTCGTTGCGTAGGCTTTTTTGTTCATCGTATTCTAGCTTCATGCTTTGCCTCTACATTATCACGTTAAAATTAGACGTTCAAATGATTTTTTGTAACTACAATAATTTGAGTGATAGCATAACAAGATTTGATGTGAGAGATAGGGAGAAAAAAGTATTTTTTCGATGCGGATCGCAGAAATAAAAAGAGTGGCTAAATAAAAGATATTATTTCGCTAGCATTTTGTTCATTCGACATGTTTTTTCAAAAAATATCAATCATTTTATCTACGATGTCTATTTTTTAAGCTGAGAAAAGGTATCTATTTAGCAATACAATTAGTTGTTTCAATGTGTCAATTGTTCGATTATTGCAGGATTTTTTGGCGCTAATAATACAGAAATCATAAAGAATGTTTTTTCAAAAGCCAATCTAGTCGCGAATGTGGAATGCTTTGATAAAGCTCTGTTTGGTGAGTAATCTGTTGAGAGAAGGAATATCTTATGAGATAAGAGATTTATAAAATAATTTATTGCCAACAAAAAGGAACCGCTAAAGACTTCTTTTTGTTGGCATAGAACTTAAAAGGGGATATCGTCGTCGAAGTTATCCATAGGTGGCTCTGCTTGAGCTGGTTTCGGCGCTTGCGGAGCAGGGCGACTTGCTGTTTGATCGTAACCGTAACCGCTGTTACCTTGGTTGTAACTTTGTTGTGGTGCAGGCACTGAATTTCCCCAACCGCCTTGGTTGCCGCCGAAATCGCCGCCTTGGTTACGTCCGCCTAACATTTGTAAAACGTCACCTTGGATTTCGGTGGTGTAACGATCTTGACCGTTTTGATCTTGCCATTTACGTGTTTTTAAACGGCCTTCAACATAAACTTGTGAGCCTTTACGTAAGTATTGACCGGCAACTTCCGCTTGGCGACGGTAGAATACGATACGGTGCCATTCGGTTACTTCACGACGTTCGCCCGTATTTTTATCTGTCCAACTTTCACTGGTTGCTACGCTAATATTTGCAACTGCTTCGCCGTTTGGCATAGTGCGCATTTCAGGATCGTTACCTAAATTGCCCACGATGATAACTTTATTAATACCTGCCATAAAATCCTCTGTGAATTGATTAAGTGCTGTAAAATTTTGTGCGGTATTCTACCTGAAATTCAAAAAAATGCACGCATTAAAACTGATATTTTGTACAGTTACTTAAAATATGCGATAATAAAAAACATTTTTTAGTGAGAGCAACCGATTATGCAGTACATTGATGTTCGTGGCGCGAGAACCCACAACCTTAAAAATATCAACTTAATTCTCCCTCGAGATAAATTTATTGTGATTACCGGCTTATCCGGATCGGGTAAGTCTTCCTTAGCTTTCGATACATTGTATGCTGAAGGACAACGCCGTTATGTTGAATCCCTTTCTGCTTATGCACGCCAATTCCTTTCATTGATGGAAAAACCGGATGTTGACCATATTGAAGGGCTTTCACCAGCAATTTCTATCGAGCAAAAATCCACTTCGCATAACCCTCGTTCCACGGTGGGTACGGTAACTGAAATCCACGACTACTTACGTCTATTATTTGCCCGAGTGGGCGAGCCTCGTTGTCCGGATCACGATTTACCGCTGGCGGCACAAACCATTTCGCAAATGGTGGATAGAGTAATGGAAGAGCCGGAAGGCAAGCGTTTGATGTTACTTGCACCGGTGGTCAAAGATCGTAAAGGCGAACACGTAAAATTATTGGAAAATTTGACCGCTTCCGGCTATATCCGAGCCAGAATTGACGGCGAAATCTGTGATTTATCTGATCCGCCGGCATTGGAATTACAGAAAAAGCACACGATTGAAGTGGTGGTTGACCGCTTTAAAGTGAGAAGTGATATTGCAACACGTTTAGCGGAATCTTTTGAAACAGCATTGGATTTATCCGGTTCGACAGCGATTATTGCTGATATGGACGATCCGAGTGCGGACGAAATCGTGTTTTCGTCTAGTTTTGCTTGTCCGCATTGTGGTTATTCATTACACGAATTAGAACCTCGTTTGTTCTCATTTAATAACCCGGCGGGTGCTTGCCCAACCTGTGACGGCTTAGGGGTAGAGCAGTACTTTGACCCGAACAAAGTGGTACAGAATCCGGATGTCTCATTAGCAAGCGGTGCGATTAAAGGTTGGGATCGCCGTAGCTTTTACTATTTCGGTTTGTTGAAATCGGTGGCGGATCATTATGATTTTTCACTGGATACACCATTTAAAGACCTGACTAAAAAACAACGTGAAATTATTCTGAACGGCTCAAAAGACGAAATCGAATTTGTTTATGTCAATGATCGCGGTGATAAAGTAAAACGTAAACATACCTTTGAAGGTGTGTTAAATAATATGGCTCGCCGTTATAAAGAAACCGAATCGAATTCGGTGCGTGAGGAATTAGCGAAATATATCAATAATCGCCCGTGTTTGGAGTGTGAAGGCTCTCGCTTACGTCGTGAAGCACGCTATGTCTTTTTAGATAAAACCAATTTGCCGATGGTATCGGAGAAATCGATTGGCGAAGCGTTAGAGTTTTTTGAACAGTTAGATCTTGCCGGTCAAAAAGCGAAGATTGCGGAGAAAATTTTAAAAGAAATTCGTGAACGTTTGCAGTTCTTGGTCAATGTCGGCTTGAATTACCTCTCACTTTCTCGTTCGGCAGAAACCTTATCCGGTGGTGAAGCTCAACGTATTCGTTTAGCCAGCCAAATCGGTGCAGGCTTGGTTGGGGTGATGTATGTGCTTGATGAGCCGTCTATCGGTTTGCACCAACGTGATAACGAACGTTTATTAAATACCTTAATTCATCTGCGTAATTTGGGTAATACCGTGATTGTGGTGGAGCATGATGAAGATGCGATCCGTGCGGCGGATCATATTGTGGATATCGGCCCTGGGGCAGGTGTACATGGTGGTCAAGTTATTGCACAAGGTACGGCAGAAGAAATTATGCAGGTGGAAGATTCGATTACCGGACAATTCCTCTCCGGTAAACAGAAGATTGAAATTCCGACAAAACGAGTGCCTTATGACGCAAAAAAATTGCTCACCTTAAAAGGGGCGAGTGGTAATAACTTGAAACAAGTACAGTTGGATATTCCGGTGGGTTTATTCACTTGTATTACCGGTGTGTCGGGTTCGGGTAAGTCGACTTTAATCAATGATACCTTGTTCCCATTGGCACAAAATGCGTTAAATCGTGCAGAACGTACCGATGTTGCACCTTATGAGTCAATTGACGGCTTATCGCATTTCGATAAAGTGATTGATATTGACCAAAGCCCAATTGGACGTACGCCTCGTTCAAATCCAGCAACTTATACCGGTTTATTCACGCCGATTCGTGAATTATTTGCTGGTACGCAAGAAGCGAGAGCGAGAGGCTATAATGTCGGACGCTTTAGTTTTAACGTGCGAGGCGGGCGTTGTGAAGCCTGTCAAGGTGATGGCGTGATTAAAGTGGAAATGCACTTCCTACCGGATGTGTATGTGCCGTGTGATCACTGTAAAGGTAAACGTTATAACCGAGAAACCTTGGAAATCCGTTACAAAGGCAAAACGATTCATCAAGTGCTGGATATGACGGTGGAAGAGGCGAGAGAATTTTTTGCACCGGTACCGGCGATTGCGCGTAAATTACAGACGTTAATGGATGTCGGTTTATCGTATATTCGTTTAGGACAGTCTTCGACTACGCTTTCCGGCGGTGAAGCACAGCGAGTTAAATTGGCGACCGAGCTTTCTAAACGAGATACCGGCAAAACGCTGTATATCTTAGACGAACCGACCACCGGTTTGCATTTTGCCGATATTAAACAGTTACTTTCGGTGTTACACAAATTGCGTGACCAAGGCAATACAATTGTGGTGATCGAGCATAATTTAGATGTGATTAAAACCGCCGACTGGATTGTGGATTTAGGCCCTGAAGGCGGCTCAGGCGGCGGACAAATTATTGCAACCGGTACACCGGAAGAGGTTGCAAAAGACAAACGTTCACACACGGCAAGATTCTTAAAAGAGATTTTAGCCAAAGGCTAATAGCCTATTGATTGACTGTAGGCGGTCTGATTTTTCAGGGAATTTGCAAATTTCTCATCAATCAGATCGCTTTTATTATTTAGAGAAATGAAAAAATACGACGATAAAATTATCCACGCCTTTAGTGAAGACGGTTTACTCAGTAACAATATTAAAGGATTCCGCCCTCGTGTTGCTCAACTTGAAATGGCTCAAGCGGTCGGAAGAGCGGTAAAGTTTGCAACACCTGCTGTAGTGGAAGCTGGAACCGGTACGGGTAAAACCTTTGCTTATTTAGTGCCTGCGTTGCTTTCCGGTAAAAAAACGATTGTTTCAACCGGTTCAAAAAACCTGCAAGATCAATTATTTAATAGAGATCTACCAACTATTCAGAAAGCCTTAAAATATAAAGGAAAAGTTGCTTTATTAAAGGGGAGAGCGAATTACCTTTGTTTGGAGCGTTTAGATCAAGTAGTGGCAATGGGCGTGCTAGGCGATAAATCGGTATTAGCGGATTTATCGAAAGTCAGTAAGTGGCACACTAGCACTAAAACCGGTGATTTAAGCGAATGTATCACGATTGCGGAGGATAGTCCGATTTTACCGCAATTGGTCAGTACTACAGAGAGTTGCCTAGGTTCTGACTGTCCGCATTTTAAAGATTGTTATGTGGTGCAAGCCCGTCGCCGAGCAATGGAAGCGGATGTCGTAGTCGTCAATCATCATCTGTTTTGTGCCGATATGGCGGTCAAAGAAACCGGTTTTGGAGAGCTAATTCCGGAAGCGGAATTAGTCATTTTTGATGAAGCACATCAATTACCGGATATTGCCAGCCAATATTTCGGTCAATCGCTCAGTTCTCGCCAATTATTTGATATTTGTAAAGATACCAATATTGTTTACCGTACCGAATTGAAAGATCTTGCTCAATTAGGCAAAGCCGCGGATCACTTGCAGAAAGTGGTACAAGATTTCCGTTTATTAATGGGAGCAGAAGGTTCAATTAGAGGTAATTTACGAGAGTTGTTTAACGACCAAAAAGTGGTAGATGGTTTAACCAAAGTGGCGGAAAACATTGATTTCTTAAGCGAAGTGATTAAAAAATCGCTGGGTCGTTCAGAAACGCTCGATAAAATTTTCGAAAGATTGGCAGAAGTCAAAGTTCAATTAAAAAAATTGAGCGATACTACCGTGGTTGGCTATTGCTATTGGTATGAAGCCAATGGGCGTTCTTTCGGTTTACATATCACACCATTGACTGTGGCGGACAAATTCGGTGAACAGCTTAAGAATCAACAGATTGGTTGGGTTTTTACTTCTGCAACGCTTGAGGTTGGTGGCAAATTTGATCACTTCTGTCAACGTTTAGGGATTGAGAATGCGGAACAAATGGTGCTACAAAGCCCTTTTGATTATGCGAATCAATCATTACTTTGTGTGCCTCGTTATCTACCGGACACGAATAAATCACACACTTTAACCGAATTAGGCAAACTGTTAATGCCCGTGATTGAAGCGAATAACGGTCGTTGCTTTTTGTTATGTACGTCCTATTTTATGATGCGAGGTTTAGCAGATTTCTTGCGTGAACACAGTAAATTAAGTGTGTTATTACAAGGGGAAACCAGCAAGGCTCGTTTATTAGAAAAGTTTATTGCAGAAGAAAACAGCGTATTGGTTGCTACTCAAAGTTTTTGGGAAGGGATTGATGTACGAGGCGATGCGTTGTCGCTGGTAATAATTGATAAATTGCCATTCACTTCACCGGATGAGCCATTACTCAAAGCGCGTATGGAAGATTGCCGTTTACAAGGTGGCGAGCCGTTTAACGATATTCAAATTCCGGAAGCGGTAATTACCTTGAAGCAAGGCGTTGGACGCTTAATTCGTGATGTGACCGATAGAGGTGTAGTCATTATTTGTGATTCACGTTTAGTCATGCGGAATTATGGTCAAACATTCTTGAAGAGTTTGCCACCATCAACACGTACCCGTGATCTAAATAAAGTGATTCAGTTTTTAAAAAATTAGCAAACAAGCGGTTAAATTTGCAAGATTTTAGGTAAATTCGACCGCTTATTATGGAGAATACTCACATGATTGTTCGTATGCTCAGGATGCTACTTTCCTTAGCATTACTTTTTGCAATGCTCTATGCTGGAAAATTCCTTAGTATTCTGATTCCGATTGGTATTTCTGATAGTATTTGGGGAATGTTACTATTATTTACCTGCTTAGTTATCGGTGTCGTAAAAGTAGAATGGGTTACACCGAGTGCAAGACCTCTCACACGTTATATGACGATTTTCTTTATTCCTATCTGTGCGGAAATTATTGAGCATATTGATATTCTTGAAGCACATTTAGCCTCATTTGTGTTAGCGAATGTTTTTAGCACCTCGCTTTCTCTGATTGTGATTGGGTTATTTGCCCAATGGGTCTTTCATCGAAAATAGAGGGAACATATGATTTATCTTTATTCATTATTGACTATTTTAGCTTTTTTATTAGGGCAACGGATAAGTCAAAAATTACATTCTTCCATATTAAATCCGTTTGTGATTGCCTTAATTTTAGTTATTGCTGTGATTGTGATTGGTAAAGTACCTTATGCTGAGTATTACCAGGGTAATTTCCCGATCAACAATTTACTCGGTGTGTCGGTAGTCGCACTTGCCTTACCGTTTTATGAACAATTACCTCAAATTCGTAAGAAATGGCGACAAATTACTGCTGTTGTAGTGTTTGGTACATTTTGTACGATGTTAAGCGGAATTGGTTTTGCCTTATTATTCGGTGCAAGTAAAGATATTTTAGCCGCAATCGTGCCTAAATCTGTTTCAACACCGATTGCGATTTCGATTGCTAGTCAAATCGGCGGTAATTCCGCCATTACAGCAGTAGGTGTATTGGTTGCCGGTCTACTTGGATCGGTTTTCGGATTTGCCGTATTACATAAGATAGGTGTAAGAAATGTTAGAGCTATTGGCTTAAGTATGGGAATGGCATCGCACGCGTTAGGTACGGGACGTTGTATGGAACATAGCGTTAAAACAGGGAGTTATAGCTCAATCGCTTTAGTTTTATGTGGGGTGTTATCTTCGGTATTAGCGCCTTTTGCTTTTAAAATTGTCTTAGGATTGTTTTATTAATCAACGATTGATTCTCGCTATAAGTGATAAGATAGTGCGTTTAAGTTGGTATATTAGGTAATTCAGGGTACAATCCGTGCAATTTTTTTAAATCAGATATATTTATGCAAGAGAAAGATCTTTCTACATTTAAAACGTTTAAGCGTTTATTCCCAACTATTCGTCCCTACAAATGGGGGCTTATTGCAGGTGCGGTTGCCCTTGTCTTAAATGCGTTAGTTGATTCCAGTCTCATTTATTTATTAAAGCCGTTACTGGATGATGGTTTCGGTAAAGCTGATAACAGTTTCTTGAAATTAATGGCGGTATTAGTCGTGATCTTTATTTTGATTAGAGGGATCACTAACTATATTGCTAGTTATAGCCTTGCGTGGGTGTCAGGTAATGTGGTTATGACATTACGCCGTAATATCTTCCAACATTTAATGTATATGCCGGTCAGTTATTTTGATAAAAACCCGACCGGACGTTTACTTTCTCGAGTAACCTATGATACGGAAATGGTAGCTAACTCATCTTCGCACGCTTTAGTCACGATTGTGCGAGAGGGAGCGTATTTAATTTCCTTATTTGTCGTTATGATCTATACCAGTTGGCGACTATCTATTGTGCTTTTCATCCTCGCACCCATTATTGGTGTGCTTATCGGGATCGTATCGAAACGTTTTCGTACATTGAGCCGTAATATTCAAAGCTCAATGGGTGAACTTACTGTGACAACGGAACAAATGCTTAAAGGACATAAAGTTGTGCTTTCGTTTGGCGGACAGAAGGTTGAAAAAGAACGTTTTGATCGAGTAAGTAATGATATGCGTCATAAAGGTATGAAAATTGTTTCGGCAGACGGTATTTCAGATGGTGCGGTGCAGTTAATTGCATCGTTTGCACTATCTGCGGTACTTTATGTGGCAACCTTTCCAGAAGTGATGAGTGAAAATTTAACTGCTGGTTCGTTTACCGTGGTGTTTTCATCTATGATGGCAATGTTACGTCCGTTAAAATCGCTGACCAATGTCAATTCTCAATTCCAACGTGGTATGGCGGCTTGTCAGACGTTATTTGAGTTTTTAGATCTTGAAACTGAAAAAGATACAGGTAAACAAACTGTTGAACGTGTAAACGGTGATATTGTCTTTAAGCAAGTTGCATTTAGTTATGAAGGTAAAGAAGAACGGGCATTAAATCAGATTTCGTTTAATATTCCGCAAGGTAAGACGGTGGCATTAGTCGGACGTTCCGGATCAGGCAAATCCACGATCGCCAATTTACTGACCCGTTTTTATGATATTAGTGAGGGTGAAATTTTATTAGACGGCATTAATATTCAAGATTACAGCTTGGCAAATCTTCGTCAGCAATGTTCGGTAGTGTCGCAACAAGTTCACTTATTTAATGATAGCATTGCGAATAATATTGCTTATGCGGCATGACAGAAAAATATAGCCGTGAGCAGATTGTTGCGGCGACAAAAGCGGCTCACGCATTGGAGTTCATTGAAAAACTGGAAAACGGTTTTGATACGATTATCGGTGAAAATGGTGCAAGTTTATCAGGCGGTCAGCGTCAACGTTTGGCTATCGCTCGAGCTTTATTGCGTAATTCGCCGGTCTTGGTTTTAGATGAAGCAACCTCTGCATTGGATACCGAATCTGAACGTGCAATTCAAGCGAGCATTAGCTGAACTACAAAAAGATAAAACTGTACTCGTGATCGCTCACCGCTTATCTACGATTGAAAAAGCGGATGAAATTTTGGTTGTGGATCACGGCGAAATCATTGAACGAGGTACACATACTGAATTATTAGCCCAAAACGGAGCTTATAAGCGACTTCATCGTTTGCAGTTTGGGAATTAATTTTTTATGTATTGTAAGGCACTGTTTTCAGTGCCTTTTGTTTAAAGACAAGCGGTTAAATTTCCGTTAAAATTTACCTATTAAACGTAATCAATTCATTGTTTTAACTGTGGGCGAAATATTCTTCGTTCCAGTGATATAATCTCATCATCTAATCGCTTGTATAGCAGGACAATATGAAAAAACTCACCCAAATTTGCACGTTTTCCACTTTACTTTTTCTTGCCGGGTGCCAATCTGTACTCAATGAGCCGACAGAGGTACAACAACCGACTGTCCAAATCCCTCATTCTGATGCTCAGTGGCGGCAACACCTTAATCAATTAGCTAAAATTCAAGGTTATGCGGCTAAAGGTCAGATCGGCTATATTTCGCCGGAAGAACGTTTTTCCTCGCATTTTGATTGGCAATATCGTACCCCAACTAATTTTGGCTTAGAACTTTCCTCTAATTTATCTAGTAAATCATTGAAATTACATCGTAATGCTCGTGGTCTAACCATTTCTGACAGTGAGGGAAATTCTCGTTCTGATCGTGATATGGACAGTTTGTTGAAAGAAATAATTGGCGTAGCGTTTCCAATCGACCAATTTGCTTATTGGCTGAAAGGACAACCGGAAAAAGACGGTAATTATATTGTGAATGATAAACGTCAGCTTTCACAATTCAGTTATACAATTAATGGCGAAGTTTGGAAGGCAAGCTATGTACAATATCATGAGGATCGCCAACCTAACCTTCCTAAATTAATTGTTTTGGAAAATGGTTCGCAAACATTAAAAATTCGTGTAGATCAATGGGCATTTTAGGGGGTAGGAATGGCAGAACATATCATTTTACCCAGTCCGGCTAAATTAAATCTGTTTCTTTATATTACCAATAAGCGGGCTGATGGTTATCACGAATTACAAACGTTGTTTCAATTTTTAGACTTCGGTGATGATATTTCGCTTGAAGTGAATGAAAGCGGTGAAATTGAACTGTTAAATGAAATTAGTGGGGTAGCTAAGGAACAAAATCTGATTTATCGAGCGGCAAAATTATTACAAAATCATACCGCTTGTAAAAAAGGTGCGAAAATAGGTGTGACTAAACGTTTACCGATGGGCGGTGGTGTCGGCGGCGGTTCATCGAATGCGGCAACCGTATTAGTTGGATTGAATCATTTTTGGCAGACCGGATTAAGTTTGGAAAAACTGGCGGAATTAGGCTTAAGTTTAGGGGCAGATGTGCCGATTTTTGTACGAGGTTTTGTCGCATTTGCAGAAGGAGTCGGCGAAAAATTAGTGCCTTGTGAACCAAGAGAATCGTGGTATGTAGTATTAAAGCCGAATGTTTCTATTTCAACGGTCGCTGTGTTTCAAGATCCGAATTTACCGAGAAATACGCCTAAAAGAACACTGGGCCAGCTTTTATCGGAAAAATGGACAAACGATTGCGAAAAAGTTGTGCGAGATCATTATTTCGAGGTTGAAGATCTTATTGCAGAATTGTTACAATATGCTCCGTTTCGGTTGACCGGAACCGGTGCTTGTATTTTCGCCGAATTTGAGAATGAGGCAGAAGCAAATGCTGTGTTTGCGCGGAAACCGCAAGGTGTGTTTGGTTTTGTTGCAAAAGGGCAAAATCATTCTCCCTTACATCAAATGCTCAATTTAACTACTTTCCCACAATAGGATTAATCCCATGCCAGATATTAAACTGTTTGCAGGTAATGCAACGCCTGAACTTGCAAAACGTATTGCAGAACGTCTTTATATTTCCCTTGGTGATGCGACTGTTGGTCGTTTTAGTGATGGTGAAATCCAAGTTCAGATCAATGAAAACGTTCGTGGTGGCGATATTTTTATCGTGCAATCGACTTGCGCTCCAACTAACGATAACTTAATGGAATTAATTGTGATGGTTGATGCGTTACGTCGTGCGTCAGCAGGACGTATTACAGCGGTAATTCCTTATTTTGGTTATGCACGTCAAGACCGTCGTGTGCGTTCTGCTCGTGTACCGATTACGGCGAAAGTTGTCGCGGATTTCCTATCAAGTGTGGGCGTGGATCGCGTGTTAACTTGCGATTTACACGCAGAACAAATTCAAGGTTTCTTTGATGTACCGGCAGATAACGTATTCGGTTCACCGGTATTAATTGATGATATTCTTAAAAAAGCCGATTTAGTGAATCCTATTGTGGTTTCTCCGGATATCGGCGGTGTTGTACGTGCGAGAGCGGTAGCTAAATTATTAAATGATACAGATATGGCAATCATCGATAAACGTCGTCCTAAAGCGAATGTATCACAAGTTATGCACATTATTGGTGATGTAAGTGATCGTGATTGTATCTTGGTTGATGATATGATTGATACCGGCGGTACTTTAGTCAAAGCGGCTGAAGCATTAAAAGAGCGTGGTGCTCGTCGAGTATTTGCGTATGCAACACACGCAGTATTCTCTGGTACAGTCGCGAAAAATTTAGCCAATCCGGCATTAGACGAAGTCGTTGTCACTGATACGATTCCGTTATCGGATGAAATTAAAGCATTAAATAAAGTACGTGTACTAACCTTATCCAGTATGTTAGCGGAAGCTATTCGTCGTATTAGCAATGAAGAATCGATTTCTGCTATGTTTGATGCATAATCCTATATATAAGAAAAGGGCGAGTTTTATACTCGCCCTTAGTCTATTTTTTGTCTAAAAATATCATTTAAGAGTTCATATGTATTCCCTTATCCGTAAATGTCTTTTTTCTATGGATGCTGAAACCGCACACCATTTTTCGATTCAGGCGTTAAAATTAGCTGGTAAACTACCGCTTCATCCTTTTTCTATTCCGGACAACCCGACAGAAGTGATGGGGTTGAAATTTAGAAACCCAATTGGTTTGGCGACAGGTGCAGATAAAAACGGTGAAGCTATTGACGGATTCGGTAAACTCGGTTTTGGATTTATTGAGGTAGGGACGGTAACGCCATTAGCACAAGATGGTAATCCTAAACCACGTCAATTTAGAATTTTAGAAGCAGAAGGCATTATTAACCGTAATGGTTTTAATAATGCCGGTGTAGATGTACTCATCGAGAATGTTAAAAAAGCAAAATATGATGGTATCTTAGGTATTAATATCGGCAAAAATGCGATAACACCGATTGAAAGAGCGTTGGATGATTATCAAATTTGTTTACGTAAAGTGTATGAATATGCCGATTATATTACGGTTAATATTTCCTCGCCAAATACCAAAAATCTACGTACTTTGCAGTATGGAGAAGCCTTAGATGATCTGCTACGCTCACTTAAAAGTGAACAAGAAACGTTATCGCAAAAATTTAAGCAATATAAACCGCTTGTCTTAAAAATTGCTCCTGATTTAAGTGATGAAGAGATTGCCTCCGTTGCAGACAGCTTAATCAGACATAAAGTTGATGGAGTGATTGCTGGGAACACAACACTTTCTCGAGAACCAGTTACTGGACTAAATAACGCTGAACAACAGGGAGGCTTGAGCGGGAAACCGCTTAATACGCTCAGTACCCGTCTAATTAGTCGTTTATCTGAAGAGTTAAACGGACGATTACCGATTATCGGTAGTGGTGGTATCCATTCTGTAGCGTCTGGGCAAGAAAAAATTAATGCGGGTGCGAGTTTGTTACAAGTTTATTCGGCAATGATTTATCAAGGTCCAACATTAATTCAAGATTTAGCTAAATATATTCAGCTTCGCTAAATACTGATTAGCAGTTACATTTTTTATACACAATAAAATGAAATTTTGATTTTAATATTTATTCCTTGCTGGTTGATGCAGGTCAAAAAAATGGACAAAACAGGGCAATTTTGTTATCTTGTGTTACAAATTTATCTACAAATTTTAAACATTTTTGGTAATTAGATAAAAGATGTTTAAAATCAAATAGATAGCTGTAAGATGTTCGGTTGGAAAGAGTGTAAGTTTTACATTTTGTTAAACTTTCCGTGTGTTTTATGTGATTCTCTTCAATTGAATGTCTATTATTTCATCAAACGATAAGTGTTAACTTATCTTCATCATTTCATCAAAAATAAGGAAAACCTATGTCAGAGATCGAAAGAGACGTAGATCCATTCGAAACTAAAGAGTGGTTAGAATCATTAGATTCTTTAATCCGTGTAGAAGGTGTTGAGCGTGCTCAATATATTATCGACCAATTATTAGATCAAGCTCGTACGGAAGGCGTACCTGTTCAATCAGGCGTTACAACTGCATATGTGAATACTATTCCTGTAAACGCACAACCTGCATATCCTGGCGATCATAAAATTGAACGTCGTATCCGTTCTGCAGTACGTTGGAATGCGATTGCAATGGTTTTACGTAGTCAGAAGAAAGATCTCGACTTAGGTGGTCATATCTCTACTTTCCAATCAGCGACTACAATGTATGAAGTGTGCTATAACCACTTCTTTAAAGCGGCAACAGAGAAAAATGGTGGCGACTTAGTCTTCTTCCAAGGTCACGCGACTCCAGGTATGTATGCACGTGCTTATGTGGAAGGTCGTTTAACGGAAGAACAATTAGACAATTTCCGTCAAGAAGCATTTACAGATGGCTTATCTTCTTACCCACACCCGAAATTGATGCCTGAATTTTGGCAATTCTCAACCGTATCAATGGGTTTAGGTCCTGTTAATGCGATTTACCAAGCACGTTTCTTAAAATATCTTGAAAACCGTGGTTTAAAAGACACTGCAGACCAAAAAGTGTATGCATTCTTAGGTGACAGTGAGATGGATGAAATTGAGTCTAAAGGTGCGTTAACATTTGTCGCACGTGAAAAATTAAATAACTTAATTTTCACTGTAAGCTGTAACTTACAACGATTAGACGGTCCAGTAAACGGTAACGGTAAAATCGTTCAAGAATTAGAAGGTTTATTCACTGGTGCAGGCTGGGAAGTAATCAAAGTATTATGGGGCGACAACTGGGATAAATTATTCGCGAAAGATACTTCAGGTAAATTAGCACAATTAATGATGGAAGTAGTTGATGGTGACTACTTAACCTTCAAATCAAAAGATGGCGCTTATATTCGTGAACACTTCTTCGGTCGTTACCCTGAAACAGTTGCATTAGTAGCAGATATGACAGACGAAGAGATTTGGGATCTTCGTCGTGGTGCACACGACAGCGAAAAACTTTACGCCGCATATGCAAAAGCACAAAAATCAGATAAACCGGTTGTAATTTTAGCTCACCAAGTTAAAGGTTATAAAATTCCTGAAGCAGAAAGTAAAAATACTGCTCACCAATCGAAAAAAATGTCATTAGAAAGCTTAAAAGGCTTCCGTGATTTCTTCGAATTACCATTAACAGATGAACAAGTAGAAAGCCTAGAGTACATCAAATTTGCTGAAGGTTCTGAAGAGTACAACTATATTCACAACCACCGTAAAGCATTAAATGGTTATGTTCCGGCTCGTCGTCCTAAATTTGACGTAGAGTACAAAGTACCTGCATTAGATGAATTTAAAGCGTTACTTGAAGAACAACCGCGTGGTATTTCAACCACAATGGCGTTTACACGTGCATTAAATATCTTATTAAAAGATAAAAACATCGGTAAAACAATTGTTCCGATGATCGTAGACGAAGCGCGTACATTCGGTATGGAAGGCTTATTCCGTCAAGTGGGTATTTACAACCCGCACGGTCAAAACTATACACCTTCAGACCGTGATTTAGTGGCTTACTACCGTGAAGCGAAAGACGGTCAAGTATTACAAGAAGGTATCAACGAATTAGGTGGTGCGGCGTCTTGGGTTGCGGCAACGTCTTACTCTGTAAGTAACCAACCAATGATTCCATTCTTCATCTATTACTCAATGTTCGGTTTCCAACGTGTGGGTGATATGATGTGGTTAGCGGGTGACCAATTAGCTCGTGGTTTCATGGTGGGTGGCACGTCTGGTCGTACAACGTTAAACGGTGAAGGTTTACAACACGAAGACGGTCATAGCCATATTCAAGCAGGTATTATCCCTAACTGTATTACTTACGACCCATCATTTGCGTTTGAAGTTGCGGTAATCATGCAAGACGGTATCAACCGTATGTATGGTGAAAAACAAGAAGATGTTTTCTATTACATGACAACATTAAACGAAGTAATGGATCAACCGGCAATGCCAGCAGGTGCTGAAGAAGGTATCCGTAAAGGTTTATATAAATTCGAAACCGTTAAAGGTAAAGGTAAAGGTCACGTTCAGTTATTAGGTTCTGGTGCAATTATGCGTCACGTTCGTGAAGCGGCACAGATCCTTGCGAATGACTATGGCGTAACTTCAGACGTATTCTCTGCGCCGTCATTCAACGAATTAGCGCGTGAAGGTAACGATGCGGTACGTTGGAACTTATTACACCCAACAGCAGAACAACGTGTTCCTTATGTTGCACAAGTATTAGCGGATTTACCGACCGTTGCATCAACTGACTATGTGAAACAATATGCGGATCAAATCCGTGCGTTCGTACCAAGCAAACACTATCATGTATTAGGTACAGATGGTTTTGGTCGTTCAGACAGCCGTGCAAACTTACGTGAACATTTTGAAGTAGATGCACGTTATGTTGTTGTGGCGGCGTTATCACAATTAGCGAAAGAAGGCACAGTGGAAACTAAAGTTGTTGCTGATGCAATCGCTAAATTCGGCTTAAACGTAGATCGTATTAACCCGTTATACGCATAATTAAAAATTAGACAAACGATTGTAGGGACGTACTGCGTGCGTCCATTATGATTGGGTTTTAAAAGAGCAGTTAAATTTGTTGTAAAGTTGACCGCTTATATAAGAAGGATTACCAAAATGTCAAAACAAATTAATGTACCAGACATCGGTTCGGATGAAGTATCAGTAACCGAAGTAATGGTTAAAGTAGGCGATACTATTACAGTAGATCAATCAATCATCAACGTAGAAGGTGACAAAGCTTCAATGGAAGTTCCTGCACCGGAAGCCGGCGTGGTAAAAGAAGTTTTAGTTAAAGTGGGCGACAAAGTAACAACTGGTTCACCAATGTTAGTATTAGAAGCGGCAGAAGCGGCTTCTGCTCCAGCAGTAGAAGCGCCGGCTCAAGCTGCGGCACCAGTAGCAACTGCATCAGCGGTTGTTGAAGTGAATGTACCGGATATTGGTTCAGACGAAGTAAACGTAACCGAAATCATGGTTAAAGTGGGTGATACGGTTGAAGTTGATCAATCAATCATCAATGTAGAAGGTGATAAAGCTTCAATGGAAGTTCCGGCACCAATCGCTGGCGTAGTAAAAGAAATCTTAATCAACGTTGGCGATAAAGTAACAACCGGCAAATTAATTATGAAATTTGAAACAGCTTCAGCAAGCACCTGTTGCAGTGGAAGCACCGGCTCAAGCTACTGCACCGGTTGCAACAGCTTCAGCAATTAAAGAAGTGAACGTACCTGATATCGGCGGTGATGAAGTAAACGTAACTGAAATCATGGTAAATGTTGGTGATACAGTATCTGAAGAGCAATCTTTAATTACTGTTGAAGGTGACAAAGCTTCAATGGAAGTTCCGGCACCATTTGCAGGTGTTGTGAAAGAAATTTTAGTGAAATCTGGTGATAAAGTGTCAACCGGTTCATTAATCATGAAATTTGAAGTTCAGGGTGCGGCACCGGCGGCAGCTCCTGCTCCTGCGGCACAAGCAGCTGCACCAGCACCAGCGGCGCAACCAGCTCAAAGCGGCAACGTTTCTGGCTTAAGCCAAGATGCAGTAGTAGCGGCAGGTGCTTATGCACACGCAACACCAGTTGTTCGTCGTTTAGCACGTGAATTTGGCGTAAACTTAGATAAAGTTAAAGGTACAGGTCGTAAAGATCGTATCGTGAGAGAAGATATTCAAGCATACGTTAAAACAGCAGTTAAAGCGTTTGAAACAGGTACTGTTGCGGCGGCAGGTAATGGTGTTGCAAACGGTGCAGGTTTAGGTTTATTACCATGGCCGAAAGTAGACTTCAGCAAATTCGGTGAAATTGAAGAAGTAGAATTAAGCCGTATCAATAAGATTTCTGGTGCAAACTTACACCGTAACTGGGTAATGATTCCTCACGTTACACACTTCGATCGTACAGATATCACTGAGTTAGAAGCATTCCGTAAAGAGCAAAACAAACTTGCGGAAAAACAAAAATTAGACGTGAAGATTACACCAGTAGTATTCATTATGAAAGCGGTTGCAAAAGCATTAGAAGCGTTCCCACGTTTCAATAGCTCAATCTCTGAAGATGCACAACGCTTAACCTTGAAAAAATATATTAACATCGGCGTTGCAGTAGATACACCGAATGGTTTAGTTGTTCCAGTATTCAAAAATGTGAACAAAAAAGGTATCGTTGAACTTTCACGCGAGTTAATGGAAGTATCTAAAAAAGCACGTGACGGTAAATTAACCGCATCAGATATGCAAGGTGGTTGCTTTACGATTTCAAGTATCGGTGGTTTAGGTACAACACACTTTACTCCGATCGTAAATGCACCAGAAGTTGCAATTTTAGGTGTATCTAAGTCTGAAATGGCTCCAGTATGGAACGGTAAAGAATTTGAACCACGCTTAATGCTTCCATTAGCATTATCATTTGACCACCGTGTAATTGACGGTGCGGATGGTGCAAGATTCTTAACTTACATCAATGGCGTATTAGCAGACATTCGTCGCTTAGTAATGTAATAGGTAAGCGGTTGACTTTGTAGAAATATTTGCAAAATTAACCGCTTGTATCGTAGGAACATACGATGTGTGTTTAAGGACGTAAGTGTTACGTCCCTACAACAAAGGAATAATTATGAGCAAAGAAATTAAAACGCAAGTTGTGGTGCTTGGTGCTGGTCCTGCCGGTTACTCAGCAAGCATTCCGTTGTGCGGATTTAGGTTTAGAAACAGTCATCGTTGAACGTTATTCAACTTTAGGTGGTGTGTGCTTAAATGTAGGTTGTATCCCATCTAAAGCATTACTACACGTTGCAAAAGTGATTGAAGAAGCGAAACACGCAGAGAAAAATGGTATTACATTTGGTGAGCCGACAATCGATTTAGATAAAGTACGTGCGGGTAAAGAAGCAGTTGTGTCTAAATTAACTGGTGGTTTAGCGGGTATGGCTAAAGCACGAAAAGTAACGGTAGTAGAAGGTTTAGCAACATTTACTGATCCGAATACTTTAGTGGCTCGTGATCGTGACGGTAATCCGACAACAATTAAATTCGATAACGCAATTATTGCCGCAGGTTCTCGTCCAATTCAGCTTCCGTTTATCCCACACGAAGATCCTCGTATTTGGGATTCAACAGATGCACTTAAATTAAAAGAAGTACCGAAAAAATTACTCGTAATGGGTGGTGGTATTATCGGTTTAGAAATGGGTACTGTATATCATGCGTTAGGTGCAGAAGTTGAAGTGGTTGAAATGTTTGACCAAGTTATTCCTGCAAGCAGATAAAGATATTGTTGCGATCTACACTAAACAAATCGAGAAAAAATTCAAGCTAATGCTTGAAACGAAAGTAACGGCAGTTGATGCAAAAGATGACGGTATCTACGTTTCAATGGAAGGTAAAGCATGTAACGATACTAAACGTTATGATGCAGTATTAGTGGCTATCGGTCGTGTGCCAAATGGTAAATTAATCGATGCTGGTAAAGCTGGCGTAAACGTTGATGATCGTGGTTTTATCGCAGTTGACAAACAAATGCGTACTAACGTACCACACATCTTCGCTATCGGTGATATCGTTGGACAACCAATGTTAGCTCACAAAGGTGTTCACGAAGGTCACGTTGCGGCAGAAGTGATTGCAGGTCAAAAACACTATTTCGATCCGAAAGTGATTCCATCAATCGCTTATACTGAGCCGGAAGTGGCTTGGGTTGGTAAAACAGAAAAAGAATGTCGTCAAGAAGGCTTAAACTTTGAAGTAGCGAAATTCCCATGGGTCGCTTCAGGTCGTGCGATCGCTTCTGAGTGTTCAGAAGGTATGACAAAACTTATCTTCGATAAAGATACACACCGTTTACTTGGTGGTGCAATCGTAGGTAGCAACGGTGGCGAATTATTAGGTGAAATCGGGCTTGCAATCGAAATGGGTTGTGATGCGGAAGATATCGCTTTAACTATCCACGCTCACCCTACATTACACGAATCTGTAGGCTTAGCGGCGGAAGTGTTTGAAGGTTCTATTACCGACTTACCAAACGCAAAAGCAAAAAAACGTTAATTTGACTTTTATAGCTTAATTTGAATAAGCGGTTGGAATTTGCTGAGAATAAGCAAATTTTAACCGCTTTTTTGATCTTATATCCTGTTAATAGAAAGTTACTCCTTCTAAGAAATTACTAAAAAGGCTTTAAAGTTAGTAAGAAAAAAGCATAAAATGATACGGTTCAATTTTATGATAAACGTCATTATTTAAGAGTATCCATATGGCACAATACGCACTCGCCCAAACGAAAACAGGGCAAATTATTTCATTAAATTCAAAAATGGCAAACCGTCACGGCTTAATTGCCGGTGCAACGGGGACGGGAAAAACGGTAACATTACGTAAATTCGCAGAAGCCTTCAGTGATGACGGTGTGCCGGTTTTCTTGGTCGATGTAAAAGGTGACCTTTCAGGGCTTGCACAAGCGGGCAGTTTATCCGGTAAAATTGCAGAGCGTGTCGAACAATTCCAATTAGGTGGTGAGAGCTATTTAAGTGGTTATCCGGTTTCCTATTGGGATGTATTCGGTGAAACGGGGATTCCACTTCGCACCACGATTTCTGAAATGGGACCAATGTTGCTTTCTCGTTTATTAAATTTAAATGACACCCAAGAAGGTTTATTAAACTTGGTTTTCCGTGTGGCGGACGATCGTGGTTTATTGCTTATCGATTTAAAAGATTTACGTGCGTTACTTAAATTTGTAGCGGAAAATGCGAAAGAATTTCAAGTGGAATATGGTAATGTTTCGGCGAGTGTCGGTGCGATTCAACGTGCATTATTGGCACTTGAAAATGAAGGTGCGACTAATTTATTCGGTGAGCCAGCGTTAAATCTGCAAGATTGGATGCAAACCCGTGATGGTAAAGGCGTGATTAATGTACTCAATTCAGAGAAGTTAATTAATTCGCCTCGTATGTATGGTGCGTTTTTATTATGGTTTTTGGCAGAATTATTCGAAACTCTACCAGAAGTCGGTGATCCGGAGAAACCGAAATTTGTACTGTTTTTTGATGAAGCTCATTTATTGTTTGACGGTGCACCAAAAGTATTAGTGGATAAAATCGAACAAGTGGTGCGTTTAATTCGTTCGAAAGGGGTTGGCGTGTATTTTGTGACGCAGAACCCGTTAGATTTACCAGACTCGGTATTAGGTCAGTTAGGTAACCGTGTACAGCACGCTTTACGTGCCTTCACGCCACGTGATCAAAAAGCGGTAAAATCGGCGGCAGAAACCTTCCGTGCCAATAAAGGTGTGGACGTGGTTGAAGCAATTACCCAACTTGGTGTGGGTGAAGCGTTAATTTCTGTGCTAGACGAAAAAGGTATGCCAACGCCAGTCGAAGTGGCATATATTTACCCACCAAAAAGCCAATTAACCCCGTTATCGGTGGCGGAGCGTGATGCGTTAGTGAAACAAGATGATCTGTATACTTATTACAGCCAGTATGTGGATAACGAATCTGCATATGAATTGCTAAATGCTCAGGTTGCACAGGCACAAGCCGCCCAGCAACAAGCCGAAGCGGAAAAGGCGGAAGAGGAAAGCGATTTCTTTGGTGGTATGATCGCTTCGATTTTCGGCACGAAAAAGAAAAAGATCAAACCGTTGCTGAGCAAGTGGTGAGTGAAGTGACTAAATCGGTAGCGAAAAAGCTGACTAACCAAGTTTCTAAACAAATCATGCGTGGCATCTTAGGCGCAATTACTAAGTAATTGTTGTTTTACAGTGATCTTGATTCCTACAAGCGGTCGTTTTTGTGAAATTTTTTGCAAAACGACCGCTTGTTATTTTATTAGCATTATTAGTAAATCTGACCCTGTTAAAATATTAATTTCTGACTCTTTAAATCATGTCTGTTTATCTTGAGAATGACGCACTATTTTCGGCAAATAAAAAAGGATAAGCATAATGAAAGCAAAACTAAAAACGTTGGCTCTAATCGCAAGTACAACATCGGCATTATTAAGTGCGAACACGGCTCAGGCGGAGGGGTGTTTAACTGTTTATTGTACGGCGCAAAATGAGGTGTGTGAAAATTTAACTCAAAAGTTTGCGAAGCAATATCAGGTTGAAACGCAGTTTATCCACGGCGGTACCGGTACGATTTTCGGCAAAATTAAAGCGGAAAAAGACAATCCACAGGCGGATATTTGGGTCGGTGGTACGATTGAACCGCATTTCCAAGCCGGAGAACTTGGCTTATTAGAAAGTTATCGTTCGCCAAAACAAGCGGAGATTCTGCCGCAATTTAAATCACTAATGGAAAAACGTGGCGATAAAACCTCGATTATCTATATGTTAGTGTTGGGTTTTGGGGTAAATAGTGAGAAGTTACAGAAATTGGGCGTGAAAGCGCCGCAAAGCTGGGATGATTTGTTGAATCCGGCATTTAAAGGTGAGATTCAGTTGCCGGATCCCAGATCTTCAGGGACGACTTACACGATTATGGCAACACTTATTCAGAAATTGGGTGAAGAAAAAGCGTTCGAGTATCTTAAGAAATTAAATGAAAACGTATCACAATATGTAAAAAGTAATTTAGTCACAGCAAATCTTGCCCGTGGTGAAGTGCGGCAAGTATCGGTTTTGTACATGCGTATGCGACTGAAAAAGAAAAAGGTGCGCCAGTTGAAACAGTGATTCCGGCAGGTAAAGTCGGTTATGCGTTGGGCGGAGCGAGTATTATTAAGAACGCACGTAATTTAGAAAATGCTAAATTATTTATGGATTACGTGTTAAGTGCCGAATCACAAGAATTACCGTGGCGAGAACATGGTGTATATCAGATTCCGACCAATGTGAATGCGAAGGCTTCACCAAGCTCGGTAGATCCGAAAAAACTCGACTTATTGGATTTCGATTTTGATAAATTCGGTTCGAGTGAAGAAGGTAAGCGTTTAATTGATAAATGGCTTACTGAAATTAAATTAGCGAAATAATTAGCTGTGAAAATAATGTGGGCGAACACTGTTCGCCCCTACTATTTTTTAAACACGACAAATCTTTTATGTTACAACGTTTTTCTCATTCTTATTTTTGGATCTTATTAGCATTGCTTGCCTTTGCTTGTTTGCCCTCGCAAGCGCTACATTACGGGTTATTTGGTGCAACTGAAAGTGAACTCGTTGCGGCAATGGGCTGGAACAATCCGAATATAAGTTGGCTTTGGTTTGGCGGTTTACTGATTTTTCCAGTGTTTCGTTACATCAAAGATCTCACTTTACGCTGACCGAATCGAATTGGGTTTGGCGTTGTTTCTCATATTTTTTCTGTTATCTTCCGCCGTTTATCTTAATTATCGTTTCGGTTATGCGATTATTTTTCTTGCTTTAGCACTATTAGCAATCAGTAGTAATGCATTGGCGAATTTGAAGGTGCTACAAGCGGATCGCTTTATGATTGTGAGCCTGTTAGTGGTGGTATTAACGATAGTGCTTTTTATTTTATATCCGATCACCACAATTTTTAGCACGATGTTCAGCGAAGGCAATGCGCTTGTGATCCTAGAGCAAAGCTATCTTTTACGCATTATTTGGAACTCGTTAAGTGTATCAGCAACTGTAGGCGTGCTATCAACTGTTCTCGGTTTATGTTTTGCACTTTATACCACGCGAATGGCCAGCAAACGCACTCGCTTGCTCAGTAAATTTTTTTCGGTTTTGCCGATGGTCACACCGCCTTTTGTGGTGAGTTTGGGCATAGTGTTAATGCTTGGACGTTCCGGCTATATTACTGACTTTTTGGTGGAATATTTCGGCTTTCGTGCAAATTGGCTGTATGGCTTTACAGGGATTGCGCTTTCACACACCTTAGCACTTACACCGATGGCGTTTATGATTTTAGAAGGTGCGTTAAAGTCATCTAACGTGGTGCTGGAAGAGGCGAGTTATACGTTACGAGCAAACAGTTGGCAAACTTTCCGCTTTGTATTATTACCGTTGCTTAAACCGGCATTAGCCAATTCGTTTTTAGTGATTACCGTACAATCACTTGCCGATTTTAGTACACCGTTTGTGTTGGGCGGTAATTTCGATGTATTGGCGAGCCAAATTTATTTTTACCTTGTCGGCACACAATTGGATTATGCGGCAAGCGGTTTAGGTGCGATTTTACTCGGCTTTTCCTTGCTATTTTTTCTGATTCAATATTGGTGGATTGGTAAAGGATCTTACGTCACGGTTTCCGGAAAAGGGTATCGAGGAGCATTCCAACCGTTACCAAGCGGTCTAAAAAGCCTAATTTTTTGCATACTCGTCGCTTGGGTTGGTTTTACCGTTTTACTGTACGGCTCGATTTTTTACGGCGACTTTACCGTAAATTGGGGTGTGGATCATAGCTTTACCTTAGAAAATTATCGTAAATTATTTGGGCAAGGTTTAGATCAGGGCGGTTTTCCGTCATTGATTCAAACGGTATTGTACTCACTGATTGCCGCTCCGATTAGTGCGATATTGGGGTTATTAATCGCTTATTTACTGACTCGTCGTAACTTTGTCGGCAAACAAAGTTTGGAATTTATTACCTTGCTTTGTTTTGCCGTACCGGGGACGGTTGCCGGCGTGTCTTATGTGGTGGCGTTTAATCATTCGCCGTTTTATCTCACCGGCACGGCAGTAATTATTGTGTTGTCGATGGTAACACGTAATATGCCGATTGGTATGCGAGCTTGTATGGCGGCATTGCGGCAATTGGATAAATCACTCGATGAAGCCTCGTTTTCATTAAGAGTAAGTTCGTTGAAAACTTTACTATTTGTAACCTTGCCATTGTTAAAACCAGCATTTTTATCAGCATTGGTCACTAGCTTTGTTCGTTCAATGACGACGATTAGTGCAATTGTATTTTTAGTATCGCCGAGCACCAGAGTTGCGACATCTTATATTCTGAATCGAGTTGAAGACGGTGCATATGGATTAGCAGTAGCATACGGTTCAACCTTAATTATTGTGATGATGTTAATTATTGGTTTATTTGGTTGGCTAATGAAAACGACACGATAGTTTTAATTCTATTTAATATTGATGATAAGCGGTTGTTTTAACTCATGTCCTTACAAGACTTGAGTTAAAAAGGACTGCTTGTTGCTTTGTGCAATTACTTTGTAAAGAAAAATAAATAATGCTAGATGAGAGAGATTTTTATTTTGGAAGTCTGTATGATTTGTAACTATTATTGATAATGATTTTCAATAAATTAAATCTATTAATTTTTGTATTTCTTAATTAATTATTTTATGGAAGCGTCTTATGAAGTTTAAGCATAGCGTAATTTATACGGCATTATTTGTCTTACCGACAATGGCATTGGCAGAGGAAGCAACAACATTAGAGCATATTGATGTGACAGCCCAATTTGAAAAAGCAAAAGTCGCCGGTGATAAACAGAAAGAAATTGTGAATTTAAGTCTACTTGGTAGACAGACTGCGTTTACTTCGCCGATTTCAGTGGTGAATTATGATGAGAAAGCCTTTGAGGATAAAGCACCACGTAACGTAGTTGATGCCATTGCGAAAACCGATGCTTCAGTGATGAATTTTGGTGGCGAAAGTAATACGTTATCCGGTGTGTATGTACGTAATTTACAATTAGATATGCGTCAAGTGAGTGTTAATGGTTTAGCTGGTCTATATTCCGCTTATAACTCTCCTACAACAGCAGTTGCTTCGGCACAATTAATCAAAGGGGCTTCCACGGCAACTACCGGTATGGATCCGGAAGGTTCTGCCGGTGCTTCAATGAATATCGAAACTAAACGAGCAACTGATGAAGACATTAATAAAATAGGCTTCGGTTGGTATAGTAATAATCGTTTACAAGAAACCTTCGATTTCGGTCGCCGTTTTGGTGCGAATAACGAATGGGGTGTGCGTGTGAGCGGTAAATATCGTGACGGTAATACTGCACGTAACGATTACGATGAAATGAATAAAGAATTGGCAATCGGTGCTGATTACCAAGGCGAGAAATTACGGGTAGGCTTGGATTATATGTATAGTAAGCGTGATACTGATGGCGGGCGTGCTCGTCTGCAAGATCTACAAAATCTAGTTTATACCGTTCCGTCTGCCCCTAATGGTAAAACTAACTTAAATCCGCATTGGTTAGGACAGACTACCGAAGATGAAACGGTTATGGGGACATTTGAATATGATCTCCCTTACGGAATGATGTTATCGGGTGGTTTGGGTCATATGGAATCTCGCTATTCAGGTGCATTCGGACAGATTACCAAACCTGAACAAAACGGTGAGTTTGAAGTAAGCGGTATTCGTGGTATGGACTTCCGTTCTCGTACTACCAGCGGTAATTTGAAATTACAGGGTGATTTTGAAACAGGGGCAGTTTCACATAATTGGAATTTAGCCTTTGATTCAGTAGTACGTCAACGAGATCATGACCAAAGCAGTAAAACTAACGGAAGAATTAAAGGTGGTACAATCTATGCACCAAGCTTTGCACCGTTAAAAAACTTTGATTTAACTGCAAATACCCAAGGCGTGGATTCAAAACTGAGTGCCAATAGTCTTGCCTTTGCGGATACCTTAGGTTTGATTGAAAATAGTGTTCGTCTAACTTTAGGTGGTCGTTTTCAGTGGATTAAGCAACAGAATAAATCGGATAATACTGAAGTGAGAGCAGATCGTTTTAGCCCGATGGTAACACTTGCTTATGTGCTGAATCCGGATTTAGTGTTTTACGGTAACTATTTAGAAGATTTAGAACCGGGTAATGTTGATGCGGAAACCGGTGAAATGAATAGCCCGCGTGTCAGCAAGCAAATCGAGGTCGGCGTGCGTAAAAACTGGGATAATTGGCTTACTACGACACTAAGTGCTTATGAAATTCGCCGTCCGGGGATTATTCGTGGTAATAAAGAAACGTTAAAAGCACTTGCAGGAAAAGAACATGGAAAAGAACGTAATCGTGGGATTGAATTGAATACCTATGCAAGTTTGTTAAATAATACGTTACGTCCGTCATTAGGGTTAACTTATAACCAAGCGAAAGTCTTTGATTTCCCGACTTATTCCGATGTGATTACCGACGGCGTGCAAGTAACCAGCCCTCGTTGGATGGCAAAGGCGAATGTGGAATGGGATACGCCGTTTGTGGCTAACTTAACGTTAAATGCCGCACTACAATATTATGGTAAATCTTATCAGGATACGAAGGCGAATTATCGTTTGCCGTCCTATACCACAGTGGATTTCGGAGCAAAATATGTGGTGAAAGTCGCGGATAAACAGACGTTGACTTTACGGGCTGGAGTAGAAAATGCCTTTAATAAGCACTATTGGCAAGTACAACGTGGTCAATATGACCGCAGTTTTGCCGTGTTAGGTATGCCTCGTACTTACTGGGCTAATATGGAATATTCATTTTAAATAGCCATTTGGCAAGCGGTCGGATTTTGCAAAAAATTTGCCAATTCCGACCGCTTGTTTTTTTATTCGGAAACGTGATTTTTATATATTTTTACATGAATTGGCAAACAGAATTAAATAATAGTTTTTTATGGTTGATAAGTACACTTTGTTGCGTATCCATCGGACTTTTAGTGACGAGTTGGTTACTCAAACAAACTGAGTTCGGACACCGCTTTTGGCATATTACCCGACCATGTTGGCAAAAAAGTCACAAAGGCAAAACAATAGGCTTACTTTTATTGCTGATCTTTTTGATCTTACTGGAAGTACGTATCAGCGTCTTAAACACCTTTTTCTACAACGGGTTATATAAATCATTACAAGACAAAGAGATCGAAGCATTTTGGTTTTTTGCTGGCATTAATGCGTTGTTAGTTATCGTCAAGATTATTCATTCGATCATCAACTATTTCCTGACACAGTCGTTTGAAATTAAATGGTTGGAAAAACTGAATAGCGAAATGTTACATCGTTGGTTGCAGAATAAAAATTACTACCTTTTGCAGTATGAAAAGCATTTGCCAGATAATATTGATCAACGTATCGAACAGGACGCAACCGCTTTTGTTTCGGGAACGGTGGAAGTTACTCGAGGTGTGATTAATTCGATTGTTGCCACCATTGAGTTTACTATTATCTTATGGGGCTTGTCGGGACTATTGACGCTATTCGGTGTAGATATTCCAAAGGGCGTAGTGTTCTTTATTTATCTGTTTATTATTTTTGCGACTGTTTTATCGGTTTGGATTGGACGACCGCTGATTCGTTTAAATTTTAATAAAGAAAAATTACAAGGCGATTATCGTTATTCGTTAATTCGTGTACGGGATAATGCGGAAAGTATCGCCTTTTATTCGGGAGAATCTCGAGAACAGCGTAATTTAACCGCTAAATTCGATTATATCATTGCCAATCGTTGGAAGATTGTTCGCAAGATGTTGGGATTAGATGGTTTTAATACCGGTGTCACACAAGTAGCAATGATTTTACCTTTGATGTTACAAGCTCCTCGTTTTTTTGCCGGACAAGCAACTTTAGGCGATATGCATCAAACGGTACAATCATTTAATCGCTTGATGCGTGCATTGTCGTTTTTTCGCTTGTTTTATGAAGAGTTTACGCTATATCAAGCCCGTTTAAACCGTTTATACGGATTTTTCACGACGCTTAATAAACTTGATCGGATGCCGATACATATTCCTTATCCTTGTTCTCGAGGATTTGTCTTGAAGGATTTCGGTATTAAAGATGCAAGCGGTCAAATTTTGCTGAAAAATATCAATATAGAACTACATACTGGTGATTCATTACTGATTCAGGGGGCTTCCGGTACGGGTAAAACTACGTTATTAAAGGCATTGGCAGGAATTTACCCGTTTGAAACGTTTGGTGTGGCGGAGCGTGCTTGTTTAGAACAACCGTTATTCTTGCCACAACGTCCTTATGTACCGCAAGGCAGTTTACGTGATGCAATCTGTTATCCGAGTTTATCCGTGACTGACGAACAGCTAAAAGCGACAATGCAAGAGTGTTGTCTAGATAAATATATGGATTCACTCGATTTTGATACCGATTGGCAAGCCACGCTTTCGCCGGGCGAATTACAACGTATTGCTTTTGTACGGATTTTGTTGGCAAAACCGGAATTGATTTTCTTGGATGAAACCACCTCGGCATTAGACGAACCAACTGAAGCGATCTTATATCGAACAATTCGAAACCGATTGCCGAACAGCATTATTATTAGTGTGGGACATCGTTGTACCTTACAGCAATTTCATAATAAACAAATCAATTTAAGCGAGCGAGAAAGTTATTGTTGTATGGGCTGTTGTTAAATAACAAGCGGTCAACCTTATTGCCATTTTTGTAAAAAATTACTGGCAATTTTGTTTGTTTTTTGGCATAATTCGCCCCGTTTTTTGTCTGAATAATTTTGGGCGAGAAACATTCACATTTATTTTTTAACACTAAAACACACACATATCAAAAGCTAATGATTGGGGTGCTACGTAAGTGGTTGATTTATTAGGATATGTGGAGGCTAAACCCCGCTTTGTCTTGCATAAGTGACAAAGCAAACAACATTTAAGGAAAATTCTTATGGCACAAGTTTCTATGCGCGATATGCTTAACGCGGGCGTTCACTATGGTCACCAAACTCGTTACTGGAACCCAAAAATGAAACCATTCATTTTCGGTGCGCGTAACGGTGTTCACGTAATCAACTTAGAAAAAACTTTACCTTTATTCAACGAAGCTTTAGCAGAATTAACTCGCATTTCAAGCAACAATGGTAAAATTTTATTCGTTGGTACAAAACGTGCGACGTCTGAAGCAGTTAAAGCGGCAGCAGTAGATTGCCAACAATTCTACGTAAACCATCGTTGGTTAGGTGGTATGTTGACTAACTGGAAAACAGTACGTCAATCAATCAAACGTTTAAAAGATTTAGAAGCTCAAACTCAAGACGGTACTTTTGACAAAATCACTAAAAAAGAAGCGTTAATGCGTACTCGTGAGTTAGAAAAATTAGAGTTAAGCTTAGGCGGTATCAAAGATATGGCTGGTCTTCCGGATGCAATTTTCGTCATCGGTGCTGACCACGAGCATATCGCAATCAAAGAAGCAAACAACTTAGGTATTCCAGTATTTGCTATCGTTGATACAAACTCTACACCAGACGGTGTTAACTACATCATCCCGGGTAACGATGACGCAACACGTGCAATCCAACTTTACTTAGATGCAAGATCAGCAAGCAGTTAAAGAAGGTCGTGGTTCAAACGTTGAAGCTGAGTTAGAAGCAACAGCTGAATAATCGTTATTAAGGCATAGCCCTTAAATCACTTTGGAGCAGGGGCGATTTTTATCCCCCTGCTTTTCTTATCTAATTCAACCTTAGAGGAATACAAAATGGCTGAAATCACAGCATCACTCGTAAAAGAACTTCGTGAACGTACTGGCGCAGGTATGATGGAATGTAAAAAAGCGTTAGTTGAAGCAAACGGTGATATCGAATTAGCAATCGACAACATGCGTAAATCTGGTCAAGCTAAAGCGGCTAAAAAAGCAGGTCGTGTAGCGGCAGAAGGCGTTATTTTAGCACGTATCGGTGCAGGCTTCGGTGTATTAGTAGAAATGAACTGTGAAACTGACTTCGTAGCAAAAGATGCAGGTTTCTTAGGTTTAGCAAACGAAGTTGCTGATTTCGCATTAGCAAACAAAGATACAACGATTGAAACATTAGCAAGACAATTTGAAGAAAAACGTGCGACATTAGTGGCTAAAATCGGTGAAAACATGAACATTCGTCGTGTTCAATACTTAGATGGTCAAGTTATCGCTCAATACTTACACGGTGCAAAAATCGGTGTGTTAGTAGCAGGTGAAGGTTCAGAGGAAGAATTGAAAAAAGTTGCAATGCACGTTGCGAAAAAGTCGCCCTGAATTTGTAAACCCTGAAGATGTTTCAGCAGAAGTTGTTGAACATGAACGTCAAATCCAAATCGACATTGCAATCAACTCTGGTAAACCAAAAGAAATCGCAGAGAAAATGGTTGAAGGTCGTATGAAGAAATTCACTGGTGAAGTTTCATTAACAGGTCAAGCATTTGTAATGGATCCTTCACAATCAGTAGGCGACTACTTAAAATCTGTCAATACTAAAGTAACTAACTTCATTCGTTTAGAAGTTGGTGAAGGTATCGAGAAAGTTGAAGAAGATTTCGCGACAGAAGTTGCTAAAATCACTGGCGGTAACGCGTAATTATTCAATCTAATTGAGTATATTGATCTTCAAAGGCTGAATCTGGTAAATATCGGATTCAGCCTTTTTAGTTTGTTTAGCATCAAAAATGAATATTGCTTTTTATTGAGAAACATCCGACAATTTTTAGCAAGATAAGCAGAATTATATTAGGAATAATCGCATTGAGAGTATTTTTAGCGGAAAAACCAAGTTTAGCGAGAGCAATTGCAGATGTATTACCTAAACCTCATACTCGAGGAGAGGGGTATATCCAATGCGGTGAACATGATGTGGTCACTTGGTGTATCGGTCATTTATTGGAACAAGCAGAGCCGGATGTTTATGATGAACGTTTTAAAATGTGGCGTATGGAACATTTGCCGATTATTCCACAACAATGGCAGTTAGTGCCTAAAAAAGAGACATTAAAGCAACTGAAAGCGGTCGAAAAATTAGTAAAAAAAGCGGATGTATTGGTCAATGCTGGTGACCCGGACAGAGAGGGACAGCTACTCGTTGATGAAGTGTTCAGTTATCTAAATGTGCCGGCAGAAAAGCGTAATCAGATTCAGCGTTGTTTAGTGAGCGATCTCAATCCGAGTGCAGTCAAAAAGGCGATTGATAAATTGCAAAATAATCGTGATTTTATACCGCTTGCCACCTCGGCATTAGCACGTGCAAGGGCAGATTGGTTATATGGCATTAATATGACACGTGCTTATACCTTACAAGGACGTTGGGCAGGCTATCAAGGTGTATTATCAGTAGGGCGTGTGCAAACTCCTGTGTTAGGCTTAATTGTACGCCGAGATTTGGAAATTGAACATTTCGTACCGAAAGACTATTTTGAAGTATTAGCGCATATTGTGGTGCCAGAAACTCAAGAACGCTTTACCGCACAATGGCAACCGAGTAAGGCGTGCGAAGATTATCAAGATGAAGACGGTCGTGTGTTATCCAGAAGTTTGGCGGAAAATGTGGTTAAACGCATTACCGACCAAGCAAGCATTGGTCACGGACTATCAAGATAAAATTGAAACCGAAACCGCACCGCTACCTTATTCATTATCGGTGTTACAAATTGATGCGGCACGTCGTTACGGTTTGTCGGCACAGGCAGTGTTGGATATTTGTCAGAAGCTATACGAAACGCATAAGTTAATTACTTATCCCCGTTCGGATAACCGTTATTTACCGAATGAGCATTATGCTGATCGTTTTAAAGTGATGGCGGCAATCGCTCATCACCTAGATGAATATAAAGAAAAGCCTGAGGTGGTTAATCCGGAAATTCGTAATCGCTGTTGGAATGATAAAAAGGTGGAAGCGCACCACGCCATTATTCCAACTGCTCGCCAAGGTTCGATACAACTAACTGAAAACGAAAAGCGTATTTATCAACTGATTGCTCGCCAATACTTAATGCAATTTTGTCCGGATGCGGAATATCGCAAAGGTAAAATCGTATTGGATATCGTCGGTGGCGTTTTTAATGCGCAAGCTCGAAACTTGATTGTTGCCGGTTGGAAAGCATTACTAGGTAAAGAAGACAGTGATGAAGTGTTAGAACCGTTGTTACCGGTTGTGAAGAAAGGGCGACAGTTATATTGTGAACAGGGAGAGATTGTTAGTAAGAAAACCCAGCCTCCTCGTCATTTTACCGATGCAAGTTTATTGTCTGCAATGACTGGTATTGCGCGTTTTGTGCAAGATAAACAGCTTAAAAAGGTATTGCGTGAAACAGATGGTTTAGGGACAGAAGCAACGCGTGCCGGTATTATAGAATTGTTATTCAAACGAGGATTTTTAGTTAAAAAAGGACGGAATATCCATAGCACGGAAGCAGGACGGATTTTAATTAGTGCATTGCCGGATGAAGCGACTCAGCCAGATATGACTGCACATTGGGAAATGCAATTAACGGACATTAGTAAAAAACAAGCGAGTTATCAGCAATTTATGGCTACTTTAACTAGTAAGTTACCGGAATTATTGCATACAGATAGGCAGAACTTACAGAATTTAAGTCAAATTCAACCACCTGTATCCTATCGTAAGCGGTCAAGTTTTAAGAAAAATTCACAAGTTGCTGAAAAATAAGGCAAATGCCTAATTGAAATAAAAAAATAGCTTGCAAGGCGAATGTGAAATCTATATTATGCACGCCATCGCAAGTAGATTTTAATTGTAAAATCTGAAATTTATCGCGGACAAAATAATAGAGAGTTTAAATGTTAAACGTACTAACAATTATTTATCTCGTTGTTGCAATTGCATTAATTGGTTTTGTTTTAATGCAACAAGGTAAAGGAGCTGATGCAGGTGCCTCATTTGGTGGCGGTGCGTCAGGAACCGTATTCGGTTCAGCTGGTTCAGCTAATTTCTTATCAAGAACAACAGCGGTTTTAGCCATTATCTTTTTTGGTATTAGCTTACTTATCGGCAATTTAAATTCGCATCAAGTAGCACCAAAAAGTCAGTTTGAAGATTTAAGTGGCGTTCAACAAAAAGTTGAACAACCAAAAACAGAAAACCAAAATAACGATATTCCTCAATAATTTTGGAAAGATTAAGCTCTGGTGGTGGAATTGGTAGACACGCTATCTTGAGGGGGTAGTGTCCATAGGATGTGCGAGTTCGAGTCTCGCCCAGAGCACCAATTATATAAAAGGCGATTTTCCCTCAGGAAATCGCCTTTTTCGTTATATGCAGTTTTAATAAGTTAATCTATCTCTTTGAGTCATTATTTTCAGAATCTGTAAGAAATTATAAGGAACATAATATGCTAAAGAAGATCATACAAGCGGTTATATTTGGCTTATTTTGTGCATTTCTGATTCTTGTGGTCGCACCTTTAGTTCGCTCACCTTTTATTGTAAAAGCCTATAATTCCAATAATATCCTAAGTTATCATGAAGCGGTCAGATTAGCTTCTCCTGCTGTTGTGAATGTTTATAATGAGTCAATTAATCAATCTGGAGATTCCCTTGAAATAAAAAATCTTGGTTCAGGGGTGATAATGACAGAAAATGGTTATATTCTGACAAATAAGCATGTTATTCAGAATGCGACACAAATTACAGTAGCACTACAAACAGGTCAAATTTTTGATGCTAAATTGGTGGGAGATGACACATTGACCGATTTGGCAGTGTTAAAAATAGAAGCTGAACATTTACCAACGATTCCTCAAAATAATAACCGTCCGGTTCGTGTCGGTGATATTGTGCTTGCAATCGGTAATCCGCTTAATTTAGGACAAAGTATTACACAAGGCATTATCAGTGCAACAGGACGAAATGCCTTAACAGACGGCGGTACGCCAAAATTTTATTCAGACTGATGCATCAATCAATAAAGGTAATTCTGGTGGGGCATTAGTTAATACAGCAGGCGAATTGGTCGGTATTAATACGTTAAGTTTAGGGAAAACCAGTGATGAATTGGCAGAAGGATTAAATTTCTCAATTCCTATCAATTTAGCGAAACAAATTATGGAAAAGATTATTAAAGATGGACGCGTAATTCGAGGATATTTTGGCGTAAACAGTTCCTTATACTCTTCTTTGTCTGATGATAATGAACAGAAAGGTGTTTTAATTACAGGTATTGCTGTTAATGGGCCTGTTGCACGAGCAGGAATTGAAGAGGGGGACCGGATATTAGCAGTAGGTTCGGTTGAGGCTGTATCTCCAACCCAAATGATGGATGTTTTAGCAAATATTAAGCCGGGAACAAAAGTGAAGGTTCAAGTTTTACGTAATGGCAAAGTCTTTACAGTTAATGTCATTATTGGAGAATTTCCGGAGTTATAAATTTAGAATAAATAAAGTTTAAGGTGTTTTATGAGTAATTTTGTGATTACGGTGGATGGCCCAAGTGGTGCGGGCAAAGGGACATTATGTCATGCTTTAGCGGAAAAATTAGGTTTTGATTTTTTGGATTCCGGTGCAATTTATCGTATTACGGCTTTGGCGACGATTAAATTAGGCGTTGCGTTAGATGATGAAGCTAAATTAGCAGATGTTGGTCGTCATTTAGATGTGAAGTTTGTACCTGAAAATGGTGAAATTAATGTTATCCTAAATGGGGAAAATGTTGGTGATCAGATTCGTACCGCAGAAGCAGGGCAAAATGCTTCAAAAGTAGCTGTTTTCCCTAAGGTGAGAGAAGCATTACTACAACGCCAAAGAGATTTTAGTTCGTCTAAAGGTCTTATCGCCGATGGGCGTGATATGGGAACAGTTGTCTTTCCTGATGCACAAGTAAAATTATTTCTTGACGCTAGTGCTGAAGAACGTACAAAAAGACGTGTAAAACAGTTGCAAGATAAAGGATTTAATGCTAACTTTGACGAGATTTTAGCCGAGATTAAAGAACGTGATTTTCGAGATAGAAATCGGGCTGTTGCGCCGTTAGTTCCGGCTAAAGATGCGTTATTGTTAGACTCGACTAATATGTCGATTGAAGAGGTAATTGCTCAAGCATTAGAGCATGTTGCTAAATTCAGAACAATTTAATTTTGTTTTGCTGAACACAGGATGTGTTTAGTAATTATTACTAACCCCGTTTGACAGGATGTTGGATGGATGTTCATTTTTATTTAAGAAGAAAATTATGTCAGAATTATCGTTTGCTCAACTACTAGAAGAATCTTTTGTCGCAACTCCGCGTTTAGGTGATGTGGTTAAAGGAACTGTTGTTGCTATTCAAAAAGGTTATGTAATTGTTGATACAGGTTTCAAATCTGAATCATCAATCCCTGCTGAAGAATTTATGAACGCTCAAGGTGAATTAGAAGTTCAAGTTGGCGATCAAGTAGATGTTGTTCTTAAAGCAGTTGAAGACGGCTTTGGTGAAACAGTTGTTTCTCGTGGTGATGCAAAACGTAACGAAGCTTGGATTGCTTTAGAAAAAGCATTCGAAGAACAAGCTACAGTTATCGGTTTCGTTAACGGTAAAGTAAAAGGCGGTTTCACTGTTGAATTAAACGGTGTTCGTGCATTCTTACCTGGTTCATTAGTTGATACTCGTCCAGTTCGCGATTCGTTAAACCTAGAAGGTAAAGAATTAGAATTTAAAGTTATCAAACTTGACCAAAAACGTAATAACGTAGTTGTTTCTCGTCGTGCGGTAATTGAATCTGAAAGCAACCAAGATCGTGATGAAGTATTAGCGAACTTAGTTGAAGGTTCAGTTGTAACTGGTACGGTTAAAAACTTAACTGATTACGGTGCATTCGTTGATTTAGGTGGTGTTGACGGTTTATTACATATCACAGATATGGCATGGAAACGTGTTAAACATCCAAGTGAAGTAGTTGCTGTAGGTCAAGAAGTAACTGTTAAAGTCCTTAAATTTGATAAAGAGAAAACTCGTGTATCATTAGGCTTAAAACAATTAGGTCAAGATCCATGGGTCGCAATTGCTCAAAACCACCCTGTAAATAGCAAATTAACCGGTAAAGTAACTAACTTAACAGACTACGGTTGTTTCGTTGAAATTTTAGACGGTGTTGAAGGTTTAGTTCACGTTTCAGAAATGGATTGGACAAACAAAAACATTCATCCATCTAAAGTTGTTAGCGTAGGTGATGTAGTTGAAGTAATGGTGCTTGAAGTTGATGAAGAACGTCGTCGTATCTCATTAGGTTTAAAACAATGTAAAGCAAATCCTTGGGAACACTTCGCAACAACTCACAATAAAAACGATAAAGTGACAGGTAAAATCAAATCTATCACTGATTTCGGTATCTTCATCGGTCTTGAAGGTGGTATCGATGGTTTAGTTCACTTATCTGACATTTCTTGGAATGTGACAGGTGAAGAAGCTGTTCGTAACTACAAAAAAGGTGACGAAGTAGAAGCTGTTGTATTGCAAGTTGATGCAGTTAAAGAGCGTATTTCTTTAGGTATCAAACAATTAGAATCTGATCCGTTTACTAACTTCGTAGAAAGCACTAAAAAAGGTGCAATCTTAACGGGTAAAGTTGTAGAAGTTGATGCTAAAGGCGTTAAAGTTGAGTTAGAAGGTGGCGTTGAAGCGTTTATCCGTGCTAACGAAGCAACTCGTGATCGTGTTGAAGATATTACATCTGTTATTTCTGTTGGTGATGCAATCGAAGCAAAATATACAGGTGTAGATCGTAAAGCACGTATTGTAAACTTATCTGTGCGTGCAAAAGATGAAGCTGAAGAATCAGCAAGCAATCGCACAAGTAAACAAAGAAGATGTTGCAATTCCAAACGCTATGGCAGAAGCTTTCAAAGCGACTAAAGGCGAATAATTAGAGTCTTCTTATTAAGCGGGTATGCAAGAGCATATCCGCTTTAATTGATAATGGAGGAAATTATGACTAAATCTGAGCTTATTGACAATTTAGTATCACTTAATCCGTCTTTGCAGATTAAATCAGTAGAAGATGGTGTTAAAGAACTGTTAGAACAAATTATGTTGTCTTTAGAACAAGGTGATCGTGTAGAAGTAAGAGGATTCGGTAGCTTTTCTTTGCATTATCGTCAGCCTCGAGTTGGGCGTAATCCTAAGACAGGTGAGAGTGTAAAGTTGGACGCAAAATATGTTCCGCATTTTAAAGCCGGAAAAGATTTAAAAGAGCGTGTTGACTTAGTATAGAATTTAATAAAGCGACACATTGTGTCGTTTTTTATTAACTCGGGAGAATAGCGATGAAATATATTTTTGGTATCTTAATTACTATTGCAGTGGTGATTGTTGCAATTACTATTGGTGCAAATAACGATCAATTAATAACATTCAATTATGTCATTGCACAAAGCGAACTGCGTTTATCCACACTCGTTGCTATTTTATTCGGATTCGGTCTCATTTTAGGCTGGTTAATTACAGGTATATTTTATTTACGCCTTAAATGGCAAAACATTGCTCTAAATCGCCGTGTGAAACGCCAAGCTCAGCAAATTTCTGAGTTAACGACTACGTCATCGCCAAAGGCTGAGTAATGTTAGAATTACTGTTCCTTTTGCTACCAATTGCGACCCTCTATGGTTGGTATATGGGGCAACGTAGTGCTAAAAAGGATCAAGACACAATCAATAATAAATTTTCCCGTGATTATGTCACGGGACTAAATTTCCTTTTATCCAATCAACAAGAAAAAGCAGTCGATCTTTTTCTGTCTATGCTACAGAAACAAGAGTCTGAGAATCAAATAGCGACAGAATCTCAATTTGAAGCAGAGTTAACCTTAGGTAACTTATTTCGTTCTCGAGGTGAGGTTGATAGAGCATTACGTATTCATCAGGCTTTAGATATTAGTCCTCATTATTCTATAGAACAAAAATTATTAGCTAAACAACAACTTGCTAAAGATTTTATGGCGGCAGGTTTTTATGATCGTGCAGAAAATTATTACATTTTATTACTTGATGAGCCTGAATTTGCAGTTAATTCGTTAACTCAGTTGATGATTATTTATCAAAAGACTAAAGAGTGGAAAAAAGCGATTAATGTGGCAGAAAAATTACTACGGATAGAACCAGCTACGGATAGGATTCCGCTTTCGCATTGTTATTGTGAATATGCCCAAATGATAAAGAATGACGATATTAGTGGGCATTTGGAGGCTTTGCATAAGGCATTAGAATATTCTCCTTTATGTGCTAGAGCGTCTATTTTATTAGGCGATTATTATTTAGAACAATATCAATTCCAAAATGCGTTAACTCATTTTGAGAATGTTTTACAGCAAGATCCGGATTTTATTGGTGAAGTTATATATAAAATAAAAGCCTGTTATATAGCCTTAGATGACCCGGTAAATTATGAGTTATTTCTTATAAAGGCTAATCAGATTAAGCATAATAGTAGTATTGATTTAGCACTAACCGAATATATTGAGCAGAAAGACGGGAAGGTGGCGACTCATACGAAGCTATATCAACAGCTTAGTCAATATCCGAGTATGATAACATTTCATCGTTTTATTCAATATCAGGTGGATGAGGCAGAAGAAGGTCGAGGCAAAGACAGCTTAGTATTATTGTACAATATGGTCGGTTCTCGTTTGAAGAAAGGTTTTCAGTATCGTTGCTTAAATTGTGGTTATCAAAGCTACCGATTAAATTGGTATTGTCCATCATGCCGTCACTGGGAACAGATTAAGCCGATACACAGCATCGATTAATTAATAAACTAAAATTGAGGAGTCCTTATGGATAATAAAGTTATTGTTGCTTTAGACTACGAAACGGAATATGAAGCACTAAGTTTTGTAGATCAAGTTGATCCGTCACTTTGTCGAGTAAAAGTGGGCAAAGAGATGTTTACAACATTAGGCACAAATTTTGTTAAACAATTGCATGAACGTAAATTTGATGTTTTCCTTGATTTAAAATATCACGATATTCCGAATACTGTAGCACGAGCAGTCCGTTCAGCAACAGATTTAGGTGTATGGATGGTAGATCTTCATGCTTCTGGTGGTTTAACAATGATGGAAGCGGCGAAAAAAATTCTTGAGCCATATGGCAAAGATGCTCCTTTATTGATTGCAGTGACCGTACTAACGAGTATGGAAGATTTGGATTTACTACAAATTGGAATTAATGCGTCACCGATGGAACAGGTTATTCGTTTAGCTCATTTAGCTCAACGAGCTGGTTTAGATGGTGTAGTATGCTCACCACAGGAAGTGGAAGTGCTTCGTACGCATTGTGGTAAAGACTTTAAATTAGTCACACCGGGTATTCGTCCGGAAGGTTCGGATTTTGGTGATCAACGCCGTGTAATGACACCAAAACAAGCGATTACAACAGGATCTGATTTCTTAGTAATTGGTCGTCCGATTACTCAGGCTCAAGATCCGCTAGCAGTGTTAAAATCAATTAATGACTCTATTCGTTAATTAAATAAGAAATATATAAGGTGGGTAGTTATCCCACCTTTTTCATTTAAGCGGTTAATTTTTAAGGTTTTTTGTAATGACATTAGTATATTCAACAGAAACGGGCAGAATTGTTCCGGAGAAAGTAAAGACAGAGCGCCCGAAGGGGGATGGTATTGTCAGAATACAACGCCAAACAAGTGGTAGAAAAGGGAAAGGTGTTTGTGTAATTGGTGGCTTAGATCTAGATGATACCGAATTAAAATTACTGGCGACTGAATTAAAGAAACGTAGTGGAGTAGGCGGTTCAATAAAAGATGGGATGATTGAAATTCAAGGAGACAATCGAGAATTACTGAAACAAATTTTGGAACAAAAAGGCTATAAAGTAAAATTAGCTGGAGGATAGATATATAAGCGGTCAAATTTGTTGAAAATCTAGCAAAAGTGACCGCTTTATTATTAGCTTAAGACCAACCGCTACTTCTTTTACGGCGAGGAAGAATAAAAGGAATCAGTAAGCCAAGAATTAAGCCTGTCGCCAGTACGGAACCACCGTAAATAAACCACTGAATCACAATTTCACGTTTTTCTGAATCATGCATTGTTTCTAAATCACGGTTTTTATTCTTTAGGATTTCAAGTTCACGCTTTAATTGAGCGTTTTGATCAAGTAATTGGCTACTTTGCTGTTCTGCCTGTTGGCTACGGCGTTGCATTTCAACAGTACGTTGTTGCCAATCGGCATCAATTTTGCCTAATTTTGTACTTAAATCTTGAACTTGTTGCTGTAATTGAGGAATAAGATCTTTAGGACTAGCGGTTTGAGAAACTTCTGTTGCGAGAACCCAACCCTCACGATTTCTGCTATCACGAATAAGTACGAAGCGATCTTTACGATCAAGCACCGTAATTTTTTCTCCGGCTTGAATTGCACCGGAAATTTTATATTGATCGCCTGCTCCTTTACGCATATAAGTACTAAGGTTTTCGGTAATATAGTCTGCAGAAAATGCAGGTAAACTTGAGCCAAGTAATAAACAAACGAATAGAGCTGACTTTCGTTTTAGCATAAGTAGTGTCCTTTCTAAAAATAAAAGAAAAGTATGCTGAATAGTCATACTTTTCCTCAAAAATTAATAAAAAATCATTAATAAAATTTCGTAAATAATGATAGAGATAAATGCACCTGCAGGTAGAGTAATAACCCAAGAAGCTATAATATTACGAATAATACCTAAATTTAATGCCGCAATGCCACGAGCAAAGCCTACGCCCAAAATCGCACCCACGATAGTTTGAGTGGTTGAAATAGGTAATCCTGTACCTGACGCAATTACTACTGTAGTTGCACAAGCAAATTCTGCAGAGAAGCCTCGGCTTGGTGTTAAGTCTGTAATGCCTGTACCCATAGTACCCATTACTTTATAACCCATAATAAGCATACCCGCCGCAATACCTGCGGCTCCAAGAGGAAGAATCCAAGGTGCTAAAGTCGCTTTTTCTTGAATTAATCCACCACTTTCAATAACTGATACTACAGCAGATAAAGGACCAACCGCATTGGCTACGTCATTTGAACCATGGGCGAAAGCCATCGAGCAGGCAGTAAGAAGCATTAGAATACTAAATACTTTTTCAACACCACCAAATGCCGCTCCCTGAGCACGTTTAGCGAATGCTTCACTACGGAAATAAAAATAGCAACTAATTACTGCTACGGCAGAAATCCCACAAGCGATAGACATCACTTGATTTGTCGTTAAATCTAAGCCAACATGTTTCAAACCTTTAGTCATAGTCACTACACTTAAAATAAATGTAGTTAATGCCATATAAAAAGGTCCGAATCTTTGGGCATTTTTCATTGGTTCAGCGGTATCAAAAATAAGTTTTTGTGTGCTGATGAAAATCCAATATGCAACAAAGCCTGCAATAACAGGAGTAATAAACCAACTGCCTACAATGCCAGCTAATTCTTCCCAGTGAACGGCTTCTGAACCTACAGTGAGACAGCCAAAGCCAATAATCGCACCAATAATCGCATGAGTAGTTGATACCGGCCATCCCATTTTAGATGCTACGAGTAACCATACGCCAGCGACAAAAAGTGCTGACATCATACCTAATACAAGTAAATCCGGTTTATCTTTGAAGAGAGATACATCAATAATTCCGCTCTTAATTGTTTCGGTTACTTCTCCTCCTGCTAGATAAGCACCAGCAAATTCAAATACCATAGCAATTAAAATCGCTTGTTTAGCTGTTATTGTTCTTGAACCAACAGATGTTCCCATAGCATTTGATACATCGTTGGCACCAATACCAAAAGCCATAAAGAATCCAAATATGGCAGTAATAATGATTAATAATGAACCATGCTGTTGAATGATTTCCATTAAGTTAATTCTCCTACTTCTTATGCTCTAGCCAACATAAGTTCAATACGTGAGCCGACACGTTGTGCTTGGTCAGCTAAAATACTAATACGCTCAATACATTTATATAAGAACATAACATCGATCGGATCAAGTTCTTTTTCTAAACCTAATAATGTACGGCGTAAACTGACTTGAAGTTGATCAGTATCATCTTCAATTTGATCTAATTCTAGGATCATATCGTTAACAAAATGGCGTTCACGACCACGGAAACCAGTTTCAAGTAATTCATCCATTTCATCTAAAACTTTTCTCACTTGACGAGTTGAGTCAAGACTACGGAAAAGGAATTGGCGGAAAGCTGGTTGCATTATTTCGGGAATCACTAACTGACGACCAATAATACGTCCAGAAATATCGCGAGAATAGTTAGCTAATTTGTCCAGTTGAGTTACAATTTCTAATAAATCACCACGTTCAACCGGTAAAAATAAACCGCGTGGAAGTTTTAAACGAATTTCTCGTTTTAAAGTATCCGCCCGGCGTTCTAAATCAATAATCTGTGTTCTTACATCCGCGGCTTTATCCCAATCATTATCAAAAGTCGCTTCGAAGAACGGTTCAAGTAATTCACTACATTCAGTTACTTTAAAAGCAAGTTTTTGTAGTGGAGTGAGTGGCGATTGTGCGAATAAACCAAAAATGTTATTCATTGCCATAAAATATCTCCGTTGTGAATAAAATTTACTCGATTTTATCTATCAGACAAAATCCTATCTATTTTACTTTATATGAATAGAAATATCACTATGGGCAATGAAAAATTGTAAAAATAAGCGGCCCATTTGCTAAAAAATTGTCAAAAGAAACCGCTATTATTTTTTATAAAGGGGAGGATTTAGATATGATGAATAACGAGAGGTTTTCCATGCAATGTGAGAACTTCAGCATCAAGATTAAAGATACTTTTTAAATTTTCTTGAGTAATAATGTCTGTTGGTGTTCCACTCATCACGATACTACCGTTTTTCATAGCGATTATTGTATCAGCATAAGACGCCGCCATATTAATATCGTGTACAACCATGACTGTTGTTAATTGCAGTTCATCGGTTAATTTACGTAAAAGACGCATTAGTTCACGAGCATGGAACATATCTAAATTATTTAACGGTTCGTCTAATAAAACATATTTAGTTTGTTGACAAAAGGTCATGGCAATTAATGCGCGTTGGCGTTGTCCACCAGACAATTCATTTAAAAAACGATGTTTTAAATCTTCAAGTTCGAAACGTTGTAACGCTTCTTCAACAATATTTCTATCTTCTGCTCGAATTTTACCTTGGTGATGAGGATAACGTCCAAACATCAGCAGATCGTTGACTGTAATTCGGCTGTGAATCACATTATCTTGAGTCAAGATTGCTAGGTTTTGTGCAATGATTCGAGAATCAGTATGGGTAACATTGTGATTATTTACCAAAATTTGACCGCTTTGAATGGTTTGTAAGCGTGCTATCAGCGAGAGTAATGTTGATTTTCCAGCACCATTTGCCCCAACTAATGCGGTAATTCCGCCGTTTGGGATATGTAAATTAATATTATTTAAAATAGTTGCTGAACCAATTTTATGAGAAACATTTTGAATTTCGATCATTTTATTTTTTCTGTTTTAAGATTAAGTAAATAAACGCAATACCGCCGACAAACTCAATAACGACACTGAGTACACCTTGCATTCCAAGTAATTGTTCAAAAATAGCTTGTCCTAAAATTAATGTAATAGCCGCCAGTAAGAAGGTTATTGGAATACGAATATGGTGTCCTATTACTGGACTGATTGCATTTGCCAACGCACAAACTAATAACCCGAGGAATAAGATCGGACCGACTAGAGCAGTAGAAATTGCGACTAGCAATGCACAACAAATTAGCAGTTGGCGAGTAAATTGAACATAGTTTAATCCTAAACTAATAGCACGATCTTTACCGAGTAATAGTACGTCAAGTTTATGTCGTTGTTGCCAAATCCAAACAGCACTGAGAAGTGTGATCACAATACTGATCCACAGTAACGTCGGCTTAACGGTATTAAAACTTGCAAATGAAGCACTTTGGGCAACAGCAAATTCTTCAGGATCGATCATTCGTTGCAAAAGATTATTTAAACTTCTAAATAATACGCCGAAGATCACACCAGTTAAAATCATTTTAGCGAGATCATTGTGGTTTTTATTTATCGTTCGGAATAGTAGCAAAGAACCGATTAGCATAAGTAAAGTTTCAATGCTAAATTTACTGGTCGTATCCAGTTGTGTAAATCCGACACCACCTAAAACAAATACTAAGATAGTTTGCGTTAATAAATATAAAGAATCAAAACCTAAAATACTGGGTGTTAGAATTGGATTATTCGTTAATGTTTGAAAGAGTAAGGTTGATATCCCGATTGTATAGGCAATGGTTAGTAATAATGCCAGTTTTTTTCCTCTGAAGGGTAATACAAAATCCCAATTCCCATTAGCGTTAAAAGTCATAAAAAACAGACCGCTTACACATAAGAGTAGAGCCAATATTATTAAAATTTTAGCGGTACGCATTAATTTTTTCCTCTAAAGAGTAAATAAAGAAATACAACCGTACCACAGATACCGAAAATAGTAGAAATCGGCACTTCATAAGGTATATTTATTGTGCGTCCGATAATATCGCAAAGTAACACTAAATTAGCCCCCAATAAGGCAACAGAAGGTAAATTTTGACGTAATCTATCGCCGGCAAGGCGAGAAATAATGTTTGGGACGACTAAGCCGATAAAAGGAATTTGTCCGATAGTGACAACGACGACCGCAGTAATCATTGCGACCACAATTAAAGCAAACCATGTCATTTGGCGGTAGTTAATGCCTAATCCGGTGCTAATATTTTGCCCAAGCCCTGCAATACTCAGTTTATCCGCCATAATATAAATGAGTACAGCTAATCCTGCGGTTAGCCATAATAATTCGTAACGTCCTGCTAATACACCGGAAAAGTCACCGGAAAACCAAACAGAAAGTAGTTGAAGTGATTCCGTTTCGTAGGCAATAAAAGTGGTTATTGCTTCAATAATATTACCAAATACAATACCAATCAGCGGTACCATTAATTTTTGATGTGGCGGTAAGTTACGTAGCAATAACATAAAAATGCTCATACCGATTAAAGCACTCACGGTTGCTAATGACATTTTGGCGATAAGTGGTATCGAAGGAAAAACAAGGCTGGCGATCAAAATACCGACCGCCGCACTTTGGCTTGCACCAATCATACTTGGCTCAATGAAGCGGTTTTTCAATACAATTTGAAGTACCATTCCAGCAATTCCAAGCGTTGCTCCCACTAAAATAACCGCCAAAGTTCTAGGCAAACGGCTAATAAAAAGTAGCTGTGTTTGATCGGCGTGTGTAAAAATATCCAGCCAATTAAAATCAGCAATACCTACTGAAATGCTCAGTAGAGAAAGAATAATCAGGAAAGTGAAATTTAAAGCGGTTAGTTTTTGCATTATTTTTGCAGGCGTTTTGAATTAACGATGGCACATATTATGGAATATGTGCCATTTTATAAGAGCTAAAATTACAAGGATAAATTATTTTGAAAATGCTTTTTTGATATTTGAAAGATCTTCACGCATTTGTGTTATACCACCGGCGCCTAAATAAGCAGAACTACTTAAATAGATAATTTGATTGTTTTTCCATGCTTTAGTTTGGTGAACAAGGGCATTATCCAATACTTCTTTTGCCGTTTTGCCTTCTTCACCGATTGCTTTGCTGTACGGTCTACGACAAATAGCCAATCTGGATTAACTTTCTGTAATAACTCAAATGAAACCGGTTGACCGTGGCTTGTACCTTTTTTACCGACATCAGTAATTGCCATTGGAATTTCAAGTTCTGAGTGAATCCAGCCTAAACGACCTTTATTACCAAAGGCAGACATTTTGCCACCATTGACGATAATAATTAAACCGTTGCCTTTATCTTTTACTGCCGCTTTGGTTTCTTTAATTAAGGCTTCGATTTCAGTTTTTAATTTAGTGGCTTCCGTTTCTTTATCAAATAGTTTACCTAAGTAGTCAATTTCTCGTAAACCGGCTTGTAATGTATTTAAATCGGTAGGAATACTTAAATCAATAGCATTTGCCACAGTCTTGACATCATCTAATTTCGTCGCCGAACGGGTTGCAACAATAATCAAATCCGGCTTTAACATATTTAATGCTTCTAAATTCGGTTCGAATAGCGTGCCGATATTTGTGGCTTTTTCAACAGCAGGTTTTAAATAAGGTAATGTTTTTGCTACATCCGGGCTACCTGCGACGGGTACATTTAAGTGGGATAAAATATCAATCGCAACAGCATCAAATACCGCTAATTTTGTCGGTGTTTGGGTAAAGGTTACATCACCACGAACGGTTGGAATCGTCACTTCTTTCGCCAATACGGAAGTTGTGAGCGCCGCCGCAAGCGTTAAGCTGAATAATGCTTTTTTTAACATAATATTCATTCCTTTAGATTTATATGTAATGAAAATGATTCCCAATAATTTTATTCAGATTTTTAATAATGTAAAGAAAAATTTAGGCGGTTGGTTTTTGCTTAAAATTTGCAAATTTCAATTTGTAAAAAATTCCGTTAAACTAACCGCTTGTTATAGCGAATAAAAAAGAGTATGGATATGCCTGAATACAACTCAACAAATAAAGAAAACACGAGAGATAAACAAGTGGAACAAATTGCTGTTTCTCCTCACTCGATTGAGGCGGAACAAGCAGTTTTGGGTGGGATTATGTTAAGCAATGATCATTGGGATAATGTTGCGGAACGTATTCAGGCAAGTGATTTTTATAACTATGCACACCGTACTATTTTCGAACAAATGGTGGAATTGGTACGACAGAATCAGCCGATTGATATTATTACACTCGATCAGGCGTTAAAAGATAAAGGCGTATTACAAGATGTTGGGGGATTTGCTTATTTAGCCGAGCTTTCTAAAAATACTCCAAGTGCCGCGAATATTCTTGCGTATGCGGATATTGTACGTGATCGTTCGGATTTACGTGGCGTGATTACTGCCGGTAATCAAATTACAGAAATGGCATATCATACGAAAGGCCGAAATGCAAAAGAAGTTTTAGATGAAGCAGAGCGTATTGTCTTTGAAATTGCGGAAAAGCGTAACGCGGGTAATGAAGGACCACAAAAAATTGACGATATTTTAATGACGACACTTGCTCGTATTGAAATGTTGTCAAAAAACCGTAATAACGGTGGCGTAACGGGTGTTTCAACTGGTTTTATTGATTTGAATAAGAAAACGGCGGGGTTACAGCCATCAGATCTAGTGATTGTGGCGGCTCGTCCGTCAATGGGGAAAACCACTTTTGCGATGAACTTATGCGAAAATGCCTCGCTGGTTGATGTGGAAGATCCGAATGATCTGGATGAATACGGTAACCCTCGTAAGAAACCGGCTAAACCGGTGCTAATTTTCAGTCTTGAAATGCCAGCGGATCAAATTATGATGCGTATGTTAGCTTCGCTTTCTCGTGTGGATCAAACCAAGATTCGAACTGGTCAGATTCACGATGATGAAGATTGGGCGAAAATATCTAGTACGATGGCGATTTTGCAAGAGCGTAACAATATTTATATTGATGACAGTTCAGGTTTAACGCCAACCGAATTACGCTCCCGAGCTAGACGGGTATATCGTGAGAATGGTGGATTAAGTATGATTATGGTGGATTATTTGCAGTTAATGCGTGCACCTGCATTTTCTGATAACCGAACGCTTGAGATCGCTGAGATTTCCCGTTCACTTAAAGCGTTGGCGAAAGAATTAGAGGTCCCGGTTGTCGCTCTTTCTCAGTTAAACCGAAGTCTTGAACAACGTGCCGATAAACGTCCGGTAAACTCGGATTTACGTGAGTCGGGTTCTATTGAGCAAGATGCTGACTTAATTATGTTTATTTATCGTGATGAAGTGTATAACGATAATTCCGATTTAAAAGGGATTGCCGAAATTATTATCGGTAAACAGCGTAACGGTCCGATTGGTCGTGTGCGTTTAACTTTCCAAGGTCAATATTCAAGATTTGATAACTATACAGGCGGAGCCTATGACGATGAGTACTAATCTTTGTGCAATTTATAAAAGTCCAAAAAGAGAAGGAATGTTTCTTTATGTAGCAAAACGAGATCAATTTGATAGCGTTCCGGAGGTATTACGCCAAATGTTTGGTAAGCCGCAATTTGTTATGCTATTTAATTTAAATGGTGAAAAGCAACTCAAGCGGTCAAAAAACGAAGAAGTTTTGCAAGCGATTCAAACACAAGGCTTTTTTTTACAAATGCCACCGCCACCAGAAAATTTATTAAAAACATTTCTTGAACAAAAGAAAGGAGAAGCGTAATGCGTTGTCCGTTTTGTGCGACAGAGGATACAAAAGTTGTTGATTCACGTTTAGCGGCGGACGGTTACCAAATTCGTCGCCGCCGTGAATGTACTAGCTGTAAAGAGCGTTTTACGACTTTTGAATCGGCTGAATTAGTTGTACCTTATATTGTGAAAAATAACGGTAATCGAGTACCGTTTGATGCAAATAAATTGCGAATCAGTTTAAATCGAGCTTTAGAAAAGCGTCCGGTGAGTGCTGATGATGTTGAAAAAGCTATCAGTAAAATTATTATTCAGCTTCAATCCACCGGCGAGCGAGAAGTTCCGAGTAAACTAGTCGGAAATCTTGCAATGGATGCGTTGAAGCAGTTAGATAAAGTCGCTTATATTCGCTTTGCCTCGGTGTATCTTAGCTTCGATGATATTGAGGAATTTAGCCGAGAAATTGAAAAACTTAGAGAATGATACTAATGCCACAATAATGTTTGCGGCATTTTTGTCTTATTTCATCGGTACAAAATGTAGGTTACGGTGAGCTAATAACATACTGATTAAGTTATGTTCATTAGTTGTGTGGCGATTTAACTCGTTTTTAAGTGAGAGTAAACGTAAACGTAAATGATCGAGTTCGTGAATCCGTTTTACGACTTCTTTGATATGGCGATCTAAAAGATCGTGGACTTCGATTGTTTGTTCTCCTTCAAGCTTATCAATATTTAATAACATTTTGATTTCCTTTAGCGACATATCCAACGAGCGACAGTAACAGATAAAAGAAAGTTGCTGTAAATGATTCTCCGTGTAGAGGCGAAAGCCGCCTTGCGTACGAGCCGGAGAGGTAATTAATCCCTGCTTTTCATAAAAACGAATTGCTTCAACAGAACATCCGACCACTTTAGCGAGTTCGCCAATTTTCATTGTTATCTTGTGTATTTGCACTATTACCCTCAAAATTCTATCTTGACTCTAAAGTAACTTCAGATTTTATAATAATCCATACTGTTTAGCTAATGTTTAACTTTATAATGGATTTTTCTCTTAATCATCACCTTCTTCAAGATATTACACACTATTGGAATTATCGTGCCGAAACATACAGCCAAGAAAACTTGGCGGAACTCAATAGTTCTAAAAGTCAAATTTGGCAACAACTGATTCTATCACACGCACCGCAAACGAATACCCCCCTCAAAATACTCGATATTGGTACAGGCCCCGGATTTTTCGCAATTTTAATGGCTCAAGCTGGTCATCAAGTTACAGCGATTGATGCGACAGTCAATATGTTACAAAAAGCACAAGCAAATGCTGAGCAAGCAAATGTAGAGATTACTTTTGTACAAGGCGATGTTCATCAACTTCCGTTTGATAATGAGCAATTTGATCTGATTGTCACTCGTAATGTGACTTGGAATTTAAATGCACCGGAGCAAGCATATCAAGATTGGTATCGGGTACTAAAAACAGGTGGTAGATTAATTAATTTCGATGCTAATTGGTATCTACATTTATTTGATGAGGCATTTCAAAAGGGATTTGAGCAGGATCGAGTAAATACGGTAAAAAATGCCGTAGTTGATCATTATGCTGATCCGAATACTAAAAAAATGGATGAAATTGCTCGTCAATTACCATTAAGCCAAATTATCCGCCCACAATGGGATGCTCAAACACTACTAAATCTCGGTTTTCGACAATTAATGATCGATACACAGATTAGTGAAATTGTATGGAATTTAGAAGAAAAAATTAATGGTGCTTCTACACCAATGTTTATGATCGTTGCACAAAAATAACAAGCGGTCTGATTTTTATCATTTTTTATAAGAAAAGGAGACAAAATGAAAAAAATAAAAGGGCTATTTTTAGGATTGGGGTTGTGTGTATCACTTCTAGGTCAGGCAAATCAAGTAAATAATACTTTGGATTATGCCAGTACCAAAGATATTAGAGATATAAATCCACATCTATATAGCGGCGAAATGGCGGCACAAAATATGGTATTTGAACCATTAGTGCTAAATACCGAACAGGGGATAAAGCCTTGGTTGGCGGAAAGTTGGCAGATTTCACCGGACGGTAAAACTTATACGTTTAGGTTACGTCAAAATGTGAAGTTTAGTGACGGCGAATCATTCAATGCACAAGCGGCAAAATTAAATATTGAAGCGGTATTGGACAATTATCAGCGTCATGCTTGGCTAGAATTGGTAAAAGAAATCGAAAAAGTGACCGCTTTAGATGAATATACTTTAGAACTAAAACTAAAAAATGCTTATTACCCAACGCTTATTGAACTCGGCTTAACACGTCCGTTTCGTTTTATTTCGCCTAAATCTTTTGTGAACGGTAAAACAAAGAATGGGGTAAACAGTTACGTTGGTACTGGACCTTGGATCTTAAAGACACATAGCAAAAATGAGTTTGCTCGTTTTGAGCATAATCCGCATTACTGGGGTGAACAGCCTCGCTTATCGGCGGTGCAATGGCAGGTAATTCCGGACCGCCAGACGATGTTACTTGCCTTGCAAAAAGGTGATGTTCAGCTGATTTTTGGTGCAGACGGCGATATGTTAGATATGGAAAGTTTTCAAACATTGGCATCCGCTCAAGATTTTACGCATTTACTGAGTGATCCGATCGCTTCACGTACTTTAGTATTAAATTCAAGTCGAGCAATCACCAAAGATGTAAAAGTTCGCCAAGCACTTTCTTATGCAGTAGATAAAACGGCGATTGCCGAAGGCATTTTTAACGGTAGTGAAGTGGTGGCGGATACATTAATGGCAAAAGATGTACCATACAGCGATGTTAATGTGATGACTTATCCATACAATTTACAGAAAGCACAACAATTACTGGATGAAGCGGGTTGGATACAATCAACAGCTGGGGCGATACGAACTAAAGCAGGCAAGTCTTTATCTTTGCTGTTGTCTTACAATATTAATAATGTTGCTGAAAAAGAAATTGCTGAATTACTCCAATCAGATTTTAAACGAATCGGTGTGGAATTACAGATTTTAGGCGAGGAAAAACAAGCATTTTTAGATCGCCAAAAATCAGGAGAGTTTGATATTCAATATTCACTTTCATGGGGCAAGCCTTATGATCCGGCTTCATTCGTATCTTCGTTTCGGATTCCGGCTCACGCAGATTATCAAGGTCAGAAAGGTTTAGCTAATAAGGCTGACATCGACCGTATGATTTCGGAATTATTGATTACACCGGATGAAAGTAAACGCCAATCGTTGTACCAGCGGCTCTATACGACTTTAGCGGAACAGGCGGTTTATATTCCGTTAACTTATTCGCGTACAAAAGCATTATTCAATAAACGGTTACAGGGTGTCGTTTTTAATCAATCCCAATACGAAATTCCATTTGAGAAAATGTCTTTTCAACCTTAATTCAAAATGATTTTACGCCGTTTATTATGGATGCCACCGCTTATCTTATTGATCACGTTTGTGGCATTTTGTTTACTCCATTTAGCACCAAGCGATCCAACTGTGGTTGTGTTACGTATAAATGATATTGAATTAACACCAGAGGTTATTGCATTAACACGTAGCGAGTTGGGCTTGGATCAGCCTTTTTTATACCGTTATATACTGTGGCTTTGGCGAATTTTACATTTAGATTTGGGAAATTCGTTTATTACGCATCAGCCGGTCATTGAGGAAATATGTAATGCATTGCCAACAACACTTTATTTAGCCGTTACTGCATTAATGATTGTGATCTTTATGGCTACCAGCTTGGCTTGTCTTTCAATGTTTATGTTACATAGATGGAAAGATAAGCTCATTCGTGGCGTGTTATTCGTATTCACAGCTGTACCAAATTATTGGTTGGCATTATTATTGATTTGGGGATTTGCAGTACAATTAAAATGGTTTCCAGTCAGTGGTTTACAGCAAACAAACGGAATTATTTTACCAGCATTTACGCTTGCATTAGGTTATATCGGGACTTATTTCCGTTTGATGCAGGGTGCAATGCTTTATCAATTAAAACAGCCGTATGCTCACTATATTAAAGCGAGAGGATTGTCCTACAAGCGGTTGATTTTTCGTCATATTTTACCTAATTCACTTCATAACATATTGACTGGAATGGGTATGTCGATTCCAAAATTATTGGCGGGATCTGTCGTTATTGAAAATATTTTTGCTCTTAACGGTGTCGGGCGGTTATGTATTCAAGCGATCTTTTCCCGAGATTATCCGATAATTCAAGGCTATATTTTATTAATGGCAATATTATTTTTGAGCTTTAATTTTCTGATTGATCTGTTATACCAATGGTTAGATCCTCGCTTGAGAGGATGGAAATAATGCGTTTTCTAATGCGGTTATACCAAGATAAATTTGCATTTTGTTGCTTCGTTATTTTATGCCTAATCGGAATGATGGGCTTATTAGCAGAGCAGATTACAGCTTTTGATCCTACCGTTACTAATATACGGGAAAAATATCAAGCAATAAGCCAGCTTCATTGGTTAGGTACGGATAACCTTGGACGTGATATATTTTCAAGGTTGATATTTGGTATCAGAACAACCGTCTTTTATGCGGTTATAGCGATGGTTGTGACATTACTTATTGGTGCGGTAGTTGGAATGTCTGCTGGGTTATTAGGACAGAAAGTAGATAATGTTTTGATGCGACTTTGTGACATCATGTTGTCATTTCCGGCAGAAGTGATGATTCTTGCCTTAGTTGGCATATTAGGAGCAGGTATTGATCATATTTTATTAGCAATAGTCTGTGTGAAATGGGCTTGGTATGCCAGGATGATCCGAGGGATCGTACTTCAGCATACACATAAGAATTATGTGTTATTTGCGAAAACGGTCGGATCTTCCTATTTACATTTATTGATCCGGCATCTTTTACCAGTCACTTTGGCTGAATTGGTTATTTTAGGTACAGCGGATATCGGTAGTGTAATTTTAATGATTTCAGCCTTGTCATTTTTAGGTTTGGGTGTTCAACCGCCAATTCCTGAGTGGGGAAATATGCTAGCGGATGCAAAAAATATTATGGTATTGCATCCGGAACAAATGTCGCCGGCAGGGTTATCGATTGTTGTCGTAGTAATGGCGTTTAATAGTTTTGGTGATTTCTTACGAGATTATTTTGGACGTAATAACGAGGGTGATGATGAGTATTTTGCAGATCGATAATCTCAATCTCCATACTGTAAACGGTAAGCCCTTACTTATGAATATTTGTCTTTCTCTGCAAGAACAACATTGCTTAGCACTAGTAGGACCTAGTGGGGCAGGGAAAAGTTTATTGAGTAAAGCGATTTTAGGACTTTTACCGGAGAACTTACAAATAAGCGGTCGAATTTCGTTTAAAAATTGCGAAATAACGCCTGAAATATTAAAGCAATTACGGGGACGTAAAATCGGGTTAATTGTACAAAATCCAATGCAAGCATTTGATCCGCTTATGCTACTTATTCATCAGTTTCAGGAAACTTTTCATTTTCACCTACAAATGGATAAAGAGAGTGGAATGCGGTTAGCGGAACAAATGGTTGAGCAAGTCGAACTACCGAAAACATTACTTTACCGTTATCCGAACCAATTAAGCGGTGGTCAATTACAGCGTATGGTTATTGCATTAACGATGGCATTATCTCCGGAATTAATCATTGCAGATGAGCCAACGTCTTCTTTAGATTTTGCGACACAGCAAGCATTGATACCACTCTTTCTGAAGCTCAAACAACGATCATCATTGCTCTTTATCAGTCACGATTTGCATTTAGTGCATTTATTAGCGGATGAAATTGCTGTATTGGAGCAAGGGAAAATTGTTGAACAATGGCGGAATATAGCGGAGCAGACACCCGTTTTAACTCATCATATTAGCCAAGAATTATTGCATTATGCAGAAAGTTTGACACAAGTAACCAGACATACGGATCAAGTAATAAGTACAACGGTTCCGCTTTTAGAACTTACTGATATTTGTAAATCTTACCCCAAATCCCACCGCTTATTTGCCAGAGAATATACTGCGATTTTACAGCATATCAGTTTTAAACTTTATCCGGGCGAAAGTGTAGGATTGATTGGTGGTAGCGGTTCGGGCAAAAGTACGCTTGCACGGCTTATTTGTGGGGTCGAAAAGGCGGATCAAGGACGTATTTTATTGAATGGTCAACCGATAGCACAAACCAAAGTACGCCAGCAACATATTAGCGTTGTGTTTCAGGATTATTTATCCTCATTGAATCCTTATTTTCCAGTTTGGAAAGCGGTTACGGAGCCATTGGTTATTCTCAGTAAACAACAATATTTAAGAGCGGAAGCAAAGCGATGGTTGCCCAAAGTCGGGTTATCGCTAGATTTATTAGATGCGCTTCCACATCAGCTTTCTGGTGGACAAGCTCAACGTGTCTGTCTATGTCGAGCATTAATTACTCAGCCATCATTAATTATATTGGATGAGGTACTGAGTAACCTTGATACCATTAACCAAATGCAGATTTTACGTTTATTAAAACAGTTACAGACTGAGTTTAAAATGAGTTTTTTATTTATTACACATCATTTGGCAACTTTGGAATATCTTTGCGATCGTACTTTAGTTTTAAAAGATGGGCGAATTTTAAGTTAAAAAATAGGCTTGAATAGTATAAGTATTCAAGCCTTTTATAAGGTGATTATGCGGTCGAATTTGTAAAAAATTTTGCAAATTCGACCGCTTATTTACGGATGTAATTACTCGAATAAACCTGCGTGCAGTGAGCGAACCACTTCATCTGCTTCTTCGTTTTTCACTAAGGTACACACGTTGTTTGTACTTGCACCATAGCTAATTAAGCGAATATTGAAGCCTTCAAGTGTATGGAATAACTGTTTTGCCACACCAGCTTGGGTATGTAAGTTGTTACCGATAATCGCAACAAGCGCGAGATCGTTTTCCACTTGTACGTGGCAATAAGCGTTTAATTCATCCAGTAGCTCTTTGGATAACATATCTGCGCCTGACGATGCCGAACCGGTTTTATCTAAGGTTAATGCAACGCTGACTTCCGATGTGGTAATCACGTCTACTGAAATTTTGTGTTTTGCAAGAATTGCAAACACGTTAGCTAAAAAGCCTTGTGCGTGTAGCATTGAAAGGCTGGAAAGCGTTAATAAAGTTTGGTTACGACGTAACGCAATAGCACGGAAAGTCGGGCGCGGTTGTGGATCGCGAGTTACCCAAGTGCCACCTTGTTCCGGTGCTTTGCTTGAACCTACATACACAGGAATATTGCTACGTACAGCCGGTAATAAGGTTGCAGGGTGTAATACTTTAGCGCCGAAAGTTGCCATTTCAGCCGCTTCGTTAAATGCCATCGTATCAATGCGTTGTGCGTTCGGCACAACACGCGGGTCGGTTGTGTAGATACCCGGTACATCCGTCCAAATTAATACGTCATTCGCATTTAATACTTCGGCTAATAGTGCGGCAGAGTAGTCTGAACCGCCACGCCCTAATGTGGTTGTTTTGCCTTCATCATCTCTACCGATAAAACCTTGGGTAATCACGACATTGCCTGTCGCAATTAACGGCTTGATTACTGCATCCGATTGTTGTTGTGTTTTCTCATCATTTGGTGCCGCTTTACCATAATTGCTATTTGTCGCTACAACGTCACGCACATCCACCCATACTGCCGGAAAATTACGTTCTTTTAAAAGTTGAGTGAAAATTTTGGTAGACATCATTTCACCGTGACAGATTAATTCATCGGTTAATGCGTTAGATGTCGCAAGGCTTGCTGATTCGGCTAATGCGCTGATATGTTGTAATAATTCATCAATTTCAGCAGAAATTTCGCTTTGATTTTGTAATTTTTCAATAATGTTATATTGAATTGTACGCACTGCATTTAAAATTTCGTCACGGCGTTCTTTTTCGCAACCGTTTGCCAATTCTACTAAATAATTAGTTACGCCAGCTGATGCAGAAAGTACCACAACACGTGTGTTTGCATCTGTTGTCACGATATTGGCACAAGACGTCATTGCATCAAAATTTGCTACACTGGTTCCACCGAATTTTGCAACCGAAAGATGAGACATAATAAGAATTTCCTCTAAATCAAAGAATAATAGATGATGTTGTGTAGTGGATATTCGAAAGGAAATTTGAGTAGATTAGGCGGTTTGATTTAAGAACCAATTAATCAGAGCACTCCATTTAAACATGTGTTAAATGACAGCTGATAGGATTCAACCTGACTCAGCCGATGTTCATTCCAGTCTAGTGAATTCACACCTCGGCAATCACTCCCATCATTTAATCCTCAAACGGCCCTAGTTGCCTCGGATTAAACTGCCTGAGTGTTGCTCCTCTCCCGCAATGATAAAATCATTACTTCTTTCCATATATCTAGTACGGAAAGCGAGTATAGAAATACCTTTTTATTATGGTTGTGTCAAATAATATTTATTGTAATCAAAGAAAGTGATTAAGGAATGGACATAATTAGAAAAAAACGACAGGATCTAATGAAATCTTGTCGTTTTGGGAAATAGAATCGAAGAAATTATTTATCGTCTTTTGCCGGTGTTGCGGATTTATGAGTTGCCATTTTTTGGCGAATTTCACGACGTTGTTTTGAAAGTTCCGCATTACGGATCATATAATCGTCAACACGGTTTTCGTAGTCATCACGCATATTGGCAATGATCGCACGGATTTCCTCTACACTCATTGAATCATTGATATATTGGTTTAAGTTATCCAATAACAAAACACGTTTTTGATTGTCACGGATTTTACGATCGTTATCCGCCGTTTCACGGTGTAATTTATTTTTTAAACGGTAAAGATGAACATAATCCAACATATCTTGGAAAGATTGTTTTTTAACATCAGCCATTTTAAACCCCTGTTAGTAAATTGAAAGTCAAAATAATATGAATCCTAGACCTTTTCATTCTATTCGTCAAAATGTTTTGCTAAGAGCGGTTTATTTGTTGAAATAACCAACAAATTTATTAAATTTATTCGATTGATTCGTAAGATAAGTGATAAAATCTTGTTATTTTATTGCTCGGTTAAAAGGATTATTTTGTATGACACAGCCTAAACAATTAGTACCTAGAGAATTTGTCGCGATCGATTTGGGATCGAACAGTTTTCATATGATTGTAGCAAGAATTGTGAATGGCTCGATTCAAGTGCTTTCTCGCTTGAAACGCCGAGTACGTTTAGCGGACGGTTTAGATGAACATCGTATTTTAAGCCAAGAAGCAATTCAAAGAGGTGTAGATTGCTTGGCATTATTTGCGGATCGTTTGCAAGGCTTCTCAGTAGAAAATGTAAAGGTGGTCGGTACTTATACCTTACGCCGAGCAATTAACAATGATGAGTTTCTAAAACAGGTCGCAGAAGTCTTTCCATTTCCGATTCAAATTATTTCTGGACCGGATGAAGCCCGTTTAATTTATTCGGGTGTTAGTCATACTCAACCGGAAAGTGGACGAAAATTCGTAGTTGATATTGGCGGCGGTTCTACCGAAATGACGATTGGTGATGACTTTACGCCGTTAAGAGCGGAAAGTCGTCATATGGGATGCGTCAGTTTTGCCAACCGTTTTTTTGCAAAAGGCGAATTGACGATTGAACGATTTGACAGTGCTTACCAATTAGCGATGGAAAAAATTGAGGATTTAGCTTGGGAATATCGTCAGTTAGGTTGGCAACACGTTTTAGGTTCGTCTGGTACGATTAAAACCGTCCAAAAAGTGCTGATTGCCAATGGTTATCGAGATGGATTAATTACCGAAGAACGTTTACAAACCTTAATTGATGAGTGCTTACGTTTTGATTCTCTCAATGCTATTCAAATGAAAGGCTTGTTAGAAGAACGAGCGGACGTATTAGTCCCGGGTTTGGCGATTTTGTTAGCGTTATTCCATAATTTCCGTATCGAATCAATGCGTTATTCAGACGGTGCTTTACGAGAAGGCGTAATGTATGGATTGGAAAAAAGTTTCCAAGTCGGCGATATTCGTCAACGTACCGCTGAGGCTTTAGCAGAGCAGTTCAATATTGATCAGCAACAGGCACACCGAGTAGAGCGAACTGCCTTGGCATTATTTGAGCAAGTGAAGTATTGGCGTAACCGCCGCCAAACGAGTGAATTATCAAGTATGTTGAAATGGGCGAGTTTGTTGCACGAAATCGGTATCGTGATTAATCATAACGGTGTGCATAAACATTCCGCTTATATCATTGCTCACCGTGATTTACCGGGATTTGATTCAGAACAACAGAATTTATTGGCAATGCTGATGCGTTATCATTTAAAAGGCTTTAAACGCAGTGATATTCGTAGTACCAATCGCTACCAACATCGGGACTTATTAACTTTATTACGTGTGTTTCGATTGTCTGTATTACTTAATCGTTCTCGTCAGGCGACGGTAATGCCTCAGAAATTATCTCTTGAAATAGAAAATAATGATTGGTACTTAACGTTTGAAGCAGATTTTCTTACGCATAATCCGCTCGTGTTAGCTGATTTAGAAGAGGAAAAAAAATATTTATCCGCATTAGGCTTACAATTAAAAATTAAGTAATTTCAACGAGATAGGTATAAAGTAGAAATTTATACCTATTCTTTTCTAAAAATTTGATCTAGTTCTCATTTTTTCCTTTTCCAGCTTGTTATTTATTCCATAAATCTTTAACCTACTCTTATTGGAGTATATCTTCATTTATGGAGCGTTGGCTGAACAGATGCAACAATCTATATTTATATCATTATTTCAGATGAGGATTTTATTATGTTATTAGGCGACTTATCTCGTGCTGATTACGCACAATCATTACCTCCGGTTTTTGCCCGTTTATGTGAGAAATTAAAGTCTTTAGATCTAGCAAATCTTCCTTTAGGTTGGCAAGATTTAGAGGAAGGGGTACGAATGAATGTGATGGCATTTGAAACCAGTCCGGCGGAAGAAAAACAAGCGGAAATGCACCGTAAGTTTATTGATATTCAATTATTAATTGCTGGCGAGGAGATGATTGAATACGGATTAAGTCAGCCTAATTTAGCACTATTTGACGAATATCGTGATGAAGATGACTATCAATTAACTAAAGAAATTGAGCATAAAAATGAGTTAGTGTTACAACCTAATATGTTTGCGATTTTCCTTCCGTATGAACCGCATAAACCGGGCAATTCTGTTGCAGGTCAAAATAAATTGCTCAAAAAATTAGTGGTAAAAGTGCCGGTTAGTTATCTATAGGAGGCAATATGTCTGCTCGAGGAAAAATCTTAGATACCATTGGTGCTTTGCAAACCAGTTTAACCAAAACAGAAAAGAAAATTGCCTCAGCGATTTTGGCTCAACCTGAAATTTTAAGCCAAAATTCACTTTCCGAAGTTGCTAAACAGCTAGATGTAGGAGAAGCCACGTTTATTCGATTTTGTCGAACCTTAGGATTTAAGGGGTACACAGATTTTAAACTGGATTTGGCAATCGAATTAGCAACACAGGAAAAACATAGCAATTCAATATTTGATACGGATGTATCTGAAGCGGATACACCTAAAGAGATTGCAGTCAAGTTACAAAGTAGTCTGAATAATGTGATTGCTGAAACCATAAATTTACTTGATTTTCAAGAACTTGAGAAAGTAGTAAAAACATTACAAAAAGCGGAACGAATCTTTTTATTTGGGGTGGGTTCTTCCGGTCTTACGGCAGAAGATGCAAAGCATAAGTTGATGCGGATTGGATTACAAACTGATGCGGTCACTAATAACCACTTTATGTATATGCAAGCTTCATTATTGCGTGAGGGCGATGTAGTGATTGGCATTAGTCATTCAGGTTACTCCGAAGAAGTGATTAGTTCATTACGTATTGCACGTAAAAACAACGCAAAAACGGTGGCAATTACCCATCATATACGTTCTCCGATTACCAATGTTGCTGATTATGTATTAATCAATGGTAACCGCCAAGGGCATATGCAAGGCGATTCTATTGGTACTAAAATGGCACAATTGTTTGTGCTTGATTTGATTTATGCGTTGTTAGTGAAAGCAGAGCCGGAAAAATCTATTCAACAAAAACAAAAAACGTTGGATGTGATTTTGGAACAACGTGTTCACGGCCGATAATTTGAGTCTTATAAGCGGTTAAATTTGTAACATTTTTTGCAAATTTAACCGCTTTATTTTTTTCTAGCAAAAAGTGCTTTCAAAGTAGTGAATGTTTTCGCTAGAATGGTCAAATCTGTTTTAAAAACACATAAGAGGCAAACACAATGACACAAGTTTATAATTTCAGTGCAGGCCCGGCAATGATGCCTAAAGCCGTCTTGGAACAAGCTCAACAAGAATTATTGAATTGGCAAGATCAGGGGACTTCGGTGATGGAAGTCAGCCACCGTGGTAAATTCTTTATGGAATTGGCGACTCAATCGGAGCAAGATTTACGTCAAGTATATAATATTCCGGATAACTATAAGATTTTGTTCTTACAAGGCGGAGCAAGAGGACAATTTGCCGCAATTCCTATGAATCTAATAGGCGAAAAAGGTAAAGCGTTATATCTAAATAGTGGTCATTGGTCTGCGACAGCGGCAAAAGAGGCTCGTAACTTCTGTGAGATTGACGAGATTAATATCGTTGAAAAAGATCAAAGCGGTATTATTTCGGTGACGCGTACCGATTTTAGTGATATTGCTGATCAATATGATTATGTCCATTATTGCCCGAATGAAACGATTAGCGGGGTGGAAATCCACGAGATTCCAAATGTCGGTAATGCGGTATTAGTCGCGGATATGTCGTCTAATATTCTTGCTCGTAAATTAGATATCAGTAAATTTGGCTTAATTTATGCAGGTGCGCAAAAAAATCTAGGGCCAGCTGGCATTACCATTGTGATTGTGCGTGAAGATCTGATTGGTAAAGCTCGCACGGCAACTCCTTCGATTTGGAACTATGCAACGCAAGTGAATGCGGATTCAATGATCAATACACCGCCTACATTTGCTTGGTATTTATGTTCATTAGTCTTTAAGCATTTAATTAAAGAAGGCGGTTTAGCGACAGTTGAACAACGTAATGCGGCAAAAGCGGAATTGCTTTATAACTACTTGGACAACAGTTCTTTCTATCGCAATTATATTGCGGAAGCAAATCGTTCAGTAATGAATGTGACGTTTACCACCGATAATGACGAATTAAATGCAAAATTTGTGGCAGAAGCGACCGCTTGTGGGTTACACGCCTTAAAAGGACACAAAGTGTTAGGGGGTATGCGTGCCTCAATTTATAACGCAATGCCGATTGAAGGCGTGGAAGCGTTAATTCGATTTATGGATAAATTTGCACAAGAAAATGCATAATCTTTAAAAAAATTACTGAGGCTATCCAGTGGGATAGCCTTTTTTATATGGATATGATTTTACGCCAGCTAGTTGAACAATTAATCATGTATTGATTTCTTTCCAGTTGTAACGTATTTTTTACTGGTAAAGATTAAAATTCTCTAATACAATCCAATAACTCAATAAAAATAATGTTACAGAGGTAAACATGCAATTTATCAACATCGCCAATCAGGGCGTGAAATCTCTTTCTCCTTACCAAGCAGGCAAACCGATTGAAGAGTTAGAGCGTGAACTTGGTATCAGCAATATCATTAAATTGGCTTCTAATGAAAACCCGTTCGGGTTCCCGGAAAGTGCCAAACAAGCGATTATTAGTCAATTAAATGATCTCACTCGTTATCCGGATGCAAACGGCTTTGAATTAAAAGAAGCGATTTCAAAAAAATTCGGCGTACAAGCTAATCAAATTACCTTAGGTAACGGTTCAAATGATTTATTGGAGTTATTTGCACATACTTTTGCCAGCGAACAAGATGAAATCATCTATTCGCAATATGCCTTTATCGTATATCCGTTAGTGACTAAAGCAATTAATGCGGTGGCACGTGAAATTCCGGCAAAAAATTGGGGACATGATTTAGAGGCGTTTCTTGCGGCTATCAATGAAAAAACCAAACTAATTTTTATTGCCAATCCGAATAATCCGACTGGTAATTTCTTAACTGAAGCGGAAATTGATGCTTTCTTAGCGAAAGTACCGGCAAATGTGATTGTAGTATTAGATGAAGCATATACCGAATTTACAGAGGCTTCCGAACGTGTTGATTCATTTGGTTTATTGGCAAAATATCCGAATTTAATTGTTTCTCGTTCACTTTCAAAAGCCTATGGACTTGCCGGATTACGAATCGGTTATGCCGTATCTAACGCAGAAATTGCCGATTTACTCAACCGTGTGCGTCAGCCGTTTAACTGTAATAGCCTTGCATTGGCTTCAGCGATTGCGGTGATGAATGACGATGCTTTTGTAGAAAAAGTCGCGGAGAATAATCGCCAAGAAATGCAACGTTATGAAGCATTCTGCCAAGCACAAGGGTTGGACTATATTCCGTCCAAAGGTAACTTTATTACGATTGATTTCAAACGTCCGGCGACACCGATTTATGAAGCCTTATTACGTGAAGGTGTAATTGTTCGTCCGATTGCAGGTTATGGTATGCCGAATCATTTACGGATCAGTATCGGTTTACCGCAAGAAAATGACCGCTTGTTTGTCGCATTAGTAAAAGTATTAGGCTAATTTAAGAGAATACCGATGGAAAAAATTACATTAGCACCGATCAGCCGTGTTGAAGGCGAGATTAATTTACCCGGCTCAAAAAGCCTTTCAAATCGAGCGTTATTATTAGTCGCTTTAGCGAAAGGGACAACTAAAGTTACCAATTTATTAGATAGTGATGATATTCGTCATATGCTCAATGCGTTAAAAGCATTAGGCGTGAATTATTCATTATCGGAAGATAAGACCGTTTGTACTGTTGAAGGTATTGGCGGTGCATTTAACTGGCAAAATGGGTTATCGTTATTTTTAGGTAATGCAGGTACGGCAATGCGTCCGTTAACCGCGCGTTGTGTTTAAAAGGAGCAACTGAAGCGGAAGTGATTCTAACCGGCGAGCCTCGTATGAAAGAACGCCCGATCAAACACTTGGTTGATGCCCTTCGCCAAGCGGGTGCAAGCGTTCAATATTTGGAAAATGAAGGTTATCCGCCGGTAGCTATCCGCAATAGCGGTCTAAAAGGCGGAAAAGTACAAATTGACGGATCAATTTCTAGTCAATTTTTAACCGCTTTACTAATGGCGGCACCGCTTGCTGAAGGCAATATGGAAATTGAAATTATCGGTGAACTGGTATCAAAACCTTATATTGATATTACCTTAGCAATGATGAAAGATTTTGGGGTAAATGTTGAGAACCAAAATTATCAGACCTTTGTGGTAAAAGGTAACCAAAGCTACATTTCACCGGAGAAATATTTGGTGGAAGGCGATGCCTCATCCGCTTCTTATTTCTTAGGCGCCGGTGCGATTAAAGGTAAAGTGAAAGTGACCGGTATTGGTAAAAACTCGATCCAAGGCGACCGCTTGTTTGCCAATGTGCTAGAAGCAATGGGGGCTAAAATTACTTGGGGTGAGGATTTTATCCAAGCAGAGCAGGGCGAACTGAAAGGTGTGGATATGGATATGAATCATATTCCGGATGCCGCGATGACGATTGCGACTACCGCATTATTCGCTGAAGGAGAAACCGTGATTCGCAATATTTATAACTGGCGTGTCAAAGAAACGGATCGTCTAACGGCGATGGCGACTGAATTGCGTAAAGTAGGTGCAACAGTTGAGGAAGGCGAAGATTTTATTCGTATTCAACCTTTGCCATTAAGTCAATTCCAACACGCAGACATTGCTACTTATAATGATCACCGTATGGCGATGTGTTTCTCGTTGATTGCATTGTCCGATACACCAGTGACGATTTTAGATCCGAAATGCACGGCAAAAACCTTCCCGACCTATTTCACTGAATTTGAGAAGTTGTCGGAAAGAGTATAGCGCAATAATAAGCGGTTAAATTTGTAAAAAAATTTGCAAACTTAACCGCTTTTTTATAGGTAGATATAAATTTTAATTCAATTAAATTGCATAAATATTCATTTTGATATACATTTACCCAAAACAAAGAATAATGAGGAAGTTATGCGTAACACAGAATTAGTCCAGTGGTTTAGACAATCCACGCCTTACGTTAATATGCACAGAGAGAAAACCTTTGTGATTATGTTAGACGGTAATGCGATTGCTCATCCGAATTTTATTAATATTACCAACGATATTGGATTGCTACACAGTTTAGGCATCAAGTTAGTCATCGTATTTGGGGCTCGTTGCCAAATTGATGAGCTATTGGCAAAAAATCAGATGAGTTCTGACTATCATAATAATATTCGTATTACCGATAGCAAAACGCTGGAAGTGGTAAAGCAAGCGGTGGGTGGATTGCATTATGATATTTTTTCTCGTTTGTCGCGCGTTTGCCGAACTCGCCTGTACTGAATGTGGTTAGCGACAATGCGGTATTAGCACAGCCGCTTGGTGTGATTGATGGTGTAGATTATGGCTTAAGCGGTAAGATTCGCCGGATTAATATTGAAGGGATTCAGCAACAATTAGCACAGGATGCGATCGTGGTGATTGGTCCGATCGCACCTTCGGTCACTGGTGAAATGTTTAATTTGCCATTTGAGGAAATCGCAACACAAATTGCGATAAAACTCAAAGCAGATAAGTTAATTGGCTTTTGTGATCAACAAGGGATCTTGGATCAAAGCGGTAATGTGTTATCAGATCTTCATCCTCGTGAGGCAAAACGTTATTTAACACAATTTATTGAATCCGGGCAATACCACAATTCCGTCGCACGCTTTTTACAGGCGACCATTGAAGCTTGCCATGCCGGCATTAAACGTTCGCATTTGCTGAGTTATAAAGAAGACGGCTCATTACTTCAAGAGTTGTTCTCTCGTGACGGTATCGGTACGCAGTTATCGGAAGAGAGTTCGGAAAATATTCGTTTGGCTACTTCGTTTGATATTCCCGGTTTATTAAATCTGATTCGACCGCTTGAAGAGCAGGGTATTTTAGTAAAACGTTCACGTGAACAGCTGGAAATGGAGATTAGTCATTATACGATTATTGAACGTGACGGTATTGTGATTGCCTGTGCGGCACTGAATCATTATCCGGAAGAAAAAATGGCGGAAATGGCGTGTGTGGCGGTGCATCCTGATTATCGAGATTCATCACGAGGCGATGTGTTATTGGAAGCGATTAAACGTAGAGCTTATAAATTACAGATCGAGAAATTATTTGTATTAACCACTCGCACAACACAATGGTTCCAAGAACGTGGCTTTGTGATATCCGGTACGGAAGATTTACCGAAAGAGAAACGGGAACATTACAATTATCAGCGAATGTCGAAGATTTTGATTTTGGATCTTAATCCATAAGAGCTTGAATCTATCATTAATAGAAGGTGCGAGAGTTTTCTCTCGTACCCTTCCTGTTTTATCAAAAATAAAATTTGACCGCTGATTACTTGATTAAATATTGTTGTTTTTCTTGCATAAGTTTGCTCAAAAACTCAATCAATACTTTTACTTTAGGCGATAAATAGCGGCGATGCGGATACAGAACGCTAATATCTATCGAATGTTGTGTATATTGAGGCAAAATTTCAACTAACTTACCGGCACTCATTTCTTCTTTGGCTAAAAAGAGCGGTAAATTGACGATGCCTTGTCCGGCTTTCGTCATTTGTAATAACGCATAACCGTTATTGGTAATGACGTGGGCATTTGGCTTCAACTTTATCTTTTGATCGCCCTCCATAAATTGCCATTGCTGATGATTTTCATACAGTAGGCAAGTATGTTGACTGAGTTGGTCGAGGTTTTCAGGCGTACCGTGTTTAGCTAAATAATCCGGTGATGCAAGCATAACCAGTTCGGATTGTGCAATACGTTTTGCAACAATAGAACTATCCGGCAATGCACCGATACGTAAGACTAAATCATATCCTTCCGCCACTACATCAACACGGCGATCGCTAAATTCAATATTAAGCTGAATATTTGGATAAGTAGCCATAAAATTGCCTAAATAAGGTGCAACAAAACGCGAACCAAAATCCATTGGTAGAGAAATCGTGATTTTCCCTTGTAATGTTGAGGTAATATTGCTTACACTATTCTCCGCATCTTTTAACTCGTTAAGAATTGGCAGGCATCGCTGGTAATAAAGTAATCCCGCTTCTGTCGGAGTGATCTTACGAGTTGTACGGTGAAGTAATCTTACATTAAGATGTTCTTCAAGCTGAGCAATAAGTTTACTTGCCATTGCCAACGAAATTTGTTCAAGCTGAGCGGCTTGAGTGAAACTTTGTGTTTCAATCACTCGGCAAAAAAGATTAATTGCGTTGAGTTTGTCCATAATTTCTTTCTCTAGATATTGTCTTTTATTACTAGGCTTGCTATTGTCGACATATTTTGGGTCAATTAGTATCAAATATCAACCAGAAAGAAATAAACTATAATATATTTCTTGAATTATTTACATTTTAGGTAGTTATTAATGGGAAAATCATTGGTTATTGTGGAGTCGCCGGCGAAAGCTAAGACAATCAATAAATATCTAGGTAGCGATTATGTTGTTAAATCGAGTGTCGGTCATATTCGTGATTTACCTAAAAGCGGTAGTGAAAGCGAAAAAAACGAGAAAGCCAAACCGATTTCCACCAAAGGCATGACTGCGGAACAAAAAGCAAAACTAAAAGCAGAAAAAGATCGTGCCGCATTAGTCAAACGTATGGGGATCGATCCTTACCATGATTGGAAAGCGAATTATCAAGTACTACCGGATAAAGAAAAAGTTGTATCCGAATTAAAATCTTTAGCTAAAAAAGCGGATCATATTTATCTCGCAACCGACTTGGATAGAGAAGGGGAAGCGATCGCTTGGCATTTGCGAGAAGTTATCGGTGGTGATGACGATCGTTTTAGCCGAGTGGTGTTCAATGAAATTACCAAAAATGCTATTCAAAAAGCGTTTGAGAAGCCGGATCATTTAAATTTAGACCGTGTAAATGCGCAACAAACACGTCGCTTTTTAGACCGTGTGGTTGGCTTTATGGTATCGCCTTTACTGTGGAAAAAAGTGGCTCGAGGCTTATCTGCAGGGCGTGTACAGTCGGTTGCGGTTAAACTTTTAGTTGAACGTGAACGAGAAATTAAAGCGTTCCAACCGGAAGAATATTGGGAGATCTTAGCCAATACGCTAGCGACTAAAGGGAAATTACCGCTAGATTTAATCGGCTATAAAGGTAAAAAATTCTCGGCAAAAAATCAAAAACAAGCAGATGAAGCGGTAAAAGCATTACAAGGTAGTGAATTTATCGTTTCGGAGATTGATAAAAAGCCGACTTCTTCGAAAGCAAGCCCGCCATTTATTACATCAACATTGCAACAAACGGCGAGTACCCGTTTGGGCTTTGGCGTGAAAAAAACCATGATGTTGGCGCGGCGCTTATATGAAGCGGGTTATATTACTTATATGCGTACCGATTCAACCAATTTAAGCCAAGACGCATTAGCGATGGCGCGTGGTTATATTGAAGAGCAATTCGGTAGCGAGTATTTACCGGCTAAACCGAATTTCTATTCAAGTAAAGAAGGTGCGCAAGAAGCGCATGAAGCGATTCGTCCGTCAGACGTGAACGTAAAAATGTCTGATTTAAAAGGTATGGAAAAAGATGCCGAGCGTCTGTACGACCTTATCTGGCGTCGTTTCTTAGCTTGCCAGATGACACCGGCTCGTTATGATTCAACCAGTCTTACCGTAACAGCAGGCGATTATGAATTAAAAGCGAAAGGACGTGTATTACGTTTTGACGGTTGGACGAAAGCATTACCGGTACAAGGCAAAACCGCTGAAGACCAAGTGTTACCGGAAGTCGCACTCAATGAAAAATTAATGTTAGAAGAAGTGCTACCTAGCCAGCACTTTACTAAACCGCCAGCACGTTTCTCTGAGGCCGCACTGGTTAAAGAATTGGAAAAACGTGGTATCGGCCGTCCGTCCACTTACGCGGCGATTATTTCAACGATTCAAGAGCGTGGTTACGTGCGTACTGAAAATCGCCGTTTCTATGCAGAAAAAATGGGTGAAATCGTCACCGATCGTTTAGATGAATCATTTAGCGATTTAATGAATTACGACTTTACCGCCAATATGGAAGAAACGCTCGACCAAATTGCGGAAGGTAATAAAAATTGGAAAGAGGCGCTCAATAATTTCTTCAAGGATTTCTCTGAGCGACTCACCAAAGCCGAATTAGACGATCTGGAAGGCGGAATGAAGCCGAATAGTCTTGTGCCAACGGAAATTGATTGTCCGACTTGCGCAAGAAAAATGGCAATTCGCACCGCTTCTACCGGTGTATTCTTAGGCTGTACCGGTTATGCGTTACCACCGAAAGAGCGTTGTAAAACCACAATGAATCTGATTCCGGAAGCGGAATTACTCAACGTGTTGGATGAAGAGTCGGAAGCAAAAGCTTTGTTAGCTCGTAAGCGTTGTCCGAAATGTGATTCGGCAATGGATAGCTATGTGATTGATCCGCAACGTAAATTACATATTTGTGGTAATAATCCGAATTGTGACGGATATGTGTTAGAACAAGGTACATTCAAAATTAAAGGCTATGATGGCCCGATTGTTGAGTGTGATAAATGCGGTGCGGATATGCACTTAAAACTTGGTCGTTTCGGTAAATATATGGGCTGTACCGCTTGCGATAATACCCGTAAGATTCTGAAAAACGGTGAAGTAGCTCCACCTCGTGAAGAGCCGACGCATTTCCCGGAACTCAAATGTGAAAAATCGGATGCGTATTTCGTATTACGTGATGGAGCAAGCGGTGTGTTTATGTCTGCACACAATTTCCCGAAATCACGTGAAACACGTGCGCCAAAAGTTGCCGAATTAGCACAATACCGTGATCGTTTACCGGAGAAATTGCAATATCTTGCCGATGCACCTCAGCAAGATCCGGAAGGGAATGAAGCGATTATTCGCTTTAGCCGTAAAGAAAAACGTCAATATGTGACCTCTGAAAAAGACGGCAAGGCGACTAAATGGATTGTCGATTACCTTAACGGTAAATGGCTAGAACGTAAAAAATAATGGGTTCGTAAATGAAAAACCACCGCAAATAAGCGGTGGTTTTTTTATAGCGATTTGCAACCAATTAGCGTGCATATTGCAAGTAGTTGGAAACTAGGCTACGCAAGTTATCCAACCATTCTTTTTTACCTTGAATACGCTCAAATTGTTGCCAGAGATTAGCTAACACACCATGATTGCGAGGATCTTTCCAGTAAAGGCGTGTTAGGCTGACATAACTTGTCGCCAGCGAACGCGCGCTAATGCAAACCCTTCTATATTACGCCAATCTTGTTCGTTCATTTGCAGTTGCACAAGCGGTCGAATTAGCAAAATATTTTGCAATTCTGCATAAAACGGCTGTAGTGCCAAATCTCGCTCAAATTGGGCGGTAGCTTGTTGTACAAATCGCTGACCTTGCTCCGAAATCGGGTAGAGCATCATCGCACTGTGATAGCCGCTACTGGCTTCTTTAGTCGGGGTAATTTGCACTAACTGAAAACCGCATTGTTGCCAAAAACTCAACAGATGTTCCGTTAGCCCAAAGCTGACCGAAACATAGTCTACAAGCGGTAGATTTTGCTGAATTTTTTGCAAAATAAAGTCAGAAATTAACCGCTTGCCAATCCCTTGCTGTTGCAATTCAGGTTGTACCGCAATACGTGAGATTCGTATCGAACGTAGCTGACAGGCTTCGAGTAAGTTGCCTTGGAAGCAAAGATATTGTGCGACTAAATTGCCTTGAGGACGGCGTTCCCCTCGCCAAATCGCTTCAGCTAACTCAGACACTAAACCACCTTCAGGTACAGCCCAAATGCCGCCGACTAAACGCTGATGCTCGGAGAAAGAATGTAGTAACTGATCTTGTGCATCAAATAATCGGCGTAAATCGCTCGGTGTCGTTTTGTAATGCGCTTCCGCCAGTAAATGATAAAATTCAGCATATTGATTGGTTTCGCTTGGTGGCGACATAATCAATAATTCATCAATAAATTGCTCCAACGGATCATTTTCATCCCAACGTAGCGGTTTGGCTAGTTGCCACTCTCGATACGGCTTGGAGAGCTGTTGGGGGAATTTCAGGCTGAAGCCTCTCCCAGTGCCTTCATAATTATGTGTGGTAGTGGTTAACACCACTTTATCGAAGTAAGCACAGAGTTGATGTAACATTGGTAACGGCAAACTTGCCGATTCATCAATAAATAACCAACTATTTGCCGCAATTTGGTTTGCCGCGATTTTTTGTAATAGATGATCGGGTGCAAAAAAAGGAATATTCTGCGCAAGAGACTTCCAAAAACTAGGTAAGACCGAGTGACTTCTTGCAGTAATCAGTACCGATTCCGTTTGGGCTAACTGCTGGGCTAATTTCCCGGCGAGGGTTGATTTGCCTCGTCCGCGAGGTGCGGTGATCAAATGAATAGCGGAGGTATCAAGCGGTAATTTTTCAAAGATTTCTTGTTGCTGTGGTGTAAGAGGTTCTGTGACTGAACTTTGATTTTGTGATGTTGGCAAACTAAAATCCGTTTCTTCCAATGTTTGAAAGTGAAAGCCGAATTTTTGTGCCAATACTTTAAAGTAGCGATAGAAATTCGGTGTAGCAATCGCCTTACCACTATTCCAACGTTGCGAGTCAAAATCAAGTTGTTGTTCCAGTGAATCCCAATTCGGGCAAATGAGATAGAGCGTGCCTTGTGCCTGAATCGTACCGGCAATAATCGCTAAGGCATCTAAGTTAAGACATACACCGTCTTCGGCGCGCATATCATAAATGGCATAGGGGTGTTCTTGCCCCAAATATTGTTTAGCTTGGGAGATATTGCCACTATGAATAACAATGCCCCCGTCAAGCGGAGGCATTTCAGCTAAAATCACCAGTTTACGCATTATTCTTCAATCACTTTTTCTGATATATACGGATCTTCAAAACCTAAACTTTGCATAATCTCGGTTTCTAAGCCTTCCATTTCTTCCGCTTCCGCATCTTCAATATGGTCGTAACCGAGTAAGTGTAACGTGCCGTGAATCGCTAAGTGCGCCCAATGTGATTCTAAGGCGATTTGTTGCTCTTGCGCTTCTTGTTCCACTACTTGACGGCAAATAATCAAATCACCTAATAGTGGTAATTCAATGCCTTCCGGTACTTCAAACGGAAATGAAAGCACATTGGTCGGTTTGTCTTTACCACGATAAGTTAAGTTTAATTCGTGGCTTTCCGCTTCATCCACGATACGAATCGTGATTTCCGTTTCAGGAAAATCTTCAGTTTGTGCCTCGTGTGATAACGCACGTTGTACCCATTGGGTAAATTGGTCTAAAGACGGCAGATTTTCGTTGTTTTCAGTAGCGATTTGTAAATCAATAATTGGTGTTGTCATAAATTCTCAATATATAAAAAACGGAATGTTGTCAGATATTATAAACCTTCCGACACATTCCGTGAATCTAAGGGCGTGATTTATTGCCATTTATCCGCTTCAAGTTGGTCGCTTTCTCTGCCTTCTATCCAGCGATCGCCGTCTTGTGTGGTTTCACGTTTCCAAAACGGCGCACGGGTTTTAAGGTAATCCATGATAAATTCGTTAGAATGATAAGCATCGCCTCGGTGAGCGGAACTTACCCCAACCAACACAATTTCATCACCAGTATGAAGTTGCCCAATACGATGAATCACTGCCACACGTTGTAAATCCCAACGGCTACGTGCCTCATCTACAATTTCTTGGAGTGCTTTTTTGGTCATTGCAGGGTAATGTTCCAAATATAAACCGGATACATTATCGCCTAAATTCATTTCTCGTACTTTGCCGACAAAAAGCGTGGTTGCTCCCACGCTATGCTGTTCGCTTAGCCAGTGGTAAATCGCATTTTGATCAAACGTTTCTTGTTGAACTTTGATTAACGTAGCGTGCATTTAGCCTCCTGTTACCGGTGGGAAGAATGCTACTTCATCGCCGTCTTTGATTGTGCTTTCCAACGGGGAAATACTTTGGTTGATTGCTACCAATAATTTGCCTTTTTCTAACGCTAATTGCCATTTTTTACCTTGTTGGCTTAAATGTTCACGTAGCTGTTCGGCAGTTTCAAACTCAGCAGGAACGGTTAAAGCATCCACGCCAACCAATTCGCGTACCTGTGCAAAAAATAAAACGTTAATCATATTTATCCCTAAATTTAATTCCTATTCCGCATTAAATTCGCCCGATTTACCGCCACTTTTGTGTAGTAAACGAACATTTTCGATCACCATATCTTTTTGTACCGCTTTGCACATATCGTAAATGGTTAGGGCGACCACACTGGCGCGGTTAGTGCTTCCATTTCTACGCCGGTTTTACCGGTTAGTTTGCATAGTGATTCGATGCGTACTTGGTTGGTTTCCGGTAGGGCTTCAAGTTGCACTTCAACTTTTGAGAGAAGCAACGGATGGCAAAGCGGAATAAGTTCCCACGTTCTTTTTGCCGCTTGAATACCGGCAATTCGAGCGGTTGCGAATACATCGCCTTTGTGATGATTACCGGAAATGATCATTTGTAAGGTTTCGCTATTCATTGAAACGAATGCTTCGGCACGAGCCACTCGGACAGTTTCTTGTTTCATCGAAACATCAACCATATTGGCTTCGCCGTTGGTGTTTATATGGGTAAATTGATTCATAATAAGTATTTGTATTTTAATATTAATAACATTGATTCATTGCTTTTTCTGTCACTTTCTTTGCTTTATCGAAAATTTTTTTGCAAAGAACTTAACAAAAATAACCGCTTGGGTTCCCTTCTGAACCGCCTGAGCGTGTTGCAATTTGTAGGAACATTTTTCTTGAGCCGTAGGCGAATCTAAAATGTTCTGTTAAGCAAATTTCAACTAAGTGAAGAACAGCGGTGAAGTAGGGTTGCCTTTCTTTTGGTTACTTTTCTTTGGCAACGCAAAGAAAAGTAACAGAGAAACTAGCCGCCGATTGAGGCGAGATTATTCCGAACGCCACTATCGCCGATATGCAAATAGTGATGCTCCCGTTTGCCTTGTAATGCGGCTTTTAAACGTGCTTCCAGCTGTGCTTGTTGAGTATCTTCCGAGAGTAAATCTCGCAAATCGATGCCTTCCTCGCCGAATAAGCATAGGTGCAATTTACCGAGTGCTGAAACACGCAGACGGTTGCAACTGGCACAGAAGTTTTTCTCATACGGCATAATTAAGCCGATTTCGCCTTGGTAATCAGGGTGCGAAAGCACTTTTGCTGGACCGTCCGATAATGCTTTTGGCTGTAATTGCCAGCCTTCTTGTAATAAACGTTGCATTACTGATTGACCGGATAAATGTTGTGCTTTGAAAAAACTGTCCATTTCGCCGGTTTCCATTAGCTCGATAAAACGCATTTGAATCGGTTTATCTTTAATCCAAGCGAGGAATTTATCCAATTCTGGAGCCGTATATTGCTTCATTAATACCGCATTTACTTTGATTTTGCGGTAGCCGATTTCAAATGCTCTATCAATACCTTTGAGGATCGATTGTAACTTGTTTTCACCGGTGATTAACTGGAATTGGCGTGTATCTAGGCTATCTACGCTGACGTTAATATCGGTAATACCGGCTTGTTGCCATAAATCAATATCACGTTCCATACGGTAACCATTGGTGGTTAATGCCACTTTTTTAATGCCGTTCGTTTGTGAAATGGTATGAGCAATTTCTAAAAAATCTTTACGTAAAGTCGGTTCACCACCGGTAATACGCACTTTTTCCGTACCGAGATCGGCAAAGGTACGTACAACACGCTGAATTTCGGATACGCTCAAAAATTTCTGCTTATGGAAAGGCGGTTTATAGCCGTCCGGCAGACAATAATTACAGCGAAAATTGCAGACATCGGTCACAGATAAACGTAAATACACATATTGTCGTTCAAAACGATCAATAAGCTGAGAAACATTATCCGCACCAACGTTTTTAATTGGAATGGATTGCATTGGACACCTTTCTAAACACGAGAGGAACAACAATTTCTTGAAATTCCCTTGAATTAGCGACGCTAATTACAGGCATTGCAACCATATTCTTATCATAAAGCGGTCAAATTTGATGAGAAATTTGAAAATCGTTTAAGAAGTTAGGTTAACAAGCTCGGAGTCTATTGATAAATATAGCCTCATTGTAGAGGTCGGAGAGGTTTTTCGCAATAGTTAGAAAGAAGTATAAAGTGGATATCGCTGAATTTGCATACAAACTTGACAAAGTTTGATTTGAAGCAAATTAATCATTCTGAGGTATGATAATCTTCTTTCTACTTCTAAATGAGTATTTTTTTATTTTATTATTGATTTGAGTGTGGGGGCAAAATGTCTAAATTTAAGTTATCACTCGTAAGCGGAGTGGTATGTGTTGTGTTAGGTCTTTGCGGCACTATTTGGTGTTCAATCTGTGATGAAGGCGACTAGCTCTACGGAGTTTTGTGTCAGTTGTCACTCGATGAGCCATCCTCAAGCAGAATGGGAAGGTAGTGTGCATTTTTCTAACCGTAAAGGGATTCGTGCCGAATGTTCCGATTGCCATGTGCCACAAGACGGTCTGCATTATGTGAAAGCGAAATTTGTTGCCTTGAAGGACGTATGGCATACCTTTGTAACCAATAAATTACCAGACCAAGAAGCCTATGAAAAACATCGTTTAGACATGGCACAACGTGTTTGGGCAGAAATGAAAGAAACCGACTCGGCAACTTGCCGTAGTCGCCATAGCTTTGATGCGATGATCATCAGTGAACAAAAAGAAGCAGCGCAAAAAATGCATAAGTTAGCGCAAGAGACCAATCAAACCTGTATTGATTGCCATAAAGGTATTGCACACTTTATGCCGGAAATGCAAGTAGATAACAGTGCGGCATTAGGTGAATTAACCAAACACGCCGGACAATTTAGTGCGGGTGACAAAACATTATATAACTTAGCGATGGAGCCGGCACAGGTGGCACAAGGCGGAGAAATTCGTTTATTACCGTTTGCGGAGTTGTCACAATGGAAAGAATCCGGTGATAAAGTGTCAGGTGCAATTAAAGGTTGGCGACAAGTGGGGGCGGAAAGCATCATTTATATGGGGCTAGGTCAACGTATTATGGTGGGCTTAGTGGCAGATGAAGCGAAAGATAAATTAACCGTTCATCAGACTGTACATGACGATGTAACCAATTCAGACTGGAAAGAAGTGAGCGCTGAAGTGTCATTACCAAAAACAGCGTTAACAGCCGATATTCAAGCACTTAACTATTTTGGCGATAATTTGAATCAAACCCATTGTAGCGGTTGCCATGCACCGATTGGTGCAGAACATTATACGGCAAACCAATGGATTGGTGTTGTAAATTCAATGAAAGACCGTACTTCAATGACCGCAGATGATGTGCGTGCGGTTACTATCTATCTACAACGTAACGCAAAAGATGTTGCGGGTAGTTCACACTAATTTTATTTAACTTACAGGATACCGAGCTTGTATGCCTAAGTCGCTGATAAGGGATACAAGCCTGTGACAAGCGGTCAAAATTCACAAAATTTTTGCAAAATCAGACCGCTTACCACACCGGATAGTAAAGAAATGCGCTATCCCCTCGTGTTTAGAAAGGTGTCAATTTAACTTAACTTTCAGAGGGTTATGCAGATGAAAACTCAAGAAAAAATTAATGCAAGTCGCCGTGGTTTTATTAAAAACACTTCTCTCGGTCTTGCTGGGACATCTTTGGCGGGCGGTGGTGTAAATGCCTTAATTTCAACGGAAGCGGCGGCAGAAATGCAAACCGTGATGACAGCGGCACACTGGGGGGCATTAGGTGTTGTCGTTGAAAACGGTAAAGTGGTTAAATCCGGCCCGGCGATGCCTTCGTCAATCGAGAATGAACTACAAACGGTTGTGCCTGATCAAGTGCACGGTGAAACTCGAGTTAAATATCCGATGGTACGTAAAGGTTACTTAGAAGGTAATAAAGATACGACTTTACGTGGTCGTGATGAGTGGGTACGTGTTTCTTGGGATAAAGCGTTTGAATTAGTTGCAAACGAAATGAAACGTGTGCGTGACGCACATGGCCCAAGCGCAATTTTCGGTGGTTCTTACGGTTGGTATAGCTCAGGTTCATTACATGCAAGCACGTACGTTATTACAGCGTTATCTAAACATTACCGGCGGTTTTGTCGGCGTGAAAGGTGACTATTCAACCGGTGCGGCACAAGTGATTATGCCGCACGTATTAGGTACGATCGAAGTATATGAACAGCAAACCAGCTGGGACGTTGTATTAGAAAATACAGATACTATTGTTCTTTGGTCTGCAAATCCATTAAATACGTTACGTCTTGCTTGGACTTCAACCGATCAACAAGGTTTGGAATACTTCAAGAAATTCAAAGAAAGCGGCAAACGTATTATCTGTATTGACCCGGTAAGAAGCGAAAGTTGCGAATATTTAGGTGCAGAGTGGATTCCGGTTCATACAGGTTCTGATGTGGCATTAATGCTAGGTATGGCACATACTTTAGTTGCCGAGGATAAACACGATAAAGAATTCCTCAAAAAATACACTAAAGGCTACGAACAATTTGAGAAATACCTATTAGGTACGGAAGATAAACAGCCGAAAGATGCACAATGGGCAAGTAAAATCTGTGGCGTACCGGCAGAAACCATCAAAAAACTGGCATTAGAGTTACAAAGTAAACGTACGATGTTAATGGCAGGTTGGGGTATTCAACGTCAACGCCATGGTGAGCAAGGTCATTGGATGTTAGTGACATTAGCCGCAATGTTAGGTCAAATCGGTTTACCGGGTGGCGGTTTTGGTTTTAGCTACCACTATTCAAACGGTGGTGCGCCGACTGCAACCGGTGGTATTTTAGGATCAATTTCTGCAAATCCGTCTACGGAAGCGGGCGCAAAAACTTGGTTGGATGAAACTTCTAAATTCTCTTTCCCGCTTGCTCGCATTTCCGATGCGTTATTAAATCCGGGTAAAACAATTGACTATAACGGCACGAAAGTGACTTACCCGGATATTAAAGTGATTTGGTGGTCAGGCGGTAACCCGTTTACCCATCACCAAGACACCAATACCTTAGTGAAAGCGTGGCAAAAACCGGACAGCGTATTTGTTACTGAATGTCACTGGACACCAACCGCACGTATGGCGGATATTGTTTTACCGGCAACTACAAGTTATGAACGTAATGACTTAACCATGTCGGGCGATTATTCAATGATGAATATTTTCCCTATGAAACAAGTTGTTCCGCCACAATTTGAAGCGAAAAACGATTACGATATTTTCGCAGAGCTTTCAAAACGTGCAGGTAAAGAACAAGAATTTACCGAAGGTAAATCAGAAATGGATTGGTTAAAAGGTTTCTATCAAACTGCATTTGATGCGGCACGTAAAAACCGTGTATTAATGCCTAAATTTGAACAGTTCTGGGCGGATAACAAGCCGATTACCTTTAAAGCGACTGAAAAAGCGAAAAAATGGGTACGTTATGAAGAATTCCGTAACGATCCGTTACTCAATCCATTAGGTACACCATCAGGCAAAATTGAAATTTTCTCTGATGTAGTGGCGAAAATGAATTACGATGATTGTAAAGGTCACCCAACTTGGATGGAACACGAAGAGTTCGCCGGTAATGCAACTGCAGAAGCACCGCTTGCCTTAGTCACCCCACACTCAAAATATCGTTTACATAGTCAATTAGCTTATAGCTCATTACGTAAACTTTATGCAGTAAATGATCGTGAGCCGGTATTAATTCATACCGAAGATGCGACTCGTGGTATTGCAAACGGTGACATCGTGCGTATTTTCAACAAACGTGGTCAAGTGTTAGCCGGTGCGGTGGTAACAGATGGTATTATTAAAGGCACGATCGCATTACATGAAGGGGCTTGGTATGATCCGATGGATCTCGGTAAATCAGAACAACCGCTTTGTAAAAACGGTAACCCGAATGTGTTGACTCGTGATGAAGGTACATCAAAATTAGCACAAGGTAACTCACCGAATACCGCAACGGTACAAGTAGAGAAATTTACTGGCGTTGCACCGGAAGTCACCGTATTTAAAGAACCGAAATATACTCAAGCATAGTATTTTAAACTGGTAAAAATAAAACGCACTAAAGTGAAAGGCTTTAGTGCGTTTTTCTTTATGTTTTAACTGAATGGACAAGCGGTTATTTTTTCAAATTTACTTGTAAAGAAAAAACGGTAATAGACCGCTTGAAGTGTGCTATTTCCAGTATTTTTTCTTAGAGGTTTGCCCAATACCGACATTAAAACTATTGGTTGGATCTAAATCTTTATAGAATTTGCGTAGTGTTGGTTTTGCTTCATATAAATGTCCAACATTATGTTCTGCTGGATATTGCGCTCCTCGTTTATCCAATAAGTCTAACATTTCGTGTTCTAATGCAACGCAATCCACACCTTTTTTCACAATATAATCTTGATGGAACACGTGGCACATAAAATGCCCATAATAGAGTTTATGTAGGATTTTTTGATCGATTTCAGGCGGTAAGACCTCAAACCAATCTTGATCATTACGGCGTAATGCAATATCTAACGCAACAATATCTTCCACTTCGTTTTCGTGCGTTGCACGGTAACGAATTGCGCGGAGGCTACCGCAAAACGGTGTAACATTGCCGCTTGTGTTTCTACCGCATTACATTCGAAATAACCGCCTTTCTCATGCTCAGAAAAATATTGTTTCAAATATTCACGAGCTTCGGCAACACCGGTTCCACCCATTTTCAGAATTAAATGATGCTCATATTTTTCACGATATTGCCATAAACTTTGTGGTAAATGTTCTGGTAGACGTTTAGATAACGCCTGCATAAATTTATCGCTTAAATGGTGAGGTAAGAACGAAAATTTTTTCGCAATACGGTCGGCATTGGCTTTTAAGGCAAATAATTTCGGTAACCAATGTGTGCCGAATTTTTTAATGACCCAGAATGTATCTTTACCATAGCGAGCGACGATATCAAACGCATCACGATGAATATATTCGCCGGAAATTGGTAATTGCTTAAAGTTAGCAAGCATATGACGGCGTAAATCATTTAGGGTAGAAGTGTGATTTGTGCCGATATAGAATACAGCGGTTTGTTTTTCTAATGGGAATGTATCTAAACGCACAGCAAATACGGCTAATTTACCGGCACTACCGGAGGCTTCATAGTGGCGATTCGGATCGGCATTAAAACGGGCAGGAGAATCTTCATCAATTTTACGAACGTGATCACAATAAGTATGATCGTGACCTTTACCGCAGTTTTGTTGAATATCTTTGCGTTGATAACGATTGTTTTGTAGGTTTTCTAAAATTTCTTCCGGTGTTTCGCCTAAATCAATGCCTAAGTGATTTTTAAGTTCCAGTTCGCCTTGTTCATTTAGTTGAGCAAATAAAGCCATTTCGGTATAAGCCGGACCACGCTGTACTAAAGCACCGCCGGAGTTATTACAAACGCCGCCGATAACCGAAGCACCGATACAAGATGAACCAATAACCGAGTGAGGTTCACGTCCGTGCGGTTTTAATTTAATTTCTAATTCATTGAGTGTTGAACCCGGTAAACAGACTACTTGTTCCGCATTATTAATCAACTGGATACCGTCCATTCTCATCGTATTGATAATGACAATTTCTCGGTCGTAATCATTGCCGTTCGGGGTTGAGCCACCCGTCAAGCCAGTATTGGCGACTTGGTTAATCACAATAACATCGTGACGTACACAGGCTTTTAAAACTCGCCAATATTCTAATAATGTTGCAGGACGCACCACAGCAAGGGCTTTTCCCGTACCGAAACGATAACCGCTCCGATACGCCTCACTTTTAGCGACATCAGTAATAATGTATTGAGAACCAACGATTTCAATTAGTTGTGGGATCAATAAATGTGCAGACATAATCAGCCTCCTTGTTAAAAATTAACAAAATCATAACAAAAGATGGCTAAATGTGTAATAAATTTTATGCTATATTTAGCATTATTTTTTAAGGAGAAATGATGAAAAATAAATTTGTTTTATTGGCGGCAATTAGCGGCTTTTTCTGTATTGCGTTCGGTGCTTTTGCTTCTCATGGACTAGCTAAAATATTAGAGGCAAAAGCATTAGATTGGATTGATACCGGTCTTCAATACCAAATGTTTCACACCTTAGCTTTATTAGCTTTAGGTTTGTTCCAATTAGCAAATTCCACACAAAATCCACCCGCTTGCAGAGCAAAAGCCTTAAACATTATTGGTGGCAGTTGGATATTGGGTATTTTGTTATTTAGCGGTAGCTTGTACGCTTTAGCATTATTGGGGCAACGATTATTTGTATGGAGTACACCGCTTGGTGGCATATTTTTTATGATTGGTTGGGCTGTGTTAATTTTTGTGAGTTTACGCACTAAAAAAACCGCCTAATCGGTTAGCATAAGCGGAAAACGTTGTTTTTGTTTTATGGTGTCAGATATTGACTTGTCAACGCAATCAACGCTAGAATGATTCCGACATCAATTTTGATTGACAATTGCAATTTACCCTCGTTACAGGTTAGTTTAAATTGCATTTTATAGTTCCTGTCTAATGAGTTAATCAAAAGCAGGTCAAACGCAAAATCCCTGTTCCCGCAGGGATTTTTACATTCTCCCTGCCACCTATTGTTTTCACATCACTGCAAAAATAACGCCTGTTATTATGTCCATATTGTGTTTTTAATCAATAACTTGTTTTTCCTATCAAAATAGTCTGTAAAACGCTATACTAACCACATTTTTCACCAATCAGAAAACCTATGAATAAACTTGCATTATATTGCCGAGCAGGCTTTGAGAAAGAGACTGCCGGTGAGATTACCGATAAAGCGGCACAACTTGGTGTGTTTGGCTTTGTGAATTTAAAAGAAAATAGCGGTTATATCATTTTTGAATGTTATCAAGCCGGCGATGCGGATCGCTTAGCCAGAGAATTAAAATTTGAACAGCTGATTTTTGCTCGTCAAATGATTGTGGTCGGCGATATGTTACAAGACTTGCCGGCAGAAGATCGTATTTCACCGATTTTAGAGCAATACCAAGCGTTAAATCCTCGTCACAGTTCGGATATTTTTGTTGAAACGCCTGATACCAACGAAGCAAAAGAATTACTGACCTTTTGCCGTAAATTTACCGTACCATTGCGTAATAGCCTGAAAAAGCAAGGCTGGCTAACTAAGTCTGAGCGTGCAAAGGGCAGTATCAGCTTACATATTTTATTCATCCGTCCGGGCTGTTGTTATGTCGGTTATGCTTATAACGACAATAAGTCGCCGTTTTTTATGGGGATTCCCCGTTTGAAATTCCCTGCGGAAGCCCCAAGTCGTTCGACCTTAAAATTAGAAGAAGCGATTCTTACTTTTATTCCAGAAGCGGAAGAGAAAAAACGGTTTACCGATGAAATGACTGGTGTAGATTTAGGAGCTTGCCCGGGCGGTTGGACCTATCAACTAGTTAAACGTGGCGTATTCGTATATGCAGTCGATCACGGCAAAATGGCGGCAAGCCTACACGAAACCGGACGTATTGAGCATTGTCCTGAAGACGGTTTTAAATTCCAACCACCTAAACGTAAAACTATCGACTGGCTGGTGTGCGATATGGTGGAACAACCGATGCGGATCAGCAAATTAATCGGTAAATGGTTAATTAACGGTTGGTGTCGAGAAACGATTTTTAACTTAAAATTACCGATGAAAAAACGTTATCAAGAAGTGCAATTATGTTTAGCCTATCTTGAAGAAGAACTCGAAAAACAAGGTTTTTGGTTTAAAATCCAAGCAAAACATCTTTATCACGATAGAGAAGAAATTACCGTACATATTGCGGTCATGGGACGTAAACCACAATAAGTAAAATCAATATAAATAAGCGGTAAAATTTTCACAAAAATTTGTAAAATTATGGCAAAATCAGACCGCTTATTTTAACAAGAAAAAGACATTATAGAGGAAGAGACAATGACATTAAAAATCGGAATCGTCGGTGCCGGCGGTCGTATGGGACGCAACTTGATTACTGCGGTACAAAATGCGGAAGGCGTGGAATTAGGTGCGGCATTTGAGCGTAAAGGCTCAAGTTTAGTTGGTGCGGATGCAGGTGAAGTGGCTGGCATCGGTACAACAGGGGTAAAAATTAGTGATGAGTTAAGCCAAAATACCAATTTTGACGTATTAATTGATTTTACCCGTCCGGAAGGTACGCTCGAACATATTAAATTTTGTGTGGCGAACGGCAAAAAAATGGTGATCGGCACAACGGGCTTTGATGATGCAGGTAAACAAGCGATTCAAGCGGCGACAGAGCAAATTTCGATTGTGTTTGCTTCTAACTATAGTGTCGGTGTGAACCTCGTATTCAAGTTATTAGAAAAAGCGGCAAAAGTGATGGGCGATTATTGCGATATCGAAGTGATTGAAGCTCACCATCGTCATAAAGTGGACGCACCGTCCGGCACAGCATTATCAATGGGCGAACATATCGCCAAAACGCTTGGACGTAATCTTAAGACACATGGTGTTTTTGCCCGTGAAGGTATTACCGGTGAACGCAAACGTGATGAAATTGGCTTTGCCACCATTCGTGCCGGTGATGTGGTCGGTGAACACTCGGTATGGTTTGCCGATGAAGGTGAGCGTGTTGAGATTGCCCACAAAGCCTCAAGTCGTATGACTTTCGCCAACGGTGCAGTGCGAGTCGCTAAATGGTTGAATACAAAAGAAAACGGTCTGTTTGATATGACGGATGTTTTGGATCTGAATAATTTATAGTTTGGATTGAATGTAGGGACGCACTGAGTGCGTTTAAAATAAATAATGAAAGGAATGAAAAATGACCAAATACAACAATATTGAAACGACATTGGTACAATTAGGTAACCGTACTGATCCTCGTACAGGTGCGGTAGCAACACCGATTATTTTATCAACCGCTTATGGCCGTGATGGTTTAGGCGAATCGACCGGTTGGGATTATACTCGTACAAAAAACCCGACTCGTGCTGTGTTAGAGCAAGGTATTGCAGATTTAGAAGGCGGTGATGCAGGCTTTGCAATGGCATCTGGGATGGCGGCAATTCAGTTAGTGATGTCGCTTTTCAAAGCACCGGATGAATGGATTATTTCAAGCGATGTATATGGCGGTTCTTACCGTTTATTCGATTTCAGTCATAAACACCACAATACAGTAAAACCGGTTTATGTAAATACTGCAGATTTGGCGGCGATTGAAGCGACTATTACCCCAAACACTAAAGCGATTTTTGTCGAAACACCGTCAAATCCATTAATGGAAGAGTGTGATGTTGATGCCATTTCTAAAATTGCGAAAAAACATAACTTAATGTTAATTGTGGATAATACTTTCTTAACTCCGATTTTATTCCGTCCGATTGAACACGGTGCGGATATTGTAATTCATAGTGCAACGAAATACCTTTCTGGTCATAACGATGTGTTAGCCGGTTTGATTGTAGCGAAAGATTCAGAGGCGACTAAAGTAAACGGTCAAAATCTTTCGGAACGTTTATTCTACTTCCAAAACTGTGCAGGCGCAGTGCTTTCACCATTTGATTCTTACCTTGCAGTGCGTGGCTTAAAAACGCTCGCGTTACGTATGGAACGCCACCAGTCGAATGCCACCGAATTAGCGAAATTCTTAAGCGAACAGCCTGAGATTGATAGCGTACTTTATTCAGGTAAGAGCGGTATGCTTTCGTTCCGTTTACAAAAAGAAGAGTGGGTGCCGAAATTCTTAAAGGCGATCAATTTGATTACCTTTGCAGAAAGTTTAGGCGGTACGGAAAGTTTTATCACTTACCCGTCGACCCAAACGCATATGGATATTCCGGAAGCGGAGCGTATTGCTCGTGGTATTACTAATAACTTGTCGCGTTTCTCTGTCGGTCTTGAACACGTTGAAGACCTAAAAGCGGATCTTCGTCAGGCATTCGAACAATTAAAATAAGTAAATTGGCATAACATTATGGTGTTATGCCAAATTTCTTTTGATTTTCTTATTGATTGTCATTATCATTAAGCCAATTTTATTTACTGGAATTTAAACCTTATGAAAAAACATCACGTAGAAACGCTTATTTCTAATGAAGAAGTGCAATCTCGTATTGCAGAACTTGCTCAAGAAATTAATCATCATTATGCTCACGAACATTGTGAAAATTTAGTTGTTGTTGGGCTTTTGCGTGGTTCATTTATGTTTATGGCGGATTTAGTACGTTTAATTGATGTGCCGGTTGAAGTGGATTTTATCACTGCCTCTAGTTATGGTTCGGGTACGGAATCTAACCGTGATGTGAAGATCTTAAAAGATCTTGATGGTGAGATTCACGGTAAAGATGTACTCATCGTTGAAGATATTATTGATACTGGATTCACGTTAAGCAAAGTGCGTGATATTTTGAAATTACGTGATCCTCGTTCGGTAGCTATTTGTACTTTACTTGATAAACCTTCACGTCGTGAAGTGGACGTGCCAGTTGAATGGGCAGGTTTTGCTATTCCGGATGAATTTGTGGTTGGTTATGGTATCGACTATGCACAAAAATATCGCAATCTTGATTTTATCGGCAAAGTTGTAATGGACGAATAGTTGTAATTTTTTATTAAGATTTGACCGCTTGTAAGGCTTAAATGAACTTCAAGCGGTTTTCTTTTTCTAAAAATCTACGATGTTAAGTAGGACAGGAAAATTTATGATTTGGAAAAAAACGTTATTTGCATTGCTCGTATTAAGTTCAGCCGCTTGGGCGACAGAGAAGCCTGTTGCTAAAACATTTACCGAAAGTGAAGTAACAGCATTAAAAGCACAATGGCTTGCCGAACAGCAATCAGAATGGCAGAAACAGGCAGAACAAAGAACAAAGCGGCGAGAAACATTTTTAATTGCGGATAACTTACTTAAAGCGGCAATTACGGATAAACAATTGTCAGCGGAAACTCAGCGATTAGTGAAAGCATTGCTTCAATCGTTAGATGGCTATCCGCTTAAAGGCGATATAGATTGGGCATTTTTGAAAGCTAAAATCGAGAGCCAGCAAGTTACTGATGAAGATATTAAATCTTTCTTGGCTTTATATCCTAATTCTCCTTACCAAAAGCAGTTTGAACAGTTACCTTTTTCACAATTATATGCTCAACAGAAATGGGCTGATGTATTAACCTATAGTGAAAAAGTGACACCGCTTGGCGATAATCAATGCCGAGTCTTAGCCTCGCAATTCCAATTATTATCGGAAAAATTACAATCTGATCAATCACAGGACCAAATTGTAAGAAACGAGTTTCTGATTTCGGATTTATTAACACAGTTTGAAAAATTATGGTTAAAAACAACCGCTTTACCGGCGGAATGTAGCGATTTAGAAACCTATTGGAAAGCTAAATTTGGGATAACCGCAGAGAAAATTCGTTTAAAAGCGGTCCATTTATTTGAGAAAAATGCAAAATCCGAATTAAGTAACTTATTAGCAATCGCTGAAAATCAACCAATTGAATTTAAGAATTGGTTAGTCGCGGTAGAACAGTTAGCGAAACAGCCACAAACGTTACCGGCATTTATTGAACAAGCGACTGGAGATGAGCAAAGCAGAGCGATTGCCAATCAAGCATTTCCGCAATTTATGAAAACCATTGCTGAGAATATCGAGAATCCGGATTTTACCCCTTATCAGATGTGGGCGGATAAATTAGGCTTGTCTGCGGATGAACAAAAAACGTGGAAAGTCACTTTCTTAAATCGGCTTTTTGATAATGAAAATACAGATTTTCATACGTGGCGAGATCAACAGATTCAGCAATTACAAACAGATAATCTCACCGAACGTCGTATCCGTTTAGCCATTCTGCAACAGACTCCCTTAGATGAATGGCTAGGCTTATTATCGAATGATGCTAAGCATAAACCGGAATGGCGTTATTGGATGGCGAAAGCAGAGAAAGAGACTAAGAAGCGTGACGCATTGCTATTAGTGCTTGCGAAAGAACGTGGGTTTTATCCGATGTTAGCGGCTCAGTTACTCGGGCGCAATATGTGCCGACACAAGGATTGATCTTAGAATCAGATGTTACGGATCGTTTACAGCCCCAATTTGATCGCATTAAGGAATTTCGGGATTTACAACGTTTTGCACAAGCGAAAACGGCTTGGATTGAGTTATTAGATGGGCTTTCTACTGATGAAAAATTAGCAGTTACCGCTTATGCTAAACAACAAAATTGGTATGACCTATCAGTAGAAGGTACAATTCAGGCAAAAGCGTTTGATTATTTATCATTGCGTTTACCGAATGCTTATTCCGATTGGTTTGATCTAAATCTGCAAGGAAAACCGATAAGTAAAACCTTTGCGATGGCTATTGCTCGTCAAGAAAGTGCCTGGGATTTCCAAGCCAGATCGCACGCAAACGCACTCGGATTGATGCAAATGTTACCGACTACTGCACAAAAAACGGCACAGGATAATCAACTGCCTTATCGTAACGAGCAAGATTTATTACAACCGTTTAATAATATTATGCTGGGTACAACACATTTGGCGGAGCTTAATGCGAAATATCCGAATAACCGTTTTTTAATTGCGGCTTATAATGCTGGGGCAAGCAGGGTAGATCGTTGGCTTGTCAGAGCAAACGGTAAACTTGCTTTAGATGAATTTGTTGCCTCTATTCCGTTTTATGAAACGCGAGGTTATGTACAAAATGTTGTAGCCTATGATTATTATCAACAGCTCTTACAAAAAGTAGAGAAACCGGTAATGTTTTATAAAGAGGAATGGCAAAGAAAATATTAATTGAAAAATAAGCGGTTAAATACTGGGAAAAACTTGTAAAGTGATCTCAGAATTTAACCGCTGATCTATGAGGCTTATATGGGAGATGTTTCACATAAAGGATTAGCATGGATTGCCGCATTAGCTTTATTTATGCAGGCATTAGATGCGACCATTCTGAATACTGCCTTACCGGCTATTTCCAATAGCCTAAAAGAATCCCCGTTAGATATGCAAATGGCAATTATCAGTTATGCGTTGACTGTTGTCGCTTTAATTCCGTTAAGTGGTTGGTTAGCGGATAAATTCGGTACATTGCGAGTTTTTCGCGGTGCGATTTTGTTATTTGTCTTGGGATCTATTGCTTGTGCTATATCTTGGTCGTTAAATAGCTTAGTTTTAGCTCGTATCATACAAGGTGTTGGCGGTGCGTTAATGATGCCGGTTGCTCGGCTTACTATTATTCGTAGCGTACCGAAAACACAACTGGTTGCCACGTGGAACTTAATGGCAATGGCTGGGTTGACTGGACCGATACTTGGTCCGATTTTGGGTGGTTGGTTAGTAACTTATACTTCATGGCATTGGATATTTCTGATTAATATTCCGATTGGCTTAATCGGTATAATGATTGCTGGTCGATTTATGCCGAATCTCACACAACCGCCACGTAAATTGGATTGGAGAGGCTTTTTCTTATTTGCGACAGGATTAGTCGGGCTTACTTTAGGCTTAGAATTTATCGCTGAAGATATTGGTAATTTAGCCAAAGCCACACCGATTTTAGCTGTGGGTTTTATACTGATTTGCGGATATTGTTGGTATGCTTACCGAGCAGAAGAACCTCTCTTACCTTTAGCGATGTTTAAAATCCGTACGTTCCGTATCGGTATTGCATCGAATATGTTAATTCGTTTAAGTGGCTCAGGCATACCTTTTCTATTACCGTTAATGTTACAAGTGGCTTTTGGCTACAGTGCGGACATTGTTGGTTGGTTAATGGCACCTTTAGCTTTAAGCTCCGTTTTAGCAAAATCGTTTATTAGCAGAGTATTAGAAAAACTAGGCTACCGGAATACCTTACTTGTTAATGCGTTATTAATGACATTAGCGATTATTAGTATGTCCGTACTTAATGCTCAATCGCCTTTATGGCTCTTTATTTTATTGGTCATATGGTTTGGGACTTGTATGTCATTTATGTTTACTGCAGTAAATACATTGACGGTGTGTGATTTAAGCGATCAATACGCTAGTGCGGGTTCAACAATGATGAGTGTCGTCCAACAGGTTGGCATCGGCATAGGCATAGCCGTTTCTGCGGTAATTCTCGGTATGTATCGTGCAAATATCGGCGAAACGGATGTATTACTAACACAAGCATTTAGTTACACATTTCTCACCTCTGCAATTTTCGGGCTAATATTAGCACTTAATATCGCTCGTTTAGCTCGACAAGACGGCAATCATTTACATAGTAAAAAAGCATAAAAAAACGGTCGTAATGACCGTTTTTATTTAAATCTAGTTTAATGAAAACTCTTTAGTGGTTGATTCGTACTTGATACCAGAGTTTGAACCTTCCGCACCGTTAAAATACACATTTTTAGATTGCGAACAAGCACTGATCACTAAAATACTTGCCACTAACAAAATCACTTTTTTCATATTGCCTCGAATAGTGTAAAAAAGCGGTCATTTCTGACCGCTATCATCAAAAAATTAAGCGGTAAAACCTTCTTTTAAACTTACAGTTAAGTTAAATACTAAGTTTTCAGCCGAACCGTCTTTACTGTCTAAACAGTAATAGCCTTCACGTTCGAATTGGTAGCCTTGTTCCGCTTTTGCATTAACTAGGCTTTGTTCTACGAAACCGTGTTTGATTACCAATGATTCTGGGTTTAATACCGCATTAATATCGTCTTCAGCACCTGGGTTTGCTACCGTGAATAAACGGTTGTAAATACGGAATTCAGCCGGTTTGTTATCTTCCGCGGATACCCAGTGAATTACCCCTTTCACTTTGCGACCGTCAGCAGGATTTTTACCTAAAGTTTCCGGATCGTAAGTACAGAAAATGGTAGTGATTTTACCGTTTTCGTCTTTTTCTACACGCTCAGCTTTAATTACATAAGCATTACGTAAGCGCACTTCTTTACCCAATACTAAACGTTTGTATTGTTTATTTGCTTCTTCACGGAAGTCTGCTTCATCGATATAAAGTTCACGCGTAAACGGTAAATCACGCTCGCCTAATTCCGGACGGTTCGGGTGATTCGGTGCTTTTAAGATTTCTTTATCACCAAAGTTTTCAATCACAACACGAATAGGATTGATTACTGCCATTGCACGTGGTGCGTTTTCGTTTAAATCTTCACGAATACAAGCTTCAAGTGCAGAGTATTCCACCACGTTATCTTGTTTTGTCACACCGATACGGCGACAAAATTCACGTAATGATGCCGGTGTATAACCACGACGACGTAAACCTGAAATTGTCGGCATACGTGGGTCATTCCAACCGTCCACCGTGCCATCTGTGACTAATTTCAATAATTTACGTTTAGAAGTGAGTGTGCCTTCTAAATTTAAACGAGAAAATTCATATTGGTGCGGTAATGGACGCTCAATAGAAATATTTTCAAGTACCCAATCGTATAAACGGCGGTTATCTTGGAATTCAAGCGTACATAACGAGTGAGTAATGCGTTCAATCGCATCCGAAATACAGTGTGTAAAATCGTACATCGGATAGATACACCATTTATTACCGGTTTGGTGATGGTGAGCAAATTTGACACGATAGATGACCGGGTCACGCATTACGATAAACGGTGATGCCATATCAATTTTGGCACGTAAACACGCTTTACCTTCTTCAAACTCACCGTTTTTCATTTTTTCAAATAACGCTAAGTTTTCTTCCACGCTACGGTCACGGTACGGGCTGTTTTTGCCCGGCTCAGTTAACGTACCACGATATTCACGCATTTCATCCGGCGAAAGTTCATCAACATAAGCCAAACCTTTATTGATTAACTCAATCGCATAGCCGTAAAGTTGATCAAAATAGTCAGACGCATAGCGAGGTTCGCCTTCCCATTTAAAGCCTAACCATTCTACGTCTTGTTTGATTGAATCAACGTATTCAACGTCTTCTTTTACCGGATTCGTATCATCAAAACGAAGGTTACATAAGCCTTTATATTCTTGGGCAATACCGAAGTTTAAGCAGATAGATTTTGCGTGACCGATATGTAAATAGCCGTTCGGCTCAGGTGGGAAACGAGTGTAAACATTATTGTGTTTACCGCTTTTTAAATCTTCATCAATAATATGGGTAATAAAATTCGCACGGGTTTCCGGCGCATTTTCTAAAATTTCTTCTGTCATAATTGTTCTCTGTTTTATAAAAATAACTCCAAATTTTACACGGTTTAATAGCTTATCTCAAGCGGTTAGATTTTATCAGAATTTTACAAATTTCTAATAAAAGCCAATAGTTGTATCAGTTATTTGAAGTATAAAAAATGGACAATTTTTAGAGTGTACACTCTATGTTCTTTATCTTGACAGATAAAGAACAATAAGTATTGCTAAAAACATTTCGGAGAATTTACTATGGCAGGAAAGTGGAATTATGAGGAAAGTTGCGAAAAAGCAATATTGGCAGGTTATGAGGAGAAATTTGATGAATTTGCTTATAACAATTCGTACTTTATAAAAGATGACAAAATTTGGATTCATAACTTGGAGTCATTATGTGAAAAGATGGGGTTTAGTACGTTGCAAGAAGTGGTAGATGCAGGTTATGCACTTGAAGATTGGTTTAGATATAAAGATCTAACCATACATAAAATGAAAGAATATTTTGCAGAAGAAGATATGTTAGAGATTTATGATGCTATCGGTGGTAATGGTTTAGATAACGTGTACTTGTCCGATGGAATGTGGTTGACTCCAGAGGGTAAGTTAGTAGGAGGAGGTAATGCGTAGATCAAGGCTAAATTATTTAGGATATTCAGTATTGGCATATTGTAGTTTTATTTTATTTAGTGGCTTTATAATCTATAGTGCTAAGTATTCATATTATGATAATTGGGAAGAGTATCAGAATCGAATTGAATCTTTATATGTAATTCTTATTATTCATTTAGGAATCAGAATATACCTTACAGCAGGTCGCTTAAAAGATATGGATAAAAATCCCTATTGGGCTTGGACAGTTATTATTCCTTTTGCTTGGTTGTATTTTGTTTTTGCTAAAGGGTCAGTAGGAGATAATCAATATGGAAAATCGCCCAAAGCTATTCGTGATGAAGAAGAAATAAAAAAAGCAGAGAGCAGAGCAATAACTAATCCAACAGAGATTGACTTAGTGTTACAGCACTTAGAGCAATCTACATTTCCTGATGTTGGTCGAGTTAGAAGTATTAACTTTGTAATGAAAGAAGAAAATGAACGTTACTTTTATGCGATTTCGCCAGAAAACGTTAGAAAACTTCGCAAGCGTTTAGGAATTTTAGCTAATAGGTTAAAAGATAACGAAAAAAGTTATGGATTTTTATACGCAGAGAGAAATTTTTATATAGGAGATAGATTGATATTTTCTTGGAAAAATGAAGTGAACATTTAGTTATTTTTCTAATATTTACAAGATAAAAAGCGGTCGAATTGTTTGCAATATTTGCAAGAAATTCGACCGCTTAAATTCTTATAAAATCAGATTATTTCACACGTGAAACGTATTCGCCAGAACGAGTATCAACACGGATTACTTCGCCGATTTGTACGAATAATGGTACACGAACAACTGCACCTGTGCTTAATGTTGCCGGTTTACCGCCGGTACCTGCTGTATCACCTTTTAAGCCCGGATCGGTTTCAACTACTTCTAATTCAACGAAGTTTGGTGGAGTTACAGAAATTGCAGAGCCGTTCCATAATGTGATGATACATTCAGCTTGGTCAACTAACCATTTGTCGTTGTCGCCTAGTGCTTTTTCATCTACAGAGATTTGTTCGAATGTTTCCGGGTGCATAAAGTACCAGAAATCTTCATCTTTGTATGAGTAAGTGTAGTTGTAATCTACAACGTCCGTCGCTTCAACAGAAGTACCTGATTTGAAGTTGATCTCTAATACTTTACCAGAGATTAATTTACGGATTTTAGTACGGGTAAATGCTTGGCCTTTACCCGGTTTAACAAATTCGTTCTCAACGATTACACAAGGTTCACCATCTTGGATGAATTTTAAACCCGGTTTGAAGTCATTAGTGCTGTAGCTAGCCATTGTTTCCTCAATAATTAACAAGAAATTAACAAAATTTAGAAATCCGCTATTGGATTTGTCAAAAAGACCCATATAATACAGCAATTAGCGAAAGATCTCTAAAAGTTTTTACGCTATACTTCAAAAATCTTATTTAATTAAGGGAAACTCAATGAAAAAAGTTATTACTCTTTCTGCAATCATCGCCTTATCTATCGCAACCGTTGCGGAAGCAAAGCGTGGCGGTTCATCTCGTTCGGTAACGGGTAAACCGATTGCGGCACAAAAAACGCAATCTATCCAATCAAATACGCAAAAAGACGCAACATTTGATAATACACAAAATCGTGCGATTCCAAATCAACAGCCACAAGCGAATGGCGGAAACCGTTTAGCGAGTTTCGCAACCGGTGCGGCGGCAGGTTATGTGTTAAGTGAAATGCTTGCACCGACCGAAGCACAAGCACAAACTCAATCGCAACCAGCGGCAACAGCTCAACCACAAGCGGTTCAAAATACACAAAATGTTGCAAATACCGCACTAGCTACGGTAGCAACATTTAAGAGCATTGGTGGGCAAGTTGATCCGTTCTTAGTGGAAAAAACAGACGGTTATCGCCGTTATTGTATTGCGGGCGTGCAATATTTAGCGGCACAAGGTGGTCAATCTTCACCTATCGTGATGGTTAATCCAAACGGTTCACCACTAGCGTGTAATTTAGCACCTTAAAATTAAATAATTGTAGGGGCGTACTGCGTACGCCCTTTTTGTTTTTTATAAAATTTCAGATCGAGAGCAGTAAGCCTCTAAGAATTATGCAATCAGTCCAAATTGAATCTTCCAAACCCCAATGGCTTATCGAACTGGCTCAGGCCTTTAATGATCCTATTGCTTTATTAGAATATCTTGAGCTGAATCCGCAGGAATTTGAAACGGCAATAACAGCACGTAAATTATTTGCATTACGTGTGCCTCGCCCATTTGCCGAAAAAATGCAAAAAGGTAATAAAAATGACCCGCTTTTTTTGCAGGCAATGTCGGCAACTGAGGAGTTTTTACAGATGGAAGGCTTTGTGAAAGATCCGTTAGAGGAACAGCACAGCCCTGCACCAAATATTTTGCATAAGTATCATAACCGTCTGCTATTTATGATTAAAAATAGCTGTGCAATTAATTGCCGTTACTGCTTCCGCCGTCATTTTCCTTATGATGAAGTAAAAAGCGGTAAAGCGGTTTGGCGACAAGGATTGGACTATATTGCGGCACATACGGAATTAGAAGAAGTGATTTTCTCCGGCGGTGATCCGTTAATGGCAAAAGATAACGAATTAGATTGGTTGATTTCCGCTTTGGAACAAATTCCGCATCTTAAAACCTTACGGATTCATACCCGTTTACCGGTGGTGATTCCAAGCCGTGTCACACAACAATTATGTGACCGATTATCAAAATCTCGTTTAAAAGTCGTGATGGTCACACATATCAATCATCCTAATGAAGTAGATGAAGTCTTAGCTGATAAACTTAACCAATTACGCCAAGCAAATGTTGTGTTACTCAATCAATCCGTTTTACTCAAAGGGGTTAATGATAATGCACAAATACTGAAAGCATTAAGTGATAAATTATTTGATAGTGGTGTATTGCCGTATTATTTACATTTGCTCGATAGAGTAGAAGGAGCAAGTCATTTCTTTATTGAAGATAGACAAGCGGTCAAAATTTATCAAGAATTGCAACAGATCACATCCGGCTATTTAGTGCCGAAATTAGCAAGGGAAATTGCTAAAGAACCAAATAAAACTTTAATTGTATAATTTCTTAATGTGCGATATGAGTCATTTGCTTATATCGCTTTTTTATGTCTGAACAATCAATGTTGGATTGCCTCTCAATCATTCACTCCCCATTTAATTTTATTTATAAAACAATGTAATTTTTTGTAAGATTTGTATTTGGTGATAGTCTTTGTGTCTGTTCGTCTTAACTTTTATAGCAATGGAGAAGCTATGTTTAATAAATACGACAAGACATTTTTATGGGTGTTATGCCTAAGTTCATCATTATCTTATGCCAAATTAAATGATCCGCTCAACCAAGAAATACAACGTTTAAAACATGAGAAAGCCATTAATGAGGCACAACAGAATTTACAAAAAGCGGAGAAATTTCTAGATGACACTCAAAAGGAGATGCCTTTCTCTGAACCGCAATCCCCTAGCACATCCGATCAAATCATAAAATCCATTTATGTAGATATAGGCAAGGAAAAGGTTGATTTAGATTTCACTCCTATTTTTAAACGCTATCAAGGTAAAGCATTAACATCTGAAATCGTGTTGAATTTAGTGAAAGAACTTACCTCTGTGCTATATGGAAAAGGTTACTCAACAAGTGCTATCGGTCTTAAAAACGGTGAAATTCGTGACGGTAATTTAGCTTTTATTGTGCATTGGGGGTATGTGAATGAAATTAAAGTTAACGGCGAAAGTCCCTCAAAGTTTAAAGATAGGGCAATGATTAGCGTATTGCCAACGGTAAAAGATAAATTATTAAATATTTATGATATTGACCAATTTATCGATATTTTGAGTACTAATAATAAATCGGCAAATATTAAAGTGGTTGCTAGTGAAGGATATGGTAAATCGGATCTGAATATACTGACGGAACGAACGCTATTACCGACATTCACATTGGGCTTTAATAACTCTGGTACGGAAAATAATGCGAATGGACGTAACCAAGTGACAGCGAATTTAGTCTGGAGCGATTTATTAGGAACTAATGATACTTGGTCATTCAATACAGGTTATCGCTTATATAAACAGCATAATAAAAATAATCAGCATAATTTTTCGTTAGGTTATGTTCAACCTTTTGCTTATTACACTTTAGAAACAAGGATTTCACAGTCGGATTATGAGAAAGAAATCAAAGGTATTTATGCATATCCCTCTTCTGGTAAAACCAAAACGGCAAATATTAAGCTGTCGAAAATATTAACTCGTAATAAAGATGTGATTTTTTCTTTATATAGCGAATTAGAGTTTAAGAAAAAAGAAAATAATGTCGCTAATCGCAAAGTGAATAATTTACATCATAACAAATTAACCGTTGGTTTATCTTATATCAGCCAGCTTTGGAACGGCAAATTATATAGCGATATTTCCTTCTCAAACGGTTTAAATTGGTTTAGTGCAAATAAATTAGCTTATAACCATAAAAGTGAAAAAACATTGAGACTGATTTCCAGCTCGGTTAACTGGCATAAGCCGTTTGCAATATTAAATAGAAATGCCAATTATCAAATGCGAATCGGTATGCAATATAGCCTTGACAGCTTGTATTCAGATAATCAATTTTCTCTCGGGGATGAATATACCGTACGTGGATTTAAAGGAAGTGTGCTATCGGGAGATAAAGGTGCATATTTATCACAAACCATCACTATGCCGTTTTATCCGCAAAAAAGCTATGTATCGCAAATCTCGCCTTTTATCGGCTTTGACATTGGGCGTGCTTATCAAAAATTACCTAAAACCAATAATACGTTAGCTGGTGTTGCAGGAGGTATAAAAGCACAAATTCAGAAAATTTCATTATCGTTAACTTATGCAAAACCACTCAAATCATTGGATACACAAGTTAATAGAAAGGCTCCTGTGTATTATGTGAACGGTTCGATTACTTTTTAAATTCTAATTATAAGGCTTCTTAAAAGCCGTTTTTTATCATCAAACTTATATTTATTTAAGGAGAAAATTATGAATAAAAAATGTTATAAACTCATTTTTAGTAAAGTGAGAGCTTGCCTCGTGCCGGTCGGTGAATATTAAATCAGCGATAGGCAACAGTTCTTCTTCATCAAATAAAATTTCAAAACAGCAGTCGGAAAATAGTACATATCGACTTAATGCTCTTGCTGAGTGCGTCCATACTACATTAAACCCGATTCAAACATTTAATCTTTTCCGTTGGAAAAATATTTCGTTTGTATTATTAGCCGTTTCTGCTCCGTCATTAGCCAATGACAATGTTATCGTTGATAAATCATCAAAGGGTCAGGTTTTCGTTGAAGAGAGAGCCTCAAAGAATGGACAAGGCAATATTCTGGTTATTGATATTGCTAAACCAGATTCGGATGGTATTTCGGATAACCGTTTTGAAAAACTGAATATACCAAACAGTGCAGTATTTAATAACTCGTTACATAAAGATAAATCAACGATTGTAGGTGAATTGGACAAAAACCGATATTTCAAAGAAGATGCGACTAAAGCTATCTTAAATCAGGTAACCGGTAAGGATATGAGTACAATCCAAGGTGGTTTAGAGGTCTTCGGTGAAAAAGCAGACTTGATTATCGTGAACCCGAACGGTGTCACCTTAAATGGCGTAAAAACATTTAATTCTGATCGCTTTGTTGTTTCAACCAGTGATGTGATAGCAAAAGGGAAACGTAACTTATCTGTAAATAAAGGAACGGTGATTATCGGAAAAGATGGTGTGGCAACTAATGGACTCAGCTATTTCGATGTCGTAGCCAAAACCATTAAACAAGAAGGTTCAATAGGTTTAGACGAAAAAGATACCGTACATAAAACGCCGGCCAACATCACATTAGTTGCAGGCAGTGCTAATTATAATTTAAAAACATATAAAGCGACTGGAAAAAACCAAAAAGCTAAAAAAGATGAAATTGCCATTTCAGGTGAGGTCGCTGGTGCAATGTATGGTAAAAATATTCAATTAATTACGACAGACACAGGTGCAGGGGTAAATCATCAAGGAGCAATTCTTTCTGAAAAGGATATTAAAATTGTTACTCAAACAGGCGATATTACTGTAAATGAAATACATAGTAATAAAGTTGCTGTGATAGGTAAGAACCTTGATATTACAAAGAAAGGAACGGTGCGAGCAAATGAAACTGTCGCACTAAATCTAACTGAAAATGTCACTTTACACGAATCGTCAAACATTGTCGCTAAAAAGACAAGTATTAAAACTAAAAAAGCTTTAATCAAAAAGGATGCTACGCTGATTGCGACTAATTTAGCCGTCGAGGCGAAGGAAAAAATTGTTAATGACGGCAGTTTACTTGCTCGTAGCAATAAATTGAAAACAAAGGAATTAACCAATAACCAAGGCGGTGAGATTCTAGCGGAAAATTTATTGGAGATTACCGTACAGGGTAAAAAAGGTGTTGAATCAAACGGTTATATTAATCACGGAACAATAAAAAGTAATAAAGATACAATTCTAACCTTTGCAAATAATAGTAATTATGTTAGCCAGGGATTCGCCTTACCAGAAACCCAAGAACATTTAACGATCAATGCTTATGATGCAGAAATTTCTGAGAAAGACGAAATTCAGCAACAAGCAAAAGTGACCGTAAATGCGAAGGGAAAATTTTCCAATCACGGATTGTTAACAAGTGCCAAGGAATTAAGCATCAATAGTAAAAAAGATATTACTAATAATGGATTATTAGGGGCTAAAGCGATTTTACGTTTAGTTTCTCAACAAGGAGAAGTATTAAACAGCATTAATTCTACTTTACATTCTGAAGGGACGACATATTTAGATGCTAAAAATAGAGTGCTGAATTTAGGGGAAATTTATTCAAAAGGCAAAATTTATGTTAATACCTTAAAGTTAGAAAATAAGGCGGATATTGAGGGAAAAGTCGGTAGTGCTATTTTTGAACTTTCGGATACACATTATGCGTCATATGATCTCCGTTATGATGAAATATTTGTTGAAGGATTTTTTAATGAGTTAATCATATCTTCTGATCTCAAAGTGAAAAATATGGGAAGAATTATCTCTGAAGGCGGATTAGAGTTTACTTCAAAGGATAAAAGCAAATCTTCTATTATTAATAACGGTATTCTCAATGTAAAAGGTGATTTGAAGTATGATGCCAATGTTTTTACTAACAATATGGAGAGTATTCAGGTCGATCTGTATAAAGCATTATTTGCAAATAAAAATAAAGTGACAGTTCGATTTCAGCCTAAGTTACGTTTCTTAGCTACCCCATTAGATCAAACTGCTATTTACGAATTTGAAGATTTAGGTACGTTAGTAGATTATGTGTTTAATGACTCGGAATATATCCGTACACCACTTTATTATGCGGATAAATTGGAAGTGCTAAATGCTTTAAAAAATATTCCGGCACCGACTTTACAGAAAGGTTTATCTGCTGTTTTTGGTGCAGGTTGGGATAGCAATGGAAGCATTACGTTTACCAATAGTGGTGATCCTGAGCATTTCAAAAAATTAAAGACTCGCTGGGAACAGTTTAAACAAAATGCTGTAAAGGTACATTTCTACCCTGATCAGAAGGCAAAAGTTTTTGCCGATAAAATTATCGGTAGTAATGAAAGTAGTTCAAGTTCATTCCAAAATGGCGCATATTCTGAGGTTGGTGATACTGCAAAACCGACTGATGAATTTAGAGTTGGCAAACATTCTATCTTAGTACCTGAAGCTTATTTTGAATCTTATACGGACACGATTCAGCAAAATAGTAATGGGATAGATTTATCTGCTTTAGCCGAATTACTCTCTCAACCGTACCTATTTATTGATAAATCGGCATATCGTGAAAAAACTGAAAGTAAAGATCGTGTTTTAAGCAAGAAAGAAGATCGTAAGTTATTGGAAGAAACAGAAGAAGAAAAGCAACAACGCGAAGCTGAACGTAAGAAACAAGCACAGGAGCGATTAAGACAGGAAAAGGAAAAAATAAGAAAAGAGCAAGAAAAGCGAGTTCGTCAACAAAAAGAAAAAGCGGAAGCCGAACAAAAACTTAAGCAGTTAGCTAAGGAGAAAAAACGTATAGAACAAGAAAAACGTAAACAAGCAGAACAAGCAAGGCAGGCAAGAGAGAAAGAAAAACAACGTATAGAAAACGAACGTAAAGATAGAGAGAAAAAACTCAAAGAGGAGCAAAAAAGATTAGAAGCATTACAAGCACAAAGACAACAAGCGGAAGAAAAACGAAAAAAACAACTTGAACAAAAAGAAAAAGCACTGACAGAAAAGATCCTTCGTTTACAAAGAGAACAAGAAGAAAAAGACGTACAAGCTAGAGTGGAACGTGAAAAACAAGAAAAACAACGTAAACAAGCCGAGGAGAAAAAACGTCAAGAATTGAAACGTTTAGAAAATGAAGAAAAACAGCAAAAAGAAAAACTAAAAAAACTGGAAGCGGAGAGAAAAGAGGAAGAACAACGCAAAGCTGATGAAGAAAAACAACGTTTAGCATACGAAAAAGCGTTGGAGGATGCTCGCCGTAAGACGGAGGCATTGAATAGAAAACAGACAATTCCCGAAAAGAACGATTTACCTAAAGTAGAAACAGAAGCACTCTATCGAACAAGATTACATTATATTAACCAAGATGATTATATTGGCGGTAAATACTTCTTTAATAAAATTGCCCCTCGTAATCAGGAATTAAAAAAGGTTGAAACGGTTGGCGATAATTATTTTGAGCATCAATTAATTACCCGAACTATTGAGAAGAAAGTCGATAATCATTTATCACTAAAATATGACCTTAATAATATTCAATTAGTTAAAAAATTAATGGATAACGCCTACTTTGAAGCTAAAGATCTAAAATTAACGTTAGGTCAAGCGTTAACGGAAGAACAGCAGAAAAAACTTAAAGAAGATATTATTTGGTATGTAAAAACGAATGTAAACGGCAAAGAAGTTTTTGTTCCTCAAGTGTATTTTGCACAACAAACGCTTGATGATGCAGAAAAATTCAGAGGTGTCGGCAATGCGGTCATTAGAGCGAGAGAAATTAATGCAAAAGCGAAAAATATCCGGAATAGTGCAACAATTGCGGGTGATGATGTAAATTTAAAAGCTGAGCATAAAATTAAAAATCGAGGCGATATTCTTAGTAAAAATGAAGCTCGATTGTATGGTAAAAAAGGGATAGAAAGTAGCGGAACAGCTTATATTGATGAAAAAGGTAATACAAAAGTTCGGAAATCTAAAATTAATTCGGATGGACATCTTCATTTAGAAACAGATACTGATAGTTCGGTTGATCTTACTGCCAGTGAGGTGAAAGCTAAAACGGGACAGGTTAAAGCAAAAGATTTGAATTTAAAAGATACTTATGAAACAAACCGTTCTCGTGAGTATCAAGAATATCGTTATGAACTTGGAGCCATTCATTTACCAGGAGGTCATACAACAACAGATGTTTCGCAAGTAAAATCGGTAGGTACTGAAGCAGAATTTGATCATCTTCATTTATCGTTACATGGAGATGTAAATCAAACCGGGAGTAAATTATTAACGAATCGTACTACTGGAGTCGTAAAAGGTGATTTCAATACCAAAGCGGGTAAAGATATTTTAGCACGTGAAGTCAATTCGTTCAGTTTGGGCGGCGAGGTTTCAGCAACAGCGAGCGGTGGTGGTTCAACAGTAGGGGTGACTGTTTCAGAAGAAGGTAAACAGGTACATCAGGGTAAATCGAATACTGCTGGTGTTTCTGCAGGCTCAATGCTAACGCTAAACTGGAAAACGGATAAAGAAACCACATTAACCCATAAAAATAGTGAGTTAACTGCAAAAAGCGGAGAACTTTACGTATTAAATAAAGCGGATATTGGTGGTATTGATATCAATAAAGATGTCTCAGTGTTAGATACAGAACGTAAGTCTGATAAATCATCCGATTTAGCACAAGAAGGAAATGCACATATTGCAGAAGCGACAGAAAAAACGACCGCTTCACAACCAGAGAATAAAGAGACTCTAACGTTTAATATTTTAAATGATGAGCAAATTGCTAAAGAATTAGAAACCAAAGATCGTTCTTTCTTTGATAAACATAAAGCGAATGAAATTGAAGATCAGAAAAAAGGTTTTACCTTGTCAGCAAAACGAGTTGCCTCAACGAAAGAAAAAGATGAAAAAGAAACTTATTCATCAAAAGTAAAAGTTGGCTTCGGCATTGAAACTGAAGGTCATTCAGCTATCGCTGATGCGGTAAGTAATTCGGTTAGACAGATTAGAGATTCGCAAAAAGGTATAAAACAAGACGGAACCGCAAACATTACAACAATTAAGTGATGCGGCAAATCTTGTTACCGGCGATCTGGTTGGTGGTTCAGCGAAGCAAAAAGTTGAATTTGGCTTAGATGTAAAAGAGTCTACACAAACATCTGAAACTAGAACAACCTTAGGCGGTAAAACAAATCTCGTTGCGAGAGAGGGAGATATTGAACTCAATAATGTTGAAACAACAGAAGATAGCCAACTTTCTCTAAAAGCTAAAGAGAACGTAAATGTAAATTCAGGCGTAACAGATACTTCTGAAACTGCAATTTCTGTTACAGCTAAAGGTACTCGAGGTGTTTCAGCTGGTTGTGGTGTAATGGCTCAAGGCTGTACGGTTGGGGTATCCGGTGGTATATCTGGTGGTTTTTCTATTGCTGAAACCGAATCTCAAAAGCATCAAAACAGCTTATTAAAAGGTAAAAGTTTGAGTGTAGCAACAGGCAAAGACTTTAACCTTTCAAGCTCGAATATTGATGTTGATAAGTTGCATCTAAATGTACAAGGCAAAACAAATGTTGAGTCTAAACAGGATACTTATTCTCGTAAAGAAAAAGGCATTAATTATAGTGCTTCCGCCGGTGTTGGCGTATCTACTTCATTAACAGTTAAACCTAATGGTAGTGTTGGCTTAGGTATTACGGTAGAAAATGAAGAGAGTAAAACAGTTAACAAACAAGCGGGTATTTCTGCCAATAAAATTACAGGGGAAATTAATGATCTGAACCTTACCGGGGCGTATATTGAAAATAAAGGAAATACGGAAGAGTTTACTGTTAAAGGAAAAGTAAGCTCAAAAGAGCTAAAAGACTCTCACCATAAAGATGGTGGCAGTTTCGGTGGTGCATTTGGTATTAGTGAAACCGGTATAGCCCAACTTAATCTAAATGGTGGACGAGCAGAACAACGTCATTATGATGCGGTACAACATTCAACTTTATCAGGTATCAAAACCGATACAGTTGAAGGTAAAGTAAAAAATGATCGCTCGCAAGCAAAAGAGGTTATCCGTGATGATACTTATGCAAGCACTCAGTTTAATTTTGAAGTGATGGATATTGTCGAATCAGGTAACAGATTGAAAGATAAAATCAAAAATAAATTTGATAACCGATCTAGTGCAGATATTCCATCGAGTAATTCGGTTCCAAAACTTTCAACACCAACAGATGAGGTAGTGTATGCAGACGTATCTACGGTACAGAAAGCTACACAATCGGCGACCAAATCAACTGATAGTGACTATGCGGAAATTGCTCCTCGTAGTGTGCAACCGTCAGTTAAAGCGGATAGCGATTATGAAGATATTTCTGCTTTTGTGACAACTGCACCGAAAGTGAAAACGGAACAAGCTAATGACGGTGTAGAACCGATTTATGCGAAAGTGGATAAATCCCCGGATGCGATAGCGAAGGCGAATTCTAAAGGCGATGAAGCGGCGAAGAAATTAGGTGATCCGAGAATAAAACCGATTGTTCAAGAAGAGCCGGCTCCGGAATTACCACCTCGTAATGTTGTATCCAGAACAAAACGTTCAACACCAACAGATGAAGTGGTGTATGCAGATGTATCTACGGTACAGAAAGGTACACAATCAGTAGCAAAATCGGCTGATAGTGACTATGCGGAAATTGCTCCTCGTAGTGTGCAACCGTCAGTTAAAGCAGATAGTGATTATGAGGATATTTCTGCCTTTGTGCCAACTGCACCGAAAGCGAAAATGGAACGAGCTAATGACAGTGTAGAACCGATTTATACGAAAGTGGATAAGTCTCCGGATGCGATGGCTAGAGCGAATGAGCGAAGTGATAAAGCCGCAGAGAAATTAGGTGACCCAAGAATAAAGCCGGTTGTTCAGGAAGATCCGGCTCCGGAATTACCACTTCGTAATGTTGTATCCAGAAAAAAACGTTCAACACCAACAGATGAAGTGGTGTATGCAGACATATCTACGGTACAGAAAAGCACACAATCAGTAGCAAAATCGGCAGATAATGATTATGCGGAAATTGCTCCTCGTAGTGTACAACCGTCAGTTAAAGCGGATAGCGATTATGAAGATATTTCTGCTTTTGTGACAACCGCACCGAAAGTGAAAACGGAACCAGAGAATGACGGCGTAGAACCGATTTATGCGAAAGTAGATAAATCCCCGGATGCGATGGCTAAAGCGAATGAGCGAAGTGATAAAGCCGCAGAGAAACTAGGCGATCCGAGAATAAAACCGATTGTTCAGGAAGAACCGGCTCCGGAATTACCACCTCGTAACTATTTAATAGGAGATAATGCCAACAATAACAATAACAATAACAATAACAATCGCATTGTATCTGATATTGCCGTACAGAATAGTGTAAATACTGCGAGTCAAACTGAGAAACCGTCATTTTTCCAAAAAATGAAACATATTTTGATTGGCAATAAAGCGACAAAAGAGAAAAAAGTAGAAAAACCGATACAGAAAGTGGAGGCTGATTTAACTAAACCTAACTATGACGGTTTGGAAGATAATCTAAATCTCAAAGGGTTATTAGCTTTAGAACATAAACGTAATGAGGACTTCGATACCAAAGTATTAAAAAACGAGAATTTCTTAAATGAAGCGAGAGAAGCGACTAAAAAGTCAATTCCTGATGCGGTTGTAAAACAAATGACTAACTCGCCTGATTTTGATGTTATTTTAACCGATGGGGCAAAGAAAGTTGAAAAACGTATCAATGACACGTTAACTTTCCGACCAAAAGTTGAAGAGTTTACAGAAATTCAGAGCCTAGTTAAGCAGTTACCAAAAGGTAAGGTTATAGAAGATATTTCTGAACAAACCAGTCGTATCACGGATGCTTTAGCTGAAACCTCTAAAACAATCCAAGGTAATCCGAAGTTAAAAGATGATATTGGTGAAGCTATCGGAGAATTCTTAAAGAATAGCCAAAATAAAGAACTTACGGTTGAAATGATTGAGAAACTCAATCATGGCTTACGTCCTGATGAGGGAGAAAATAGAACGCTGTATAAAAAAGAATCTTTAACGAAAGAGAATGCCGTATTCTCAAGTCCGGAAGCCGCCAAGCTCCAACTGGCCGAAACAGTCGGTTTTATTAATCGAGCTAAACAGGATAATATTGAGCCGAGTGTCTTAGCTGGTTTAGTCTATCAACGTTTAATTGCGTATCATCCATTTGCTGAGGGTAATGGCAGAATGGCTCGAGTGATTGTGAATAAATTGTTGTTAGATGCAGGATATCCTGCATTTACTAAATTTAATGAAAAATTTGAAACGCAAATTATTCCGCAAACAACGCCAGAGTCTAAAACCGCAAGCAGTAGTGAGGTGGTAACAGAGTTCTTAAAAGAACTGAGCCGAAAAACATTGCCGACTAAATCTTATTTAGAATCGGAAACGAGTAAACCGTTGGATGAAACTAGTAAACACAAAGTGACACAAAGTGATTCTGCTGAGATTCCTACGTTTAGCAAAACGAGCTTGGAGTATACAGAGAATACGCAAGTAGAACCAATTTATGCCAAGATTGATAAATCTGCTGAAGCAAAGGCAAAAGCGGAAGAACGATCAGATAAAGCGGCTCAAAAATTAGGTGACCCGAGAATAAAACCGATTGTGCAAGAAGAGGTTGCTCCGGAATTACCACCTCGCCCAAATGAGAATCGAGCAACGCCGGTAAGTGATCGAGTGAATAAACGGGAATTAGTTGAACAACCTCGTTCATTACTCAACAAAGTAAAAGATACGTTTCAGCCTCTAAAAGTCGGACATAAGATTAAAGAGGTACGTGATTCTGCAAAAGAATTTGGTGGAGAAGTAAGTTTTACTTTTGCTCAATCGAAGGGAAAAGTATATAAGGAAATTATCAAACATATGGAAACCCAAAATGGGGTATGTGAATCGACTTGTGCCCATTGGATTGCTAAAAAAGTACAAGAAGATCAATCGCTATGGAACGATCTTTATGATTCTGGAAAGGAGAAAAAACTCAATAAAGAAACATTAGATTCTATTAAAAAGTTACAAACCGAATTTATTAATGCAGGCACTGCAACACAACAATTTAAATTGACTGAAGAATGGCTTGCAGAAAAAGGTGTTGTAGCTAAACAGAAAAAAGTGGGCGAGTTTAGTCGTAAAGATGAAGTGTCTGGTTCAGTATCCGGTCAAAATATTGAGACTTTAGTTAAAGCTATCATTGATACGGGAAGTGACACAACCGGTATTAAGAAAATATCGATTAATTTAAAAGGAGGTTCTCATACGGTATCAGTTGCTGTTAATGGAGATAAAGTTGTATTCTTTGATCCTAATTTTGGAGAAATGACTTTCCCTAATAAAGACCAGTTTGCTAAATGGATGGAAAAAGCCTTTTGGCAAAAAAGTGGTTATGCTGGAACAGGTAACGAAAAGCAGTTTTTTAATGTCGTGAATTACAACTTATAAGTTAATCACTATTTTTAAAAAAATATATGAATCAAAGGGTTAATTCTGAGTTTTTGGAATTAACCTTTTGTATTTTATTTGGTTTAATAGGTGTAATAGACAAAATAAAAAGGCTCTATAAAGTCATTATAGAGCCTTACATCAAATTTTGATTCTTTTAGAAATTCGCATTACGTGGAGCACGTGGGAATGGAATCACTTCACGAATGTTTTGTAAGCCAGTTACATAAACAATTAAACGTTCAAAACCTAAACCGAAGCCAGAGTGTGGCACTGTACCGTATTTACGTAAATCGCGATACCACCAATAATCTTCCGGATTTAAGCCCATTTCAACCATACGAGCGTCTAATACATCTAAACGTTCTTCACGTTGTGAACCACCGATAATCTCACCGATTCCCGGCGCTAATACGTCCATTGCCGCCACAGTTTTACCATCATCGTTTAAACGCATATAGAATGCTTTAATGTCTTTCGGATAGTTTTTCACAACTACCGGTGATTTGAAATATTCTTCCGCTAAGAAACGTTCGTGTTCAGAAGAAAGATCGATACCCCAAGAAACAGGGAACTCAAATTCTTTACCTGATTTTAATAAGATTTCAATCGCATCGGTATAATCAACTTGCGCAAATGGCGAAGCGATAAAGTTTTCTAAGCGAGTAATAACATCTTTATCAATGTGTTTTGCGAAGAATTGCATATCGTCTTTACGCTCTTCAAGCACTGCTTTAAACACATATTTCAGCATATCTTCCGCTAATTTTGCATTGTCCGCTAAGGTTGCGAATGCAAATTCAGGTTCAACCATCCAGAATTCCGCTAAGTGGCGAGTAGTATTTGAGTTTTCTGCACGGAATGTTGGGCCGAACGTATAAACTTTGCTTAATGCACAAGCGTAAGTTTCACCGTTTAACTGACCTGATACGGTTAAGAAAGACTCTTTACCGAAGAAGTCTTGGCTGAAATCAACTTTGCCTTCATCAGTACGCGGTAAGTTTTCTAAATCTAATGTTGAAACACGGAACATTTCGCCCGCACCTTCTGTATCCGATGCTGTAATAAGCGGAGTTGCAACCCAGTAGAAACCTTGTTCGTTAAAGAAACGATGAATCGCTTGTGCTAAGCAGTGGCGAACACGAGCTACCGCACCGATTAAGTTAGTACGAGGACGTAAGTGAGCCACTTCACGTAAATATTCGATTGAGTGGCGTTTTGTCGCCATCGGATAAGTATCTGGATCTTCAACCCAACCCACTACTTCTACGTGAGTAGCGTGTAATTCAACCGCTTGACCTTCTGCTGGAGATTCAACCACTTTACCGGTTACGATAACGGAACAGCCCGCGGTTAGACGTAAAACTTCATCGTTATAATTTGCTAAATCGTTATTAATGATCGCTTGGATCGGATCAAAACAAGAACCGTCATAAACGGCTAAAAATGATAAACCTGCTTTTGAATCGCGGCATGAGTACGTACCCAGCCACGTACCGCAACTTCTTCGCCTACCGCAATTTTACCGGATAGGATCTCCGAAACTGTTGGAAATTTAGACATTGAATACCTCAATCTTTATTGTGAGTTTTTATAGAAAATGATCGTTCGGTATTTTACAAGAATAAGTAAGGAAATAAAGGAAATTGTCGATTTTTTTGGATATTTACGTTGGATTATAATATTTGTTTTGACTTGAGGAAAAAATGAAGGGAAAAAATATTGCAAATCCTTAATGAATCTTTATCCTTAACAAAAATTTTTTATATATCTTGAGCTATGTTTACTTACCCTAATTCCCTCTCTGTAAAATTACGCCGTTTTTTGCATAGAAAAATTCATCAAACGCGTAAAATATCTCGAAAAAGTGTTGAATTTACGTGTTTGTTTATTGGTGCGACTTTAGTCGCTTTCTTTTCTCTAGGTTTTGCTAAGTTAGCCGAGTTTGGTTTGCATTTAAATGCTCAATGGACTGCCGCATATCCGTTAGCGGTTTGGATTGTGATGCCGTTTGGTATGGCTTTTCTTGCTTGGTTTACTGCAAAGTTTACGCCTTATGTAGCAGGAAGTGGTATCCCCCAAGTGATTGCTTCTATGAGTTTACCGCATGGTGAAATAAAAAGTAAGTTGGTGACATTTGGGCAAACATTATGGAAAATTCCGCTGACTTTCTTAGCGATGGTGTGCGGTGCATCAGTTGGACGTGAAGGTCCCTCTGTACAAGTCGGTGCGGCGGTAATGTTGGCATGGGGTAATTTTTGCCATAAACATGGGTATGCTTTTAAAGGTTTAAGTGCAAACGAGCTCATGGCGACTGGTGCTGGCGGTGGGCTGGCGGCGACCTTTAACGCACCGCTTGCCGGTGTGATTTTTGCTATTGAGGAATTAGGACGAGGCGTATTATTACGTTGGGGCAGACGAGTTGTTCTTGGTGTTTTAGCCTCAGGGTTTATTTTAATTGCGATTGAAGGAAATAATCCTTATTTTCCCCAGTATCAAGGCGCATCTTCTGTCCCTAAAATGATCTTATGGGTTGCGTTGTGCGGTGTTATCTGTGGCGTATTAGGCGGTATATTTGCCCGTTTATTAGCAAAAGGCGTTGCTGGTGTTTCTCCACCTAAAATTCGAGGTTGGATTCGTCGTCATCCTATTTATATCGCATTTATCTTAGGCATTGTGCTAGCCGGATTAGGACATTATACGCAAGGTCAAACCTACGGAACAGGCTATGATATTGTGGCAAGGGCATTAGAAGGGGAAGAAATAACACCGCAAGCGGTCGGAATTGCAAAACTTTTTGCAACAGTAACAACTTATTGGACTGGTATTGCCGGCGGTATATTTACCCCATCACTCACTATCGGAGCAGGCATTGGGAGCGAGATATGGTTTTTTAGCGGTGGTTTAGTCGATCAAAGGTTATTGGTATTGTTATGTATGGCGGCTTTTCTTGCCGGTGCAACGCAATCACCTGTGAGTGCAAGTGTTGTAGTAATGGAAATGACGGGCGACCAACCGGTTCTTTTTTGGGTACTGATTGCAAGTTTAATTTCATCCATTGTTTCTCGTTATTTTTGTCCAAAACCGTTTTACCATCTTGCCGCAGGGCGTTTTAGACATAGAGTACAAGAAGATGAGAAGCGTGAGAAAACGTTATTAAAACAAGGGAATATAAATAAAAACTAAAAAAATTAAAAATATTCTGAACTTTTTCAAAATGGCTGAGTCTGAGATAACGCTAACTGACAGAATTCAAGTAGTTTTTTTCATTTCCTTAGGTAAGACCTCCCCCGGCATCGTATTGATTTTGATGCCGGGTTTTTTTATGCCTGTAATTCCCTTAATTTGTAAAATTTCCTACAAATGTAACCGCTTAGCTATGTTACAATGTAGCTAATTTTCCTAAATTTGAAGCGATCAATGAATAAAAATCTTACTTTTTTCTTTTATGATTATGAAAGTTTCGGTGTGAGTCCGGCGTTAGATCGTCCGGCGCAATTTGCTGGTATTCGTACTGATAGTGATTTTAACATCATCGGTGATCCGGTGATGTTTTATTGTAAGCAAACACCGGATTATTTACCCTCGCCCGAAGCGGTGATGGTAACCGGGATTACTCCGCAACAATGTAACAATGAGGGTGTTCCAGAACCGGAATTTGCTGTGCGTATTCACGCTGAATTTAGCCAACCTAACACTTGCATTTTAGGCTATAACAATATTCGTTATGACGATGAAATGACCCGTTATACTTTTTTCCGTAATTTCTTTGACCCGTATGAATATAGCTGGAAAAACGGCAATTCGCGCTGGGATCTATTGGATCTTGTTCGAGCTTGTTACGCCCTGCGCCCGGACGGAATAAAATGGGTAACAGATGAAAACGGTGTACCAAATTTCAAATTAGAGAATTTGACCAAAGTAAACGGCATTGCCCACGAAAATGCACACGATGCAATGGCGGACGTTTATGCCACGATTGCGATGGCAAAATTGATTAAGCAAAAACAGCCGAAACTTTTCCAATTTTTCTTTGAAAATCGTGGTAAGAAAGAAATTGAGAAAATGATTGATACCGGTGAAATGACCCCATTAGTACATGTTTCCGGTATGTTCGGTAATGCACGAGGTAATGCCGCATGGATCGCACCGATTGCATGGCATCCGACCAATCAAAATCAAGTGTTATGCTGTGATCTCTCGGGTGATGTTAGTGCCTTACTGACGGATTCAGCGGAAGAATTACGTACCCGTCTATACACTAAAAAAGAAGAATTGGCGGAAAATGTTGCACCCGTGCCATTAAAAGGCGTACATATCAACCGCTGTCCGATTATTGCGCCGGCAAAAGTGTTGTTGCCTGAAAATGCGGCTCGCTTAGGCATTGATCGTGAGCGTTGCTTGGAAAATCTCAAATTACTGAAAGCGAATAAAAGTTTAGTGCGTGAAAAAGTGACCGAAATTTTTATGGAAGAACGGAGTTTTGAGCCTTCTGCGAATGTGGAAACCACGCTATATGACGGTTTCTTCTCACCGGCGGATAAAAATAATATGGCGATTTTACGCACATTACCGCCGCAAGAATTGGCACATCACGGCTTACAGTTTGCCGATGAACGAGTAGAAGCTTTGTTATTCCATTATCGAGCTAGACATTATCCTGAAACATTGAGCCGAGCCGAGCAAATCAAATGGCAGAAATATTGTCATCAGCAGATAGATGCCAAATCGGCACAATTTGCCGAAGCGATTGATAACTTATTCCAAATTCATCACGATAATCCAGAAAAGGTAAAATTATTGGAAGATTTGACTGCTTATCTTGCTCAAATTGCTGAATTTCAAATGGTTAAACATACCGGTAATGCACAGAGTGATGAACAACTGGTTTCAGCCTTAAATCAAGTGGCGGAACAAGGTGTGGACAAAGCGGCAAAATTAGCAATGCTCAAAGCACTGATCAAATAAGTTGGAGAGAACGGCTATGCAACAACCTTTAGAACATCACCCGTTTCAACCGGTTTTACCAGAATCTGCTACTGTAGTGATGATGGGGACTTTTCCGCCAACAGGCGAAAAACGCTGTATGGAATTTCATTACCCAAATTTTCAAAATGATATGTGGCGTATTATGGGAGCGGTTTTCTATGATGATACCGACTATTTCCGTGTTGGTGATGAGAAACGTTTTGACCCTCAAAAAATCGAAGCGTTTTTACGAGAAAAGGGCATTGCGTTGTGTTCCTCGGCACAAACGGCAATTCGCTTAAAAGGCAATGCATCGGATAAGGATTTAAAAATCGTTGATCCGGTAGATATGCCTCAATTATTAACAACCTTACCCCATGTAAAATGGATTTTTACCACCGGTGGTTTGGCAACAGATACGTTACTCGGTTTATTAAATGAAAAAATAAAAGCACCGAAAACGAATGAATGGATTCCCTATCCATACTGTGCTGATAGGGAACTTTTTCTTTACCGTTTGCCTTCTACTTCTCGGGCTTATCCATTGAGTTTAGCCAAGAAAATCGAAGCATATCGACAATTTTTTATTCAAGCAGGATTACTTTAACGCATGAAATATGATTTACATTCACACAGTACCGCATCGGACGGTATGCTTAGCCCGGCCGAACTGGTTCAGCGTGCGTTAGAGCAACAAATCGAAATGCTTGCCTTAACCGATCACGATACCGTGGCAGGGATTCAAGAAGCGAAGCAAGCGGCACAGGGCCAGCCGATTCGCTTGATTGCCGGCGTAGAGATTTCTATCGTTTGGGAAGGTAAAAGTATCCATCTTGCCGCATTAAATGTCGATGATACGCATCCTGCATTGGTTGCATTGTTAGATAAGCAGGCGTTATTACGTGAGCAAAGAGCGGTCGAAATCGGCGAGAAACTTGCAAAGGCCGGTATTCCAAATGCTTACGAAGGGGCAAAAGCGTTAGCAAGCGGAGAAGTTACCCGTGCACATTACGGCCGTTTTTTACACGAAAACGGTCATGTGCGAAATATCGAACACGCTTTTAAAAGATATCTCGGTGGCGGTAAGCTGGCTTACGTTAAGCCAATGTGGTGCAGTTTAGAAGAAGCGATTGAAGTCACCCATCAAGCCGGCGGTGTGATTTGTATTGCTCATCCGTTGCGTTATAAATTAACCGGACGTTGGATTCGCCGCTTAATCGCTGACTTTAAATTAGCCGGCGGTGACGGTATTGAAGTTGCTGGTCGCGGGCAAACACCGGATCAACGCCAACTGATCGCTCGTTGGGCAAAAGAGTTTGATTTATATGCTTCGGTCGGTTCGGATTTCCATTACCCGACCGGTTGGATTGAGCTTGGCAGAGGTCTAACACTGCCGGCAGATTGCAAACCGATTTGGGATTTGTTTTAAGGGAAAAGGGCGTGTTAAACGCCCTTTGCTTTATCTGAATTATTGCACTTTAAATTGGCTAAACTCAGCCATTACTTTGCCTAATTCAGCTACTCGCCGTTCAATCTTAGCCATATCCGGTTTTTCAGCGGTAATCGCAATCCGCATTAATCCGAGTGAACGTTCAAATTTACCATAGTGAGTTAAACTCATCTCACGTATCGGTTTTTCATATTTTGCCCAATTCTTACCGAAATGGCTTGCCGCCATTCTAATCTGCTTAATCTTTTGGGTTTGTACCGCAAGTCGCAAATTTTGATAAAGCGGGACCATTTGTTTAACGAAAGTTTGCTGTTTAGCCGCATAGTCCACCGGGTTTTGTGCTTTTTCAAAACGATATAGATGCTTAGCAACATTTTCCAAGTTGTCTACATCCGTAGTTTTAATCGCTTGGTTTAAAGCGTTCGCTACGTTTTTGCTCACTTCCGAATCTACTTGAAACTGATTAAATGCTTGCTGTAAAGCGGTCAAATTTTGCTGAGATTTTGTAATTTTACCTTTTTTAAGTTCTGCCATTGCTTCAGAAAGCTGTACGAATAACGGGCTAACGTCTACTTTCGCTAATGTGATTGAACTAGCAAAGAGCAGAGGAATGATGATTAATTTTTTAAATGTCATTTACTATTTTCCTTAGAGTAAATCAAACAAGGCTTTGCCAAGATAGTCGTTTTCATCTTTTACACCGGCAAAGCAGGCAAATAAGCCGCTACCGATATGGGTAATATATTCGTTCATTTTGTCGATATTACCCAAAGCGTTTTGTACTTTGATAAATTGCTCGGGGCTTTGTTGGAACGAAATAAACAGTAAGCCCGAGTCAAATTGCCCTTTATCATCAATACCGCTGGCGTAAGAGAATGAACGTCTGAGCATTTTTACCCCCGTTTTATGGGCAAGGTGCGTATGTGAAATTTCCGGTATGATAGGATTACCTTTATCGTCTTTTTTCGCCAGATCGAATTTTTCAAATTCGTGTTTATAGCCGAGAGCGCGCCAGAATCGCGATAACGGCCGAAGGTTTCTTCCTGTGATTTTAAATGCGTGCGATCCCAGGTTTCTAAGAACATTTTGATACGCCGAACCGCTAAATAAGAGCCGCCTTTTAGCCAACCGTTTTGTACCCAGACTACATTATCCTGATCTTTTAAACTCTCGGTATTTGCCGTACCGTCTTTAAATGCAAATAAGTTACGCGGCGTTTCATTATTTAAAAACGAGTTAAAGCCCATCTGCGACCATTTCATTTTGACTTCACCACGAGCCGCACGCACTAAATTACGCACCGCATGGAATGCAACTTGAGGATCATCGGCACAGGCTTGAATACATATATCGCCACCACTAAATTCGGCTTGCAATTGATCACGAGGAAAGTGCGGTAAATCTTGTAATTCAGTCGGCTTATGTTTTTCAATACCTAACTTTTTAAAGAAAGCGGCACTTATGCCGAAAGTGAGTGTGAGATGTAGCGGATCTAAGCTATCCGCTTCACCGGTATCCGCAGGCGGAACATAGGCATTATTGCTATAGGGGCTTACATTTTTACCTTGTGTCAAATTACGGCTATAACTTGTCCAAGTTTGAAAAATCGCTTTCACTTTTGCAATATCGGTCGTATCTAAATCTAAGACAAGGAAATAGATATGTTTTTGTGCAGGGGTGACGATACCGGCTTGATGTTGACCGTAAAAAGGATATTGATTCTGTGCGTGTGAGCTAAGTTGTCGTGATTCTAAAGCAAAAGTAGGAGCGGACGACAATAAGCCAGCTCCTACCAATGCGGTATTTTTTAGAAAATCACGGCGAGAATGTGTGTCTGCCATAATTTATTCCTACCTTATTTCTCTAATAGCACGCCTAATTGGGCTAATGGTTCGCCCAGTTGGTTTACCGCTTCGGCTAGTGCTTTCACATCCGCTTTTGACAGCGTGTTATAAGCTACGTAATCATAACCGTTTTTCGCTTTATTGTGTTTTGCCAGTAAAGTATTAACCGCGACAAAGCGAGCAGAAATTTCCGCCGAAAGTTTCGCATCTGTTTTGTCTAATTGCGGTTTAAAGATTTCATAGATTTTTTCTGCCCCTTCAATGTTGGCTTTAAAATCGTAAAGGTCGGTTTTAGAGAAAATTTCCTCTTCGCCGGTTACTTTAGTAGTGGACACCTCATTTAATAAATCGACTGCACCGGTGATCATTAATTCAGGCGTAACTTCCGCCGTCGGAATTTTCGCACGTAATTCTTTAACGTCTTTCAGTAACTGTTCCGCAATAGCTTTTGTACCTTTGGTCGTATTTTTTTCCCATAAGACTTTTTCGATTTTATGGAAACCTGACCAATCTTTTTCCGTTTTACCTTCTTCGGTTAAATCAGCAAGACGCGCATCAATGCGAGGATCTAAATCACCAAAACTTTCGGCAATCGGTTCTGAACGTTCAAAATACATTCGTGCAAGCGGGTAAATTTGCTTTGCTTTTTGCACATCGCTCTGGTTTAAATAATCAACAAACTTTTCCGTATCCGTCACTAATTGATCAATCTGTTCAACCACAAATTGCTTATATGCTTCGGTTTCTTTCGTTAAATCTAAAGCAAAAGATTGGGTCGTGAGTAGTAAACCCGAAAGCAAAGTCGCTAATTTTGTTAACTGCATAAAAATGTCCTTTTAGCTAAATATAGTGTTGCAACTATATTCTTATTAATAATCATTATCAAATTAATGCTGGTAATTTTGTGATCTAATTCACATTTTTATTTGCAAATTTTCTTAAAAAATTCACCGCTTGCTTATGTTAAAATAACGATAAATTTTCTCGGATAGGATGTTATATGAGCAAGCAAGGCAAACCTTTTATTTTACACAGCCCATTTAAACCCTCTGGCGATCAGCCATCAGCGATTGCTAAATTGACCGAAGGGTTAAATGACGGATTGGCGCATCAAACGTTACTTGGGGTAACCGGTTCGGGTAAAACCTTTACCATTGCGAATGTGATCGCTCAACTCAATCGCCCTGCGATGTTGCTTGCGCCGAATAAAACGCTTGCCGCCCAGCTGTATGCGGAGATGAAAGCCTTCTTCCCTGAAAATGCAGTGGAATACTTCGTGTCTTACTATGATTATTACCAACCGGAAGCCTATGTGCCGAGTAGCGATACCTTTATCGAAAAAGACGCGTCGATTAACGAACAAATCGAACAAATGCGACTCTCGGCAACCAAATCATTCCTTGAACGTCGAGACACCATTGTAGTTGCTTCTGTTTCTGCGATTTATGGTTTGGGGGATGTGGACGCTTATATGCAAATGATGTTGCATTTGCAAGTGGGAGCGATTATCGATCAACGAGAGATCCTCGCTCGTCTTGCCGAATTGCAATATACCCGTAACGATCAAGCATTCCAGCGTTCGACTTTCCGTGTGCGTGGCGAAGTGATTGATATTTTCCCGGCTGAATCGGATGAAATTGCGTTACGTGTCGAATTATTTGACGATGAAATCGAAAGTCTCTCGTTATTTGATCCGCTTACCGGACATAGTTTGGGCAAAGTACCTCGCTATACCATTTATCCGAAAACCCACTACGTTACCCCTCGTGAACGCATTTTGAATGCGATTGAAGAAATCAAACAAGAGTTGGTAGAACGCCGTGAGTATTTCATCAAGGAAAATAAATTGCTGGAAGAACAACGCATTACCCAGCGTACGCAATTCGATATTGAAATGATGAATGAGCTGGGCTATTGCTCGGGTATTGAAAACTATTCACGCTATCTGTCAGGCAGAAAAGAGGGTGAACCGCCTCCGACTTTGTTCGATTATATGCCGGCGGACGGTTTGCTGATTATTGATGAAAGCCACGTTACCGTACCGCAAATCGGCGGTATGTATCGAGGCGACCGAGCAAGAAAAAGAAACGCTGGTGCAATACGGATTCCGCTTGCCGTCTGCACTAGATAACCGCCCATTACGCTTTGAAGAATTTGAACGTCTTGCGCCGCAGACGATTTATGTATCGGCAACACCGGGTAACTACGAGCTAGAAAAATCGAATGGCGATGTAGTGGATCAGGTGGTTCGTCCAACGGGATTATTAGACCCGATCATCGAAGTTCGTCCGGTTGCGACGCAGGTTGATGATGTACTGTCCGAAATTCACAAACGAGTGGCGGTAGATGAACGTGTACTAATTACTACGCTAACCAAAAAAATGGCGGAAGATTTAACCGATTACCTTGATGAACACGGCGTGCGTGTGCGTTATTTGCATAGCGATATTGATACGGTCGAGCGGGTGGAAATTATCCACGACTTGCGAATGGGAATGTTCGATGTGTTGGTGGGAATCAACTTGTTGCGTGAGGGCTTGGATATGCCAGAGGTGTCGCTCGTGGCAATTTTAGATGCAGATAAAGAGGGTTTTCTACGTTCCGAGCGTTCATTAATTCAGACTATCGGACGTGCCGCTCGTAATCTTAACGGCAAAGCGATTCTCTACGGCGACCGCATTACCAACTCAATGCAAAAAGCGATCACTGAAACCGAACGCCGCCGAGAAAAACAACAAAAATACAATGAAGAGCACGGTATTACCCCGCAAGCGCTCAACAAAAAAGTAGGCGAATTGCTCGACATCGGACAAACCGACAAGCCGAAACGTGGCAAACAAGCGGTCAAAATTGAAGAAAAATCTACAAATTCCTACAAACCAAAATCCCGCAAAGAGCTGGAAAAAGAATTCAAACAGCTAGAACAACAAATGCGAGATTTTGCCAAAGATCTCGAGTTTGAAAAAGCCAGCGCGGTAAGGGATAAAATTGGGCAGTTAAAGGCGGTGTTGTTGGAGATTTAGTAAACATCGGTTAAATTTCTTGAAAACTTTGCAAATTGTAAAAAATCAAGCGAATTTGACCGCTTGCTTTGACATTGGTATCGTATAGTCATATATTAAAGCATATGCCAAGTCTCATCAAAGGAGTAATAAAATGGAAAAGGTCGCACGTTTATTTAGAAACGGACGTAATCAAGCCGTACGATTACCGGTTGAATTTGAGTTTAATGCGAAGCAAGTTTATGTGTTTAAAGAAGCAAACGGCGATATTACGCTTTCGACACGTTCTCGCAATCAGCAAAATTGGCAGAAAGTCTTTGAGTTATTACCAATGCTTGAATGTGATGAACAGTTTTTATCGGAACAAGAACGCAAGCAAGAAATGGCAACTCGAGATCCGTTCGAGGGATTTTAAATGTATATGCTAGATACTAATACGGTGAGTTATTTCTTTAGGCAAGAGCCTACTGTGGTTAAGAAACTACAACAACTTAATCCGGAATTGATTTGTATTTCATCGGTCACGGTCGCAGAGTTGTTTTATGGCGTAAAAAAACGTAATAATCAGAAACTTACTGCATTTTTAAATACTTTTTTATCTGCGATTACGGTGATGGATTGGGATTATCAAGTGGCGGAAGTTTATGGTCAGTCGCGAGCAGAGATGGAACGAGAAGGCAAAATCATGGGCGTTCAAGATCAAATGATTGGAGCTCATGCCCTAGCAACAGAATGTGTTCTTGTTTCTAGTGATAAAGCCTTTCAACTTATCCCTAATCTCGTATTAGAAAATTGGTGGAAGTAATTTCTGCCTTAGCTCAGCACCCAAAAAATTAGTTTAATTTACGATTGCATCTTAAATTAAACTAATTTTTTCTTTACTTGTATCATATTTTTTAGTTTAATTTACGACATTATCTTGAATTAAACTGAATTTTCCTATGAATTTATATACTCGCCAAATGAAGCCGTTGATTGAGGCTTTAATCAAACAATTTCCTGCGGTTTTGGTAACAGGGCCAAGACAAGTGGGGAAATCCACGTCGCTACAGTATATTAGTGAAGATTATCACTATGTGACCTTTGATGATCCGATGGTGCTGTCAATGGCAAAAAACGATCCTAGCCTGTTTATGCTTAACTATTCGGGTAAGCTGATTTTGGATGAAGTGCAATATGCACCGGAGTTATTTTCCAGTTTGAAATTAGCGATTGATAAGCAAAAAATGTCAGGATTGTATTTGCTTTCAGGTTTGCAAGCCTTTCACTTAATGCAAAATGTAACGGAAAGCCTAGCTGGACGAGTGGCGGTGTTGAAATTACAAGGTTTCTCGTTGCGAGAAATTCAACAGCTCGATTTTTCGTTACCTTTTATTCCTAACCAAGATTACCTTTCCGCCCGAGAAAAAGTCTGCTCAATCGGTTGAAAATATTTGGAAAATTATTCATCAAGGCTATATGCCTCGTTTGTATGAGCAGGAAACGAACTGGGACATTTACTATGCCTCCTACGTTTCCACCTATATTGAACGAGATGTTCGCTCGCTTACGAATGTGAGTAGTATCACGGATTTCACTCGTTTTATGGTAGCGATTGCCGCTCGTAGTGGCGAGTTGCTAAATTACAGCAATGTGGCACAAGAAGTGGGCGTGTCGGTTGATACCATCAAGCGTTGGACGGCGATTTTGGAAACATCGGGCATTATTTATTTGCTCAAGCCGTACAGCAATAATCATCTAAAACGAGCGATTAAAACCCCAAAAGTATATATGTTGGATACGGGCTTAATGGCGTGGCTAACCAAATGGCTCACGCCCGAAACTATTTCAAAAGGGGCTAAAAGCGGTCAATTCTTTGAAACTTTTGTCGTGAGCGAAATCATTAAATCGTTCTACAACAAAGGGATAGAGCCGCCGATTTATTTTTATCGGGATACTAACCAAAAAGAAATCGATTTACTGATTGAATATGACCGCACTTTATACCCGGTGGAAATCAAAACATCGGCAAGTCCAGATAAAAAAATGGTTAAAGCCTTTGGGATTTTGAAAGACAATTTGCCTGAATCAGAAATTAAAATTGGCACAGGTGTAATTATTAACCAATATCCACAACGCTTGTGGTTGGCAGAAGATTTAGTTGCTTTGCCTGTTTGGTATATTTAAGTTTACAGTTTCCCCTTTTTCTGATTTAGATTTGGGTGGATTGTGCTAGAAAATGTTGTAGCACATTACACTCTCGCCCCTTGCGGGAGAGAGACAGCTTGCTGAAGCGTGTAGCGAAACAAGCAGAGAGAGGGGAATTTATCCTTCAAAGTCAGTTTAATTTACGATGTTATGTTAGAATAAATAAACATTTGAAGAGGAGAATAGTATGGATCTTGCCTATTTAGCTGAATTGCCGAGAGAAGAATTTGTTGAGCGTAGAAATCGTGTGTTTGAGCAAATGCAAGATAATTCTGCGTTGGTGGTGTTTACTGAAACCGAGAAACGCCGTAATAGTGATTGCGATTATTTATTCCGTCCGGATAGTTATTTCTGGTATTTGACCGGTTTTGCCGAGCCGAAATCGGCGTTGTTGCTGATTAAAAAAGACGGCAAAAATGAGAGCGTGATTTTTGTGCGTAAAAAAGATCCGCTAATGGAAACGTGGAACGGTCGCCGTTTGGGGATTGAAGAAGCCCCTGAAACCTTGAACGTGGATTTGGCGTTTGATATTGAGGATATTTCTCGTGTTTTTGCAGAAAAAACGCAAAATTTGACCGCTTGTTACTATGCCAAAGGTTTACAGGAATGGGGCGATAGCGTGGTGGCGGAGCAGTTTGCTGACGTGATTGACTGGCGACCGATGTTGTCAGAAATGCGTTTGATTAAATCGACAGCGGAAATCGCTTTAATTCAGCAAGCCTGTCATATTTCGGGTTTGGCACATATTCGTGCGATGAAACAAACTCGTCCAAATCGTTATGAATTGGAAATTGAGGGCGAAATTCAGCACGAATTTACTCGCTTTGGGGCGAGATTTCCTGCCTATAATTCGATTGTAGCAAGCGGTGAAAATGCCTGCATTTTGCACTACAATGAAAATGATCAGGTATTAAAAGACGGCGATTTATTGCTGATTGATGCTGGGGCAGAGTTTGCTCACTATGCCGGTGATATTACCCGTACTTTCCCGATTAACGGTAAGTTTTCCGAACCTCAGCGAGAGATTTATCAGCTCGTGTTGGACGCAATGAAAGAAGCGGCTAAATGGCTTGTTCCGCAAAGTTCGATCAAAATTGCCAATGAAAAAGCAGTACAAGTGCTAACCGAAGGTTTGGTTCGCTTAGGTATTTTAAAAGGTGAAGTGGAGCAGTTAATTGCTGAGAAAGCCTATCGTCAATTTTATATGCACGGTTTGGGGCATTGGTTGGGGCTAGATGTTCACGATGTGGGTAATTATGGTACGGAAAAAGATCGTCCGCTTGAAATCGGTATGGTGCTAACCCTTGAGCCGGGTTTATACATTTCAAGTGATGCGGATGTGCCGGAGCAATACAAAGGCATTGGTGTGCGTATTGAGGATAATTTATTGATTACCGAATATGGTAATAAAAATCTGACAAGCAGTTGCCCGAAAGAAATTGCTGATATTGAAGCAATTATGAATGTTCAGTAGATAGGAAAAGTAAATAACCACAGAACGCACGGAATACACAGAAATTTTTCGTATGACGTGAGAACTGTGGTTTTTTATTACCTAAAAGCTATACATAAAAATAACCACGAACTATATAGCGTTCACAGAATAAATTTTCCGTGTATTCAGTGTAGTCCGTGGTTTTACAAAATAGTGATTAAAGCACTTTTACAATCGCTTCGCAAAGGGCATCAATGTTTTGGTCGGTGATACCTGCAACATTGATACGACCTGAACGCACAGCATAGATAGCGAAATCTTCACGTAAGCGATCCACTTGCTCTGGGGTTAAACCGCTAAATGAGAACATACCATTTTGTTGTGCAATGAAATCGAAATCTTGTTTTGCGCCTTTCTCTTTTAATAATTGCACCATACGATTACGCATATCTTTAATGCGATCACGCATTTCATCTAATTCAGCTACCCATTCTGCACGTAACGCTTCATCACCTAATACACGAGCAACTGTGCTTGCACCGTGTGATGCCGGGTTAGAGTAAAGCACACGAATAATCGATTTAATTTGCGTGAATGCTTTATTAGCTACTTCGGCATTTTCTGCCACTAATGTGAATGCACCAACACGTTCATTATATAAACCGAAGTTTTTTGAATATGAGCTTGCGATTAATAATTCTTTGTGGTTTTTCACAAACGCACGTAAGCCATATGCGTCTTGGTCTAAACCGTTACCAAAGCCTTGGTAAGCGAAGTCAAATAACGGTAACCAGCCTTTTTCCGCAGAAAGTTTCGCTAATGCGTCCCATTGTTCAGGGGTTGGATCGATACCAGTCGGGTTATGACAGCAACCGTGTAATAACACCACATCGCCGGCTTCCGCTTGGCTTAAATCGGCAAGTAAATTATCCCAGTCTAAACCGTGCGTATCTTTATTGTAATAACGATAGCCTTTCACATTTAAACCAACCGCTTCGGCAATCGCATTATGATTTGGCCAAGTTGGATTGGAAATCCAAATATTTTTTGCAGAAGTTTGGCGTTTGATAAATTCCGCCGCAATACGTAATGCCCCCGTACCGCCTAAACTTTGTGCGGTTTTTGCACGACCTGACGCGATAATTTCCGCTCCTTTACCAAATAAAAGTTCTTGTGTATAAGCATTAAATGCTTGTACACCGTCAATCGTGAGGTAGTTTTTATTCGTTTCTTGTTCTAACAATAACGCTTCGGCTTTTTTAACCGCTTTTACGATAGGCGTTTTACCTTCCGCATTCATATAAACACCGATACCAAGATTGATTTTCCCCTCACGTTGTTCCGCTTTAAACGCTTCACCTAGACCTAAGATTGGATCTGCCGGAGCGACCTGAATATGGTTGAACATTGACATATGGTTCCTCTATAAAGTTGTGTTTGAAATTAGAAATATTTATACAGTCCATTAGCTATTTTAGCAATAGAAAAGCGGTCTGTTTTTCAAAATTTTTTACAAATTTCAGAAGGAAACAGACCGCTTGTACTTATTTGAGTTTATTAATTGCCCAATCTAACCCCGAATGGAAATCATCAGTTAAATGCGGACGAAGCTGTTCGAGTAATTGAATCAACTGAGCTTGTTCTGGATGACATAAATTAATATGTCCGACTTTACGTCCGGCACGAACCTCTTTGCCGTACCAATGTAATTGTGAGAACGGCACTTCCAGCCACGCATTATTGTGTTCGATACCAATCAGATTGACCATCACGCTAGGGGCAATTTGTTTGAGTTGCGGTGTCGGCAAGTCAAGCAATGCACGTAAATGCAATTCAAACTGGCTGATTGAGCGACCTAATTGCGTCCAGTGTCCGCTGTTATGTACACGCGGAGCGAGTTCATTAATTAATAATTTCTCGCCTACCACAAAACATTCCATTGCCATTACGCCAATATAGTCTAAGTCTTGCATAATCGTGCCAAGCATTTGTTCCGCTTGAACTTGGTAAGTTTGCTGATTCGGTAAATTCACATCACAAACGGAGTAACGTAAGATACCGTTTTGTTGCAAGTTATGACTAATCGGATAGAAACGGGTAGAGCCGTCACGGAAACGGGCGCCGACAATTGATATTTCGCCATCAAACGGAATAAATTTTTCTGCAATCACTTCACCGAAAAGATCCGGCGTGATTTGGTCAATGCTGTCTTGCGTCACAATCCATTGACCTCTGCCGTCATAGCCGCCGGTACGGCGTTTTACCACTACTTTTTCACCGACATTGCTGAATACGCTTTGCCATTGCTCGGCAGATTCCAATAATTGCCATGGCGAAGTGGAAAGCTGAAGTTTGTCTAACAGTGATTTTTGGGTGAAACGATCCGCCGTTGTGCCGAATACGTTTAAATTGACAAAATTTTTATGATTGCCGAGTAATTGTGTGAGTGGCGTTTCTGCCCAACGCTCGATTTCTGCGGTAATGATACTGTTTTGTTCAAGATCGAAAACCGGAGCATCAAACGCAAGCGGTTTTACTTCAATATCAAGTGGTGCGCCGGCATAGCGTAACATTCTGCCGAGCTGACCGTTGCCAAGCACATAAATTGGAGGATAAATAGCACTTTTTTGCATTTTTTATGATTCCGTTTGCGGAAAGTTTGAGGCTCCGATTGGCAATTTTGGGGTAAATTTGACCGCTTGTACGGTTCGGAAACCTCAAACTTTCTTTGTTTTATCAAGGATTAAAAATATTCGGCGAGCGGTTTACGCAAGTTTTGGTTTAATAAGACTAACAATTTGATACGTGCTTTTTGACCGCTTAAACCGGTAGTGAAAATGACGTTTTGTTGTTTAAGCTGTTTACCGCCGCCTAAATAGTCGTACACATCTTGAGTGACACCGTTAAACGCACGTGAAACTAATACAACAGGAATATCAGCACGTAATAACGCATCTAAACCGGCTAAACAGCTTGGCGGCAAATTACCTGCGCCGAGCGCTTCAATCACGACACCGTCACAACCGTGGTGAGCTAATTGCTCGAGTAAGAAGCTGTCCATACCAGCATAGGCTTTCACCAGTTGTACATTCGTACGAGTAATTGCTTGTATCGGGAAGCGTTCATATTCGGTTAACTGTTGGAAATATAGCACACGGTTTTTCGCAATTAATCCGCAAGGACCGAATGTTGGGGTTTGGAAGGTCGCTACATTAGTGGTATGCGTTTTAGTCACAAATTTAGCATTATGAATCTCATCATTCATGACCACTAATACGCCTTTGCCTTGGCTTTCCGGACAAAGAGCAACCAAAATCGCACTTTGTAAGTTGATTAAGCCGTCCGAACCTAATTCGTTGCTTGAACGCATGGCACCGGTAATCGCAACCGGCACATTTACATTAAGCGATAAATCAAGAAAATAGGCAGTTTCTTCTAATGTATCCGTACCGTGGGTAATTACGATACCATCATAGTGTTCTTCATTGACCGCTTTTTCAATACGTGTTTTTAATAGTAACCAGTGCTGTAAAGTAATATGTGGTGAAGGCACATTCAGTACAGATTCTTGACTGAGTTGAGCAGGGTGGTTTAAACGTTCTAACGCGGCAAGTAGCGGATTTTTCTCAGAAGGCGAAACCTTACCGTCTTCGCCTTCACTCATGGAAATCGTACCGCCTGTATGTAGGATTAAAAGTTTCTTTGTCATGAAAAATAGATTAATTACGTGGATCTGGATTATCTAATACCGATTGCGTTTGTTCATTGCGGAATGCGTGTAATTTTTTCGCTAATTCAGGATTAAACGCGACTAAAATTTGTGCGACTAACAAACCAGCATTCGTCGCACCGGCAGGGCCAATCGCAAGTGTACCAACCGGAATGCCTTTTGGCATTTGAACGATAGAGTATAAACTATCTACGCCACTTAGCATTGAACTTTTTACCGGCACGCCTAACACTGGCACAATCGTTTTTGCCGCAATCATACCCGGTAAATGTGCCGCACCGCCTGCACCTGCAATAATCACTTTATAACCGTTTTGTTTAGCACTTTCTGCAAACGAGAAAAGTTTGTCCGGCGTACGGTGTGCTGAAACCACTTCAACGTGATAAGCAAGATTAAATTGATCTAAGATTTGTGTGGCTTCGGACATCGTTGCCCAGTCGCTTTTTGAACCCATAACAATCGCAATTTCAGGTTTTTGTGACATAGTTGTTCCTTTAAGAATGAATGGAGGAAATATTCGAAGTATAACACGATAGGCAAACGATTGCCTATGAAATTCTGTTCCACAGAAACTCATCTAAACAAAGTGAATAATTATCGGTAAAGCCACATTTATAGCTATCAACCGTATCAGGAAATATGTTATGATACACGACCATTTTTTCAAATTTATGTATTTGCAATCAGAATCGGAGACAGAATATATATGACGAGCAGTGCGAATAAACGTTCAGTAATGACCCTTTTTTCAGATAAAAATGATATTTATAGCCATCAAGCACGTATTGTGTTGGCAGAAAAGGGCGTTCCTTATGAAATCGAAAATATTAGCCCTGATACGATTTCTGAAGATTTAATGGAAGTCAATCCGTATGGTAATGTACCTACATTGGTGGATCGTGAGCTAGTGTTATTCAATTCCCGTATCATTATGGAGTATTTAGATGAGCGTTTCCCTCATCCGCCGTTAATGCCAGTATATCCAGTGCTACGTGGCAAATGTCGTTTAACCATGCACCGCATTGAGCAGGATTGGTACTCGTTGATTGATATTGTCAACAAAGATCCTGAGTCCAAAGAAGCAAAAAAAGCTTTACTTCAATTACGTGATGAAATGTTAGCACTCGGTCCGGTATTTGCGGCAACGCCTTATTTTATGAGTGAAGAATTTAGTCTAGTCGATTGCTATGTTGCTCCGCTATTATGGAAAATGCACAGTTTAGGTGTTGAATTTACCGGAGCCGGCGACAAAGCAATTAAAACATATATGACTCGCGTTTTCCAACGTGATAGTTTTGTTCAATCAATCGGTGGTGTTGCACCAAAACATTTAATGGATGAAAAAGACTAATGAAGCCATTACGACCATATCTATATCACGCTTACTATAATTGGATTATTGATAATGACAATACACCGTATTTATTGGTAAATGCCGAGTATCCTGATGTTGATGTGCCAGTTGAGTATGTGCGTGATGGTAAGATTATTTTAAACATTGCACCTCGCTCAATCGGACAATATGTGGTAAATGATGACTATATTAGTTTTAGTGCAAGATTCCAAGGGATGTTAAGGAATCTTTATATTCCTTTTGGTGCAACAGAAGCGATTTATGCACAAGAAACCGGTGATGGGGTAATGTTTCAAGATGAAGCGTATTATAGTGAACAGGCTTACCTTGAAAGAAGCGAATCGATTCAAACAGTTGAAGAGAAACCTAAGACGACAAAGAAAAAAGCTGGCCACTTAAAACTGGTTAAGTAAGCGGTCAAATTTTCAGAATAATTTACTGAATTGAGAATACGAAAAAGCCACAATCAATTAAATTGTGGCTTTTGTTTGAATAGACTATGCTGTTTGAACAACTGGAATTTGTGAACGAGTTACACCAGCCATATCAGTTAATTCATCCATACGATTGATAGTAATATATTTACCTTGTACCGTAATCATTCCGCTTTTTTGGAAACGACCTAATAAACGACTGATTGTTTCAATCGTTAAGCCTAAATAGTTACCGATATCGCCACGAGTCATGGTTAAACGAAACTCACGAGCTGAGAAACCACGTTCTGCATAACGTTGTGATAAATTATGTAAAAAAGCGACCAGTTTTTCTTCTGCACTCATTTTGGAGAGTAACAGAATCATTTCTTGATCACTTTTAATTTCATTGCTCATCAAACGCATAATTTGATGACGAATTTTAGGCATTTTACCTGCAAGATCATCAAGAATATCAAATGGAATTTCGCATATCATTGAGGTTTCAAGTGCTTGAGCAAAACCCACGTGTTTCATATTAGTAATGGCGTCAAAGCCAACTAAGTCGCCTGGTAAGTGGAAAGCTGTAATCTGTTCTTCACCACTTTCACTAATCGTATAACTTTTAATTGTACCTGAACGAATCGCATAGATAGAACGGAGTTCATCACCAGATTGGAAAATAATTTGCGATTTTTGAACCGGTTTTTTACGTTCGATAATATTATCCAGCTGAGTTAATTCATGTTCACTTAAAGTAAAAGGCAAACAAAGTTGACTAATACTGCAATTTTGACAATGGATAGTACAAGCTGTACGTCCTGTTTGTTTCACGTCCGATACAATTTTCATAAGAACTACCGTCTTTTAATAGGTAAAATTTGATTTCACGCAAATTTTAACATCATTTTTTGAGAGAATAAAGACGAGAATCTATTTATTTAACCTTAAAAAGTTATTTTCAATCGGCAACTCATATGCTCCAAATTAAATAAAACTTCAACCGTTAAAATATTTTTTCAAAAATGAGATCTAGCTCAAACTTTAATTGGAAAGAATATGCTAGTATTTATAACAAGGATAACAGTTAGACAGACAAATAAGGAGTCTATTATGTACAAACATATTTTAGTTGCGGTTGATCTCTCTGAAGAAAGCCTCGTTTTACTTCGTAAAGGTGCAGAATTAGCGGAAAAATGCGGTGCAAAACTTTCTCTTATCCACGTAGATGTGAATTTTTCTGATCTTTATACCGGCTTAATTGATATCAATATGTCTTCCGTACAAGATAGCGTCATTGAAGAAACAACCAAAGCATTGGATGAATTATCTGCTAAAGTGAATTATCCGGTGTCAGAACGTCTAAATGGTACAGGTGATTTTAGCCAAGTATTAGAAGAAGCGGTAGATAAACATAAAATTGATTTACTCATTACCGGTCATCATCAAGATTTCTGGAGTAAATTTATGTCATCAACCAGACAGGTGATGAATAATGTTACAGTTGATATGTTAGTTGTTCCACTTGCTGATGAATAAGTTGTAAAAGACATATTTTTACATCCATAAAATTTGGACTTCTCAATAACCGCTTGAAGGTTGTATAAACTTTCAAGCGGTTATTTTTTAATAAATTATAGTAAATATAAAAAGTTTTTGGGTAAAAACACGGTTGTCAATTAGCAAAGGAATGAAAAACGTGTAGAATAGCTACACATATATAACCAACCATTTTATTTTAATTTTTAGAGTGTTATTTAAATGAAAACGACTTCAGAAATCAGACAATCTTTCTTGGATTTCTTCCACAGTAAAGGACATACCGTTGTACCAAGTAGCTCATTAGTACCTGAAAATGACCCTACCTTATTATTCACTAATGCCGGAATGAACCAATTTAAAGATGTATTCCTTGGCTTAGAAAAACGCCCATACACAAGAGCAACGACAGCACAACGCTGTGTACGTGCCGGCGGTAAACATAATGACCTAGAAAACGTAGGTTATACCGCTCGCCACCATACTTTCTTTGAAATGATGGGTAACTTCAGTTTCGGTGACTATTTCAAACAAGATGCGATTCAATTTGGCTGGGAATACTTAACCTCTCCGCAATGGCTTGGACTTCCTAAAGAAAAATTATACGTTACTGTTTATGAAACAGATGATGAAGCCTATGACATTTGGAACAAAATTGTAGGCGTGCCGACCGATCATATTATTCGTATTGGCGATAATAAAGGTGCACCTTATGCTTCGGATAACTTCTGGGCAATGGGCGATACCGGTCCGTGCGGTCCTTGTACTGAAATCTTTTATGACCACGGTGATACATTCTGGGGTGGCTTACCGGGTAGTCCGGAAGAAGACGGTGACCGTTATATCGAAGTATGGAATATCGTATTCATGCAATTTAACCGTCAAGCAGACGGCACAATGGAAAAATTACCGAAACCATCAGTAGATACGGGTATGGGTTTAGAGCGTATGACGGCAGTAATGCAACACGTAAACTCAAACTACGAAACAGACATTTTCCAAACTTTAATTAAAGAAGTTGCAGGCTTATTGAATGTTAGCGATTTAGATAATAAATCCTTACGTGTTGTGGCAGACCATATTCGTGCATGTTCATATATAATTGCTGATGGTGTTGTGCCTTCAAATGAAGGTCGTGGTTATGTGTTACGCCGTATTATTCGTCGTGCAGTACGTCATGGCAACCTTTTAGGTGCAAAAGAAGCATTCTTCTATAAATTAGTCCCGACATTGGCAACCGTAATGGGTCATGCTGGCGAAATTTTAACTCAGAAACAAGCACATATTCAAAAAACGTTAAAAGCGGAAGAAGAGCAGTTTGCTCGTACGCTCGAACGTGGTTTAGCACTATTGGAAGATGCGTTAACTAAAGTTGAAAATAATACGCTTTCCGGTGAAGTTGCCTTTAAACTTTATGATACTTACGGCTTCCCACTCGATTTAACCGGCGATGTGTGTCGTGAACGTAATATCACCATTGACGAAGCAGGCTTTGAGGCGGAAATGACCGCACAGCGTGAGCGTGCTAAAGCAAGCAGTAACTTTGGAACTGATTATAACAATGTGATTAAAGTTGACGGTCAAACTAACTTTATTGGTTACGATAAATTAGAAGCACAATCAAACGTAGTTGGTTTATTTAGCAACGGTAAAGCGGTTGATACGATTCAATCAGGCGAATCTGCGGTGATTATCCTTGATCAAACACCATTCTATGCGGAAATGGGTGGACAAGTAGGGGATAGCGGTCTAATTTCAAGTGAAATTTGCAATTTCAACGTAAATGACACCCAAAAATACGGTCAAGTATTTGGTCATATCGGTCAATTAACTTCAGGTAATTTATCTATTGGCGATAAAGTGACTGCATCAGTTGATGCAACTCGTCGTCAAGCGATTACCGCAAATCACAGTGCAACGCACTTACTACATTCTGCATTACGTGAAGTATTAGGCGAACATGTAGCACAAAAAGGTTCATTAGTTTCTGAAAATGTTTTACGTTTTGACTTCTCCCAACCGGAGGCTATCACAAAAGCACAATTAGAACAGATTGAACGAATTGTAAACCGTAAGATTCGTGAAAATATTCAAGTAACTATTGAATCAATGGATATTGAATCGGCGAAGAAAAAAGGTGCAATGGCATTATTCGGCGAAAAATACGGCGATGTGGTTCGTGTAGTTGGTATGACAGAATTTTCGATTGAATTATGTGGTGGTACACACGTTCAGCACACAGGCGAGATTGGTTTATTCAAATTAATCTCAGAGGGTGCGGTTGTCGCAGGCGTGCGTCGTGTTGAAGCGGTAACGGCTGAAAATGCGATTAACTGGTTACAATCACAACAGCAAGTTATGCACCAGTCTGCCGAATTATTAAAAGCAGATAGCACCAATTTAGTTGAAAAAATTCAACAGTCGCAAGAAAAACATAAAAAAGTAGAGAAAGAACTCGAACAATTCAAAGCAAAAATGGTCGCCCAAGCTGGTTCTGAAATTGCGAAACAAGCACAAAACATTAATGGTGTAAATGTCGTTATTCAACGTCTTGAAGGCGTTGAAACCAAAGCGTTACGCACAATGGTTGATGATTTGAAAAACCAACTCGAAAGTGCAGTAGTCGTATTCGGTACAGTCGCAGATGATAAAGTAAACCTCATTGTCGGCGTGACTAAAGATTTGACAGCTAAAGTTAATGCCGGAGAACTTGTAGGCGTTCTGGCACAACAAGTTGGTGGTAAAGGTGGCGGTCGCCCGGATATGGCAATGGCGGGAGGTTCCGAGCCACAAAACTTAGAAACAGCACTTAAATTTGCGAATGAATGGATTCAAGCAAAACTTTAATAATGGATAAATTGTGAGGTCAATGATTGGCCTCACCATAAAAGTGTTATTTAAATTTGATATGGCACTTTTAGCTCGGGAGGTTAATATGCTTATACTCACTCGTAAAATCGGGGAAAGTTTACTAATAGGCGATAATGTTGAAATTACCGTACTCAGCGTAAGAGGAAATCAAGTTAAATTAGGGGTCAAAGCACCTAAAGAAATTTCTGTCCATCGTGAAGAAATTTACCAACGTATTAAAGCATTGGCCGAAGATACTGCTGTTGCAAAACAGGAATAATTATTTATCTACCATATAGTTAAGGACTAATCTATGAGTAAACTCACTTGTTTTAAAGCCTATGATATTCGTGGTCAATTAGGCACTGAATTAAATACAGATATTGCATATCGCATTGGGCGTGCATTCGGACAATTTCTAAAACCAAAAAGCATTGTTGTCGGCGGCGATGTGCGTTTAACCAGTAATGAATTAAAAAGTGCAGTCACTAACGGTTTATTGGATTCTGGTGTAAATGTTATTGATTTAGGACTTACCGGTACGGAAGAAGTTTATTTCGCCACCTCATTCCTCGGTACGGACGGTGGTATCCAAGTAACGGCAAGCCATAACCCGATGGATTACAACGGTATGAAATTAGTACGTGAGGGTTCTCGCCCAATTAGTGCAGATACCGGTTTAGCCGATATTCAACGTTTAGCGGAAGAGAATAATTTCCCGGCAGTAACACAACGTGGTACTTATACACAAAAAAGCGTACAGGGAGAATATGTAGAACATTTGCTCTCTTATATTGATATTTCTAAACTTACTCCGAAAAAACTTGTCATTAATTCCGGTAATGGTGCAAACAGGGCATATTATTGATGCGATTGAAGCACAATTTAAAGCGAATAATGTTCCGGTTGAGTTTGTTAAAGTACATAACAACCCAGATGGTAATTTCCCTAATGGTATTCCTAACCCACTTTTGCACGAAAACCGTGAAGATTCCATCAAAGCTGTGTTAGCACATAATGCTGATGCCGGCATTGCCTTTGACGGTGACTTTGACCGCTGTTTCTTCTTCGATGAAAAAGGTGGGTTTATTGAGGGTTATTACGTTGTCGGTTTATTATCGCAAGCATTCTTAGCTAAAAATAAAGGGGCGAAAATCATTTATGACCCTCGCTTAATTTGGAATACCGAAGAATTAGTAGCAGAAGCCGGTGGTGAAGCGGTAATGTCAAAATCAGGTCACTCATTTATTAAAGAAAAAATGCGTGCAGTAGATGCGATTTACGGCGGTGAAATGTCAGCTCACCACTATTTCCGTGACTTCTTCTATTGCGATAGTGGTATGATCCCTTGGCTATTAACCTTAGAGTTACTCTGTACAACAGGTAAATCACTTAGTGAATTAGTGGGAGCTCGTTTAGATAAATTCCCATCACCGGGCGAAATTAACAGCAAATTAACTGATGCGAAAGCGGCGATTGAACGTGTAAAAGAAGCTTATAAAGACGGTAAAGTTGAAACATTAGATGGTATCAGCGTTGAGTTTGAGAACTGGCGTTTTAATTTACGTAGTTCAAATACTGAGCCTGTTGTACGTCTAAATTTAGAAACACGTGGTAATAGACAACTAATGCAAGAAAAAACAGATGAAATTCTTGCGTTGCTTCGTCAGTAGCCGGTAAAATTCAGTTTAAATGTAACCGCTTACTTTGTAGGCGGTTTTATTAGATATGATGAAAGTCATATTATTTTTATCATTAAGTAAGGATTATCAATGAAAGTTATTATTCCAGTAGCGGGTCTTGGTACTCGTATGTTACCTGCGACGAAAGCAATTCCAAAGGAAATGTTAACGATTGCAGATAAGCCATTAATTCAATATATCGTGAATGAATGTGTTGTTGCCGGTATTAAAGAAATCGTATTAGTTACCCATTCTTCAAAGAATGCGATTGAAAACCATTTTGATACTTCTTTCGAATTAGAAACAATGCTTGAAAAACGTGTTAAACGTCAATTACTTGATGAAGTACGTTCAATTGTGCCAAAAGATGTTACCTTAATGCACGTCCGTCAAGGTCAAGCAAAAGGTTTAGGTCATGCGGTATTATGTGGTAGAGCAGTAGTAGGTAATGAGCCGTTTGCTGTTGTGCTTCCTGATGTGATTTTAGCGGACTTTACCGCAGATCAGAAAACTGAAAATCTTGCGGCGATGATTAAACGTTTTAATGAAACGAAACACAGCCAAATTATGGTTGCACCGGTACCAAAAGAAGACGTAAGTAGCTATGGTGTTGCAGATTGTGCAGGTGTTGATATTCCGGCAGGTGAAACCGCTAAAATTGTGAAAATGGTAGAAAAACCAAGTGTGGAAGAAGCACCGTCTAATCTAGCTGTTGTTGGTCGCTACGTGTTCTCTGCAAACATTTGGGACCTACTTGAAAAAACACCAATAGGTGTAGGTGATGAAATCCAATTAACGGATGCGATTGATATGTTAATTGAACAAGAAACTGTAGAAGCATTCCATATGACCGGTCGTACTTTTGACTGCGGTGATAAATTAGGTTATATGCAAGCATTTACTGAATATAGCTTACGCCACAATAAATTTGGCAACGAATTTAAAGATTTTATTAAGCAATTAGCTAAAACGCTTTAAAGCTTAAAAATAGAGATAAGGACGTAGTGATACGTCCTTTTTTCGTTTATTTTATAAAAGATAATTTCTCTTCTAATCCCTCAATCGCTTCCAAACATTTAGATTTCCTATATTCGGTTTCTAATATTTGTTGTTGAAGATATAGCCTTTCTACTTCATTTGCTTCATAGCTACATTCAATTAACCAGCTAATTTTGTCATTTAATGCTCTTAGTGCTTTACGATATTCAGTTAACCTTCTATTTTCTGGAAGTGAATGAATATTTTTTGGGAAAGAAAATGAAGAGAGAAAATGTTTTTTAGCAACAAACTCAATCTGTTTCAAAGATCGAATAGCTTTATCTAAAGCCTCAAACTGTTTAAATAGTTTCGAGGCATAAACATCGGCATATTCTTTGGATGTTTGTTGTGAAAGCAAGAGAGCAGTATGTTCAATTTCAATAATAAAACGTGAAATTGTTTGTGTGTTTTTAGAGAAAAGATTCTCTGTAATTGTAATTTTTTTATCTTTAAGATCAGCAAAATGTTGTAACTTTTGCTGAATAATGTGGAAGAATTCTTGGTATTTCATAACGATTTTTTGTATTTTTTACTATTATAAAACGATTTTATTTAGATTGTAATCTTTTGTTTTCGTTCAAAAAAACAACTGAAAATTAAGATTTTTTTAAAAATGTGACAACTATCACAAAAAAAATGAACTTTTTGCAAATTTAACAAATATCAATAACGAAACAAAATATCATTAAAATTCAATGAGTTACATAAATGCCAAAAATGAATTTTTTCTCCTTTTTAATGGCTAATTTAGAGAAAATCCTCTGCGTTTTTTAGTAACTCGTTGTTTTTAAATGGTTTATTCACTTGACTACTATAACAATAAGCCCCTATTGACATAAATAGGTGATTTTGCCATTATGCGTTCGCAATCTACATTTACTTAAACTTTCATACAGTAAATGTCAGTTTTGGAAAATTACTCTTACACCTTATCGAGAGTAGTTTTAAATAAACTTAAAATTAAAAATTAAGGTGAACATTATGAAAAAAACTCTAGTTGCATTAGCAGTAACAGCATTCGCGGCATCAGCTTCAGCGGTAACCGTATATGACGCAGAAGGTACTAAAGTACAAGTTGACGGTTCTTTACGTTTAATTGTTGCTCAAGAAAGTAACAAAACACAAGATCCGGCTGGTCATCGTACAGCTAAGAAAAATTCACATACTAACCTAAAAAATGCAAGTTCACGTTTTGGTGTACGTGTAAATCATGATTTAGGTAATGATTTCTATGCGTTAGGTCGTTTAGAAATTCGTTTTAAAGATACCGGCACAGATAATTTCGGTGATTTATACGCAAAACGTGCTTACATCGGTTTAGGTAGCAAACAATATGGTGACGTAACATTCGGTCGTCAATTAACAATCGCTGATGATTACGGTCAAACAGACGATATGTACTATGGTATTGTGCCTAGTTATATCGCAACATCAGGTAACTCTGTAATTCGTTACGATTATAAAGGTATCGAAGGTTTACAACTTGGTGCAAACTATAACTTCGCTGAAAAACGTGATGCAGACAGGTGAAGTATTAGTAAACGAACTTAAAAATGCATACGGTTTCGGTGCTGTCTATGAAACTCAGTTAGCGAATGGTCATACCTTAAACTTAGAAGGTGGTGTGGGTCGTGCAAACTATGTTACAGGAGCAAGCCATAAACATTATCAAGATGGTTATGAATTTGCAGTAGGTTACACTATCGCAGACTTAAAATTAGTGGGTGACTTTGGTTACAAATATGAGAAAGATGGTACAGAACGTGTTAAAGGTTTCTACGTAGCACCGGGTTTCCAATACCAAGTAACACCTAAATCACGTATCTACGGTAACTACTTATATGAGCGTGTAGAAGCTGATAATGATCAAACTTCAGATAAAGTAAGTGATTATTTTACAAATATCAACAAAGCTAAATCTCATGGTTTCTTATTAGGTACGGATTATAAATTACATAAACAAGTTGTAGCTTATGTTGAAGGTAAATATGTTCAGACTAAAGCATATGATGTTCAAGGTAACTATGTTGGTAAAGCAAAAGACAAAGCTATCGGTGTGGGTATGCGTGTTTACTGGTAATTTGTTGCCAATAGCTTAAGTTAATAGCTAAAAGCCCCAATGGTAAAAACTATTGGGGTTTTGTTTTTTTATGACATATTAACCACGGAATACACAGAGTACACGGAAAGAAAGAAGGTATGTTTCCAATACACTATATAGTTTTAGCAATAATCTAAAGGATATTGTATATAAGCTTTCTGTGTATTCCGTGTGTTCTGTGGTTGAATAAAGAAAGTAGCACAAGCTAATATTCCTAAATATATAAACAACTTTCTATTTAACATAATCTACATTATGCGAATGTAAAATAATTGTGACTTTGATAGTATATCTGGTGCTATTCTGTTTAATTTTAATACTATCTATAAGCGGTCAAATTTGTACAGAAATTTGCGACTTTTTATACTAGTTAATATTAACTCTATATGCGAGTTACATATAAGATCACCAAATGCATATTGGTTAATATATATTACAAATTTGTTGTTATCTGTACATATGGTTATAGAAATGAAATAAATCCTTATTATTTACTTGTTGCATATGGTAGACTTTATTTTAGTTTAAAATAGATTAAGGTAGTATTATGTGTAGTTTATTAAACAAATATCAAAGATCGAGTGCAATTCCGTCCTTATTATGCGACTTTTACAAAACGTCACATCGAATCCAATATCCAGAAAATACACAAATTATTTATAGCACTTTTACTCCTCGTAGTAATAAGCAAGCCCCTTATTTGAACCGAGTTGTGTCATTCGGGTTTCAAGCATTTCTTACTAAGTATTTAATTCATTATTTTAACGATAATTTTTTTAATCGTCCGACATCTGAAGTTGTATCAGAATATTCGCAATTTATTGCTCAAACACTACAGTTCAAGGATTCCGGTAAACACATTGCTCAATTACATCAATTAGGCTATTTACCTGTTCGTATCAAAGCGATTCCGGAAGGTAAATCCGTTGCGATTAAAGTGCCGGTAATGACGATTGAAAATACGCATCCGGATTTCTTTTGGTTAACCAACTATTTAGAAACACTCATTAATGTCTGTTTATGGCAACCAATGACGTCCGCTTCAATTGCGTTTGCTTATCGCTCTGCTCTGACTAAATTTGCAGAGAAAACCTGTGATAACCATGAACATATTCCGTTTCAATCGCATGACTTTTCAATGCGTGGAATGAGTTCGTTAGAATCCGCTGAGATGTCCGGTGCCGGTCATTTAACCAGTTTTCTGGGTACGGACACTATCCCAGCGATTTCATTTATCAGCAGTTATTATGGTTCACAGAACTTAATTGGCACTTCTATACCCGCTTCTGAACATTCGGTTATGAGTGCGCATGGTGTGGATGAGCTACCTACTTTCCGCTATTTAATGCAGAAATTTCCGGATAGTATGTTATCCATAGTAGCAGATACGACCGATTTTTGGCATAACATTAGCGTTAACCTGCCATTGCTAAAAGATGAAATTATGGCTCGCCCTACTTATGCTAAAGTGGTTATACGCCCTGATAGCGGTGATTTTTTTGCAATTCTTTGCGGAAATTCGACCGCTTGTAATGAATATGAACGTAAAGGTTTAATTGAATGTTTATGGGATATCTTCGGTGGCACAATTAATACCAAAGGTTATAAAGTTTTAGACTCACATATTGGGGCAATTTACGGCGATGGCGTAACTTACGATAAGATGTTGGCCGTATTGGAAGGACTTGAGCAAAAAGGTTTTGCTTCAAGTAATATTGTATTTGGTGTCGGGGCGCAAACTTATCAGCGTAATACGCGAGATACGCTAGGTTTTGCTGTAAAAGCCACTTCAATTACAATCAATGGTACAGAAAAAGCCATTTTTAAAAATCCTAAAACAGATGACGGATTAAAAAAATCACAAAAAGGTCGAGTAAAAGTAATTGCTTTCGATCATTATATTGATGGGTTAACCACTACAGATGATTTTTCTGATGATCTATTAGAACTGATTTTTGAGAACGGTAAATTAGTGAAACAGATTAGTTTTGATCAAATTAGAGCGAATATTAATATGCAACGATAAAACCATGGAATACTCAGATAGATTAGATAAAACATCAGTGTAATCCGAGTATTCCGTGGTAATTAAAAATAACGCAAATTATTTCGTTAAATCAACTTGATATACCGCAAAACCAATTTCGTCTGTGCCGACTAAAGTCATTGGGTATTGTGCTTTTTCTTTAATAAATGCTCTGCTTTTTCGGTTGGAGAAGTTTCAAAACGAACATCTAACTTCGCTTGAGCATTAATCGGTGCAATACGCCAGTTTTTATCTGCTGTCGGTACAACATGACCGTTAGCTTTACTTTCTGCCGAGATGTAATTAGAAAGAACTTGACGGTTTTCATCCGGTGCGACAAACACAATATGGCTATCGCCGGTACCCGGGAATTTACCACCATATGCACGATAGTTGTTAGTTGCAATCAAGAACTCTTGTTTAGGATCAACCGGTTTTCCTTTGAAGGTTAAATTCACCACACGGTGTGAATTTTCATTGATTAATTTACATTCGCCATCGTAACGTGCCGGCTGAGTAATATCAAATTGGTACTCTACACCATCGATTACGTCAAAGTTATAAGTACGGAACCCCGTCCAATCTAATAAACTTTGAGGTTGTGTGCTAGCCGGGTCAATTTGTTTAAACATTCCTGCACTACATTCTAACCACTCTTTTAACTCTGCTCCTGTCGCTTTTACGACCACTAAAGTATTTGGATAGAGATATAAATCCGCCGCATTACGGAAAGTTAATTGACCTTTATCCACTTCGGTAAAGCCGGTCGGATCATTTTTACGACCGCCAGCTTTAAATGGTGCACCAGCACTTAATACCGGTAAGCCTGCGAGTTCTGGTAAGCCTTTAACTACGACGTTTTCCACATAAGCTTTTTGTGCTTGGTTTACAATCTGAATTGTCGGGTCATCTTGCACTAATGCTAAGTAGCTATACATATTATCAGTTGCTTTACCGATAGGTTGCGACACAAATTTACGAGTTGCTTCGTGAGTTTCTTTAAGTAATGCTTGCAATCTCTGGATGATTCTCAACCGTTGCTTTTTTCGTCTCGGCGTTATAAATCGGACGAAGTGCCGCTTTACCATCTACCACAGCCCATTTACCGTTTTGTTCTGCTAAACTGAGGTCAATAACACTAATATTATTAGCCCAATAACCTGCCATACTTTCCGGAACACCCTTCATTGTGCCTTTTGCAATATCAGCATTTGGCGATTGTGCAAATTCTTTATTCGGGAATAAACGGTGTGAGTGACCAAAAATAACCGCATCAATACCTTTAACATCAGCAAGATAGAACGCGCAGTTTTCTGCACCTTCTTTATACGGTTCGTCAGATGGCCCTGTATGTGCTAATGCAATAATCACATCTGCTCCTTTTGCTTTCACAATCGGTACATATTTTTCAGCCGTTTTCACAATATCACGTGCTTCTACTTTACCTTCTAAATTTGCTTTATCCCACACCATTACTTGCGGCGGAACAAAACCGATATAACCGATTTTTAAGGTTTGTGATTTACCGTTGGCATCAACAATGGTTTTTTCTTGAATAAAATAAGGTTGGAAGAAAGGCTCATCAGTACCCGGTTTCACGATATTGGCATTGATGATAGGGTGGTTAGATTGTTTAAGGACATTACCTAAATAAGTTAAACCATAATTAAACTCGTGATTACCGATAGTACCGACATCATATTTCATTGCATTTTGGGCTTTCATTGCCGGATCGGCTTTGCCTTCTTTTGAACCCACCGTCGCCTGATAATCGGCAATCGGGTTACCTTGGATCAAGTCACCATTATCCACTAGCACGCTATTTTTCACTTCTTTACGAGCTTGTTCGATTAAGCTTGTCGCACGAGTAAAACCGAATTTCTCAGTCGGAGCATCTTTATAATAATCGAAATCTGTTAGGAAACCGTGGACATCAGTGGTTGCAATAATACGTAAATCCGCTTGATTAGCACCTTTTGCAAAAGCAAATTTATTCGTTCCTAGCACAAGCATCGCACTTGCACCAAGTTGAATAAAACGTCGTCTGTTTAACATAGCACTCTCCTCTTGTCTAAAGTTAAATTAAGAAATCTGTTAAATTTCATATTGCAAATTATTGTAAGAAAATAACCGCTTATTCTCTAGCTCTTTTTACCAATTTAGTGAACAACACCACATTATAAATTTGATAACTCAGTAAATTGTACTGGAAATGATGGGATGTGTTAAATTTTCAGCTGTTTTTCAGGATTTTTTGGAATAGGAATTTATTTTATGTGCCGAAAAGTGTATTCTTATAAAGACGTACACATATTTTTGTGTGTCAGTTTATCAATCCTTTCATGAACAAAAGAAAAAAGGTGTTTGACATGTCTAAAAACTTAATCCTTATCCTTAACTGTGGTAGCTCTTCGCTAAAATTTGCCATCTTAGATCCTAAAACGGGTGACGAAAAATTATCTGGTTTAGCAGAAGCATTCAATTTAGAAGACGCACGTATCAAATGGAAATTAAACGGCGAAAAAGGCAATGCAGATTTAGGTGCGGGAGCAAGACATAGCGAAGCATTAACATTCATCGCAAATCAATTATTATCCGAAGAATTAAAATCAAGCATTGGCGCTATCGGTCATCGTATCGTTCACGGTGGTGAACAGTTCACCTCATCTGTAGTTATCAATGACGATGTAGTTAAAGGCATCGAAAACGCAATTCAATTCGCACCACTTCACAACCCGGCCCACTTAATCGGTATTCAAGAAGCATTCCGTATTTTCCCTGAATTAAAAGAGAAAAATGTTGCAGTATTCGATACGGCTTTCCATCAAACTATGCCGGAAGAAGCATTCCTCTATGCACTTCCATATAACTTATATAAAGAGCATGGTATCCGTCGTTATGGTGCACACGGTACTAGCCACTTATTCATCACATCACAAGTTGCTGAATTAGCAGGTAAACCAGTAGATCAAACAAATGCAATTATTTGTCACTTAGGTAACGGTGGTTCTGTATCTGTTGTTCGTAACGGTAAATGTATTGATACTTCAATGGGCTTAACACCATTAGAAGGTTTAGTGATGGGTACTCGTTCAGGTGACATCGACCCTGCAATCATTTTCTACCTATACAAAAACTTAGGTATGTCAATGGAGCAAATCGAAGATACGTTAGTGAAAAAATCAGGTCTTTTAGGCTTAACAGAAGTAACTAGCGACTGTCGTTATGCAGAAGATAACTATGACGATGCATCAAAACCTGAAGCAAAACGTGCATTAGACGTATATAGCTACCGTTTAGCAAAATATATCGGTGCATATATGGCAATCTTAGGTGATTCTCACTTAGACGCTATTGCATTCACAGGAGGTATCGGTGAAAACTCGGGTCACGTTCGAGAATTAGCATTAAATCACTTAAAATTATTCGGTGTTAAATTAGATGCAGAACGTAACTTAGCCGCACGTTTCGGTAAATCAGGCACTATTACTGCAGATGACTCAACATTCAAAGCGGTAGTCATCCCTACAAACGAAGAATTAGTGATTGCACAAGATACAGCTAAATTAGCATTATAATTTCCAAGGGCAGATCTTCTGCCCTTTTACTATTTCACATAAACGGAATTAAATATGTCTAGAACAATTATTCTTATCCCAACTACAACCGGTGTAGGTTTAACAAGTGTTAGCCTTGGTTTAGTTCATGCATTAGAGCAAAAAGGCACAAAAGTTGGCTTTTTAAAACCTATCGCACAACCGATTACCGGTGAAGATACTTTAGACCGCTCTACTTCTATCATTAAAGGCGCACAAACCACAGAAGTGGGCGAACCATTTATGCTAAGCGAAGCGGAAGCGTTAATTGGTCAAAACCAAAGTGATGTTTTATTAGAAAAAGTAGTTGAGCGTCACCAACAATTATCAAAAAATAATGAAGTTATCGTTGTTGAAGGTCTAATTCCAACACGTAAAAACTCATACGCAAACAGCGTAAACTATGATATTGCTCAAGCGTTAGATGCAGAAATCATCTTAGTTGTCGCACCGGGTTCAGATAAACCGGCACAATTAAAAGAACGTATTGAAGCAACTGCATCAGAATTCGGTGGTCGTCACAATCCTAACTTGTTAGGTGTGATCATCAACAAATTTAATGCACCGGTTGATGAATCTGGCCGTACTCGTCCGGACTTAACGGAAATTTTCGATTCATTCCAACACAGCACACAAAATGCGGCGGAAGTGGAAGCATTATTTACGAAAAGCCCAATCAAATTACTTGCTTGCGTTGAGTGGAAATCCGATTTAATTGCAACTCGTGCGATCGATTTAGCGAAACACTTACACGCCGCAATTATTAACGAAGGCGAAATCCAAACTCGTCGTATTCGTGGTGTAACATTCTGTGCTCGTAGTCTTCCGCATATGGTTGATCATTTCAAAGCAGGTAGCTTATTAGTAACTTCTGCGGATCGTCCGGAAGTTTTAGTGGTCGCTTCTTTAGCGGTAATGAACGGCGTTGAGATTGGTGCAATCTTATTAACTGGTGGCTATAAAATCGAAACACCGATTGCTAAACTTTGCCAACAAGCATTTGAATCTGGTGTGCCGGTATTCCGTGTAGAAGGTAATACATGGCAAACTGCACTTAGCTTACAAAGTTTCAGCTTAGAGGTTCCTGCGGATGATAAAGAACGTATTGCATCAATTAAAGAATACGTTGCAAGTCAATTTAACCATGGTTTCATTGATGAAATTTCTAAAGCGACAACGCGTGCACGTCGTCTATCTCCAGCAACATTCCGTTATCAATTAACTGAATATGCACGTCAAGCGAGAAAACGCATCGTGTTACCTGAAGGTGATGAACCTCGTACTGTTAAAGCGGCAGCATTATGTGCGGAACGCGGTATTGCAGAATGTGTACTTTTAGCAAATCCTACTGATGTTCAACGTGTAGCGGAATCACAAGGTGTGGTATTAGGTAAAGGTATCACAATTATCAACCCTGAAGAAGTACGTGAAAACTACGTTGCTCGTTTAGTTGAGTTACGTAAAAACAAAGGTATGACAGAAGTGGTTGCTCGTGAGCAATTAACGGATACTGTGGTACTTGGTACAATGATGTTAGAAGCAGGTGAGGTTGACGGTTTAGTATCTGGTGCGGTACATACCACAGCAAATACGATTCGCCCACCGATGCAAATCATCAAAACTGCTCCGGGTAGCTCAATTGTTTCTTCAATCTTCTTTATGTTATTACCGGATCAAGTGCTTGTGTACGGTGACTGTGCGGTAAACCCAGATCCGACTGCAGAACAATTAGCTGAAATTGCAATTCAATCTGCAGAATCAGCGAAAGCATTTGGTATTGACCCACGTGTTGCAATGATTTCTTATTCAACCGGTACATCAGGTTCTGGTGCAGATGTAGAGAAAGTGAAAGAAGCAACTCGTATCGCACAAGAAAAACGCCCAGATTTAATTATCGATGGTCCGTTACAATATGATGCGCGGTAATGGAAGATGTGGCTCGTTCTAAAGCACCTAATTCTCCAGTAGCAGGTAAAGCAACCGTATTCGTATTCCCTGACTTAAATACCGGTAATACGACATATAAAGCAGTACAACGTTCTGCAGATTTAGTGTCTATCGGCCCAATGCTTCAAGGTATGCGTAAACCAGTTAACGACCTTTCTCGTGGTGCGTTAGTGGATGATATCGTATACACCATCGCATTGACTGCAATTCAGGCAACACAAGCTTAATGCCTAAATGCAAAATGCCCTCATTTGAGGGCATTTTTTATAGCTATAAAAGCGGTAAAATTCAGTAAATTTTTTTGTAAAAAAGCCCTGAATCTTCTTCAGGGCTTTTCAACTATGCTTCTTCTTTAGTTAAGTCTTTAACTTCAGTTTCAGCGGTAATTTTTTTCACTGCATCAATACCTTTTTGGCGACTTTGTTTTGTTGCATATCCTTCACCACCGGTTGCAATGGTTTGATGGTTACCGGATTTTAAACGCCAACGGAATTCACCTTTAGCATCTTTATAAATTTCAAAGTACATATTACTTTCCTTATTAAAAATCCCAAACTTATGTTTGGTACTGATAGCTTACTGATTTTAGTATAAATTGCAATTTATTAGATAAAAATTACCGCTTCTTTACAAAGGTAAAACTACTGCCCCACACTTGCCAAAATGCGATCAGCAAATTTACCAATGCTTACACCAAAATTATTTGATTTATTCCAATCCATTAAGGTACGGAAGTTATTTGATACTAAAAATGCTCTCCCCACTTCTTTATCCGGACGCACTAACCATAATTTTTTACCGTTTAAGGCACTTAGTTTTGCTGTTTCTTGTGAAGTTGGAAATGCCAAATATACTCCCCACGATTGCCATTCGCCTAACGTTTTAGCTTTATTCGCTTCAATGCCTGAGAATGATATATCAATTGGGCTAGATAATTTTACTTCAACGCCCCAAGGAACTTCATCATCCCAACCGACTGTAGAAAGATAAGATGCAATGGAGGCAAACGCATCTGCTTCCGTATTCCAAATATCTTTTTTACCATCGCCATTACCATCAGCGGCATAACTCAAATATGCCGTTGGCATAAATTGGGTCTGCCCCATTGCACCTGCCCAAGAGCCTAACAATTCATAACGATTAATTGTACCGTCATCAAGCATCTTCATTGCATTAACAAATTCTTGGGTAAAGAGCTTTTCACGGCGACCATCAAAAGCTAATGTTGCTAATACGGATAACACATCAAAATCACCTTGATAACGCCCGAAACTACTCTCCATACCCCATAAGGCTAAGATATATTCCTTTTGCACACCATATTTTTTACTCGCATTATTTAATGCTCCGTTAAATTCATACCAATATTCACTGGCTAGATTGACCTTATTTTGCGTCAGCACTTTACTTAAATAATTAGTAACACCATTTGGATTAGGTGGTGGAGGCGGTGTATTTGGATCACGCTTGCGTCGCTTGAGCCTGATCTAACTGTACTGCACGTGCATTATATTGGATGAATTTCTGGCTATTTAAAACTTTATCCGATACGCCTGCACCAGCGACTTTTTGCTTCAAGAAATGTACATAATCATTAAAATTATGCACAGTACGAGATTTAGTATATTTAGCGTCTATAGGAAGTTCTGCGTAACTACTACTTTTATTAGAACATCCGGAAAGAGCTAGAGCCATCATAGTGACTGGAATTGCTAAAAATTTTAATTTCATAAGATAAATATATAGCGAATAAAAAGTCGCTTAAAACTAAAGATTAACCATTCTACTTGGGCGAATTACATTATCGGCTGTAATATCAGCGACACCAAGGAATTGCGAATTATTTGAAAATAGACGAACTTGTCCATAAATTTGATTTATATTTTCAAACCTCACTCTTTGACCAAAACCGACCGCTTTAGTTTGCTCTGCGGTGAGATTTATTTTGGGTAGGCTTTCTACAGCAGTATCTAAAGGTAAAAGATGTTGATCCAACACTTCAAGCGGTTGATTTTCACTTAAATTTTGCAAATCTTCATAGCTCATCATTGCATCAATTGGATAATTTGCCACCGCTAAGCGGCGTAAAACCGTGACATGTGCACCACAGCCTAAAGCTTCACCCAAATCATCCACCAAAGTACGGATATAAGTGCCTTTTGAACAATGTACTTCTAACGTCAGATAAGGTGCGGAATACTCAATAAAATCTAGCTCAAAAATTGTAATCGGACGTGCTTCTCGTTCTACTGTAATACCTTGACGAGCATATTCATAAAGCGGTTTACCGTTATGTTTTAAGGCGGAGAACATGGTTGGAACTTGTAAAATATCGCCACGAAATTGCTCTAATGCCGCAATAATTTCTGCTTCACCAACATTCACTGCACGAGTTTCAACCACTTGTCCTTCAGCATCAGACGTATCAGTACGTTCGCCTAATTTGGCAGTAACTTGATAACGTTTATCCGAATCAAGTAAAAATTGCGAAAACTTAGTCGCTTCCCCCAAACAAATCGGTAACATTCCGGTCGCAAGCGGATCTAATGCACCGGTATGCCCTGCCTTATTTGCCTGAAATAAGCGTTTTACCTTTTGCAAGATATCGTTTGATGACATTCCTTGCGGCTTATCTAATAAAAATACGCCGTGAACATCACGGCCTTTTTTACGAGGTCTTGACACCTATTCGTCCTCTTTATGTTTAGCTTCATCGTTTTTAATCACATTCGATACAAGGTTAGACATACGCATCCCTTCTACCAACGATTGATCGTAAATAAAACGAAGCTCAGGCACGATACGTAAACGCATTGCTTTACCGACTAATGAGCGAATATACGGGCTTGCTTTTTCTAAGCCTTTCATACCTTGCTCAATCACGCTTTGATCATTATCGAATAAGAAAGTGACAAAGATTTTTGCATAAGCTAAATCACGGCTTACTTCCACATCAGATACCGTCACCATGCCGATACGAGGATCTTTAACCTCACGTTGTAAAATCAAAGCGATCTCTTTTTGTAGCTCTTGCGCTACACGATCACTACGTTTAAATTCTCTGCTCATATTTTCTCCAAAATGCAAACGAGGCACCACAAAAGCGCCTCAAAATTTTGTTAGGATTATACCCTAATTTGTGGTTATTAGCGACGTTCAGCCAAAAACAAGCGGTCAGTTTCCACTAAATTCTTGCAAATTTATGCAGAAATCTGACCGCTTTCAATCATAAAATGAAATTAGATGCTACGTTTCACTTCAACCACTTCGAATACCTCGATTTGGTCGCCAACTTTTACATCATTATAGTTTTTAACGCCGATACCACATTCCATACCGTTACGTACTTCTGAAACGTCGTCTTTGAAGCGGCGAAGAGATTCTAACTCACCTTCGAAGATTACTACATTGTCACGTAATACACGGATTGGATTGTTACGTTTCACTACACCTTCAGTTACCATACAACCAGCGATTGCACCGAATTTCGGATGACGGAATACATCACGTACTTCTGCTAAACCGATGATTTCTTGTTTGAACTCAGGTTGTAACATACCGCTCATTGCCGCTTTGATTTCGTTGAGCAATTCGTAGATGATTGAGTAGTAACGTAAGTCAATATTTTCTGCTTCAATGACACGACGAGCCGATGCGTCCGCACGTACGTTGAAACCAACCATAATCGCATTTGAAGCGTACCGCTAAGGTTGCATCCGTTTCAGTGATACCACCTACACCAGAACCTACTACTTTCACTTTTACTTCGTCTGTTGAAAGCTCTGCTAATGCTTGGCAAATGGCTTCTACCGAGCCTTGTACGTCCGCTTTAACAATCACATTAAGCTCTGCAACATCACCAGCGGTCATATTGCTAAACATATTTTCAAGTTTCGCTTTTTGCTGACGAGCAAGTTTCACTTCACGGAATTTACCTTGACGGAATAATGCTACTTCACGTGCTTTTTTCTCATCACGTACCACAGTTGCTTCATCACCGGTCGCCGGTACACCTGAAAGACCTAAAACCTCAACTGGAATTGATGGGCCAGCAGAGTCCACTTCTTTACCGTTTTCGTCACGCATCGCACGCACACGACCATATTCAAAGCCACAAAGTACGATATCGCCTTTGTTTAATGTACCTGATTGCACAAGGATTGTCGCTACTGGGCCACGGCCTTTATCAAGATAAGATTCGATTACGACACCGCTTGCCATACCTTCTTTAACTGCAGTAAGTTCTAATACTTCAGATTGAAGAAGAATCGCTTCTAGTAACTCGTCAATACCTAAACCTTTTTTCGCTGATACAGGTACGAACTGAACATCACCACCGAATTTCTCTGAAATCACTTCGTGTTGAAGTAATTCTTGCTCTACACGATCAGGATTTGCTTCCGGTTTATCAATTTTGTTTACCGCAACGACAATCGGCGCACCAGTTGCTTTCGCGTGCTGAATTGCTTCGATAGTTTGTGGCATTACACCATCATCTGTTGCTACAACAAGAACAACGATATCTGTTGCTTTCGCACCACGTGCACGCATAGAAGTAAATGCGGCGTGTCCCGGTGTATCTAAGAAGGTGATCATTTTACCGTCTTCCGTTTCAACGTGATAAGCACCGATATGCTGAGTAATACCACCTGCTTCACCTGCCGCCACTTTCGCTTTACGGATATAGTCAAGTAATGAGGTTTTACCGTGGTCAACGTGACCCATGATAGTTACTACCGGCGCACGTGTTACTTTTTCCGCATCCACGTCACGATCTTCCATTACCGCATCTTCAAGTTCATTTTCGTTACGTAAAATAACTTTATGTCCCATTTCTTCCGCAACAAGTTGAGCAGTTTCTTGGTCGATAACTTGGTTAATCGTTACCATTTCACCCATTTTCATCATCGTTTTGATGATTTCGGTTGCTTTTACCGCCATTTTATTAGCCAGTTCAGCAACCGTAATGGTTTCACCAAGCACAATATCCGCTTTATTTACTTGAACAGGTTTAGTAAAGGCTTGTTGTAATGCAGAACCTTTCTTCGCGTTTTTACCTTTGCCTTTCACATCTTTTTGGTTACGACGGTCTGCGCTACGCTCGTTTTTGTCTTCACGATCGCCTTTTTTCGCTTTATTTACACCGCCTTTACCACGACCGCGATTTGCTTCGCTACGACGATCATTATCACGATCTGCTTCACGCGCATAGGTTGAAGTAAAACGATCATCTTCAAATTCTTCACCACTTTCAGCCGCTTCTTCACGTGCAATTTCCGCTAAACGACGCGCATTTTCCGCCGCACGTTTCGCTTCCATTTCCGCTTTTTGACGCGCTAACTCTTCTTGTTTACGGCGGAGTTCAGCTTCTTCTTTTTTCTTCGCTTCTTTTTCCGGATCAAGTGCTTTCTCTTGTTTCGGTTGTTCTACTTTCGGTGTAGTCGCTTTCGGTTTACTGTTAGGCATAACAGGAACTGCCGGCGCAACCTTTTTAGCCGCTTCTACTTTTGCTTCTTCTGCTTTTTTAGTCGCTTCTGCTTCCGCCTTAGCTTTTGCTTCGGCATTGCTTTTTCCGCGACTTCTTTCTCTGCTAGAGCTTTTGCTTCCGCTTCCTGTTTTGCTTTTAAAGTCGCCTCTTCTTGTGCTTTTTTAACCGCTTCCGTATCAATTTTACGTGACTTACGCACTTCCACTTGGACTTTACCATCAGCAACGGTTGTTTTTGTACGACGTTGTAAGCTCAATTTCTTAGGTGCTTCGTTTTTAATTTCGTTATCACTCATTGTTTTATCTCCTTACAACGATTAGCTAAACCAGCAAATTTGACGAGCGACCATAATTAATTCGCTTGCTTTGTCTGCTGATAATTCTTCAATATCCGAAAGGTCATCCGTAGCTTGTTCTGCTAATTCTTCAAGCGTTGTGATACCTTTTTCAGCCAGTTTAAATGCGATATGACGATCTAAACCTTCTAAGTTTAATAAACGATCTTCAATATGCGCTTGTTTTAATGCTTCTTCTTCCGCTAATGCTTTTGCGGTAATCGCATTTTTCGCACGAGTTTGTAGCTCTTCTACTAAATCTTCATCTTCAAGACCATCGATAGAAGTTAATTCGCTTACTGGAATGAATGCAAGTTCTTCTAGGCTAGAGAAACCTTCATCTACTAAGATTTGTGCAAATTCTTGGTCGATTTCTAATGAAGTTACGAATAAATCGATAACTTTATTATCTTCCGCTTGATGCTTCTTATCTAAGTCTTCGGTAGTCATTACGTTTAATGTCCAACCGGTTAATTGTGTCGCTAAACGTACGTTTTGACCGTTACGACCAATTGCTTGCGCAAGGTTTTTGCTTTCAACCGCAATATCCATTGCATGTTTATCTTCATCAACCACGATAGAACTTACATCTGCCGGAGCCATTGCGTTAATGACGAATTGTGCCGGATTATCGTCCCAAAGCACGATATCTACACGCTCACCGCCTAATTCGCTACTAATTGCTTGAACACGCGCACCACGCATACCAACGCAAGCACCTACCGGATCGATACGTTTATCGTGTGATTTCACTGCAATTTTTGCACGAGAGCCCGGATCACGCGATGCACCTTTAATTTCGATGACATCTTCGCCGATTTCCGGTACTTCAAGTTTAAATAACTCTTCTAACATAATCGGTTTTGCACGTGTTACGAAAAGTTGCGGACCTTTTGACTCCGGTTTAATCGCATATAATACGCCACGTACACGGTCACCCGGACGGAAGTTTTCACGTGGAAGCATATCTTCACGCACGATTACCGCTTCCGCTTGGTTACCTAAATCTAAAATAATTTGATCACGGTTTACTTTCTTAACAGTTGCAGTGATGATGGTATTTAATTGTGAACGGAATTGGTCGATAACTTTGTTACGCTCCGCTTCACGAATTTTTGTGCTGATCACTTGGCGTGCAGTCTGCATCGTAATACGGTCGAATGGAATTGAATCTACTTCATCTTCAACGATATCGCCTAATTGCACGCTAGGATTTTCGTATTGTGCTCGCTTCTAAGCTGATCTCACGTGTCATATTGTGTACTTGTTCAACCACAATCCAACGACGGAAAGTTTGGAAATCGCCGGTTTTGCGGTCAATTACCACACGCACATCGATATCCATTTCTTTTTTCTTTTTAGTCGAAATGGCTAATGCTGTTTCAAGTGCTTCAAAGATAGCTTCTTTTGGCAATAACTTCTCGTTAGATACCGCTTCAGCGGCTAATAAAATTTCTTTACTCATTTTCTAGGTTAACCTTTTAGAAATTAAAAACTGGAACTAAGTTTGCTTTTTGAATATTACCGAATGCGAATTGACGAGCCTCATTATCTACTGTCAGCGTAATTAAATCGCCTTCTACACTCTCTAATTTACCTTGCCATTTACGGCGGTCGAACATTGGAATACGTAAGTGAATCACAACTTCTTGTCCGATAAAACGTTGGTAATGTGCAAGCGTAAACAACGGACGATCTAAGCCCGGAGATGAAACTTCTAAGTTATATTTATCCGCAATCGGATCTTCAACATCTAAAATTGCACTCACTTGACGGCTCACATCACTACAATCATCAATGGTTACGCCGCCTTCTTTATCAATATATAAACGTACTGTTAAAAAACGCCCTGCTCGTTGACACTCAATACCGACTAATTCACAGCCCATTGATTCAATGGTGTCAGAAACGAGTTCTTCTAATTTTTGTTCTAAAGTTGCCAAGGAAGCCTCCTAAATGACAGATATAAAAAAAGAGCCTTAACCAGCCCTTTTGATACGATTATTATGTACCAGCCACAAAAAAACCCCAGACGGAAAACCGTGGGGCTTTAAGCGGTTTGTTTTATACAAAATTTTGCGAATTATGTTCGTTATCGAAAATTAGCAAAGGCTATATATAAAACAAAACTCACAGCTTTAATCAAAACTGTGAGCCTTAAAACTGGTTGCGGGGGCCGGATTTGAACCAACGACCTTCGGGTTATGAGCCCGACGAGCTACCAAGTCGCTCCACCCCGCGTCTGATGTGGCTCATTATAGAGATTTCCAAAACCAATGCAAGCACTTTTTTCAAATTTGTTTTTGTTTGATTAACAAAACAACAAATCACTCCCCAACCCAAACTAAAAAATCGCTCACGGTGTGGAATGAGCCGAAAATCAGGATAATATCGGTTTTGCTCGCTTTGGCGAATAATGATTCGGTCGCTTCGGAAACCGTTTGGTAATAACAAGCGGTCGAATTTGGTAAAACTTTTGCAAGTTTTTGATAGACTTCTTCACCTGACTGTCCTCGGTATCCGTCTAAGCCGGCACAGTACCATTCGTCAATAACATTTGCCAATGGCTCTACGATTCCGCTTAAGTCTTTATCAACTAATGCACTAAATACGGCATAAATCTTTTGGTTAGCCTGTTTCAGCGAACTTAATCGCCCTGCCAAATATTTTGCCGCATGCGGATTATGTCCGACATCAATAATCACTTGAGCAAGCGGTTGTTTTCCGGAAAAGTTTGCAAAATCTTTTTCGGTTAACGTTTGGAAACGGGCTGTCATTTGTGCTTCTTGCAATGCGGCTCTAACTACTTGTTCATTTATTTCAAACGGAAGTTGAGCCAACGCGGCTAAAGCGGTACCGGCATTCGGAATCGGAATTTGCGGCATCGGTAAATCTTGCCAATCAATAAATTCCGATTGCCAGTGAAAGCGGTTATTTTCTACAGAATATTTCCAATTCACATTGCGTCTAACCACTTGGCAATTAAGTGCTTTCGCTTGCTGTAAAATGCTTCTCGGGCAATCCGGTTCACCGATAATTACCGGTATATTTTCACGGAAAATGCCTGCTTTCTCTCGCCCGATATCTTCTCGGTTATCGCCGAGAAAATCCACGTGATCGATATCGATTGAAGTAATTATCGCTAAATGCGGATCAACAATATTGGTTGCATCTAAACGTCCGCCAAGCCCAACTTCTAAAATGACAATATCTAAATTTGCCTCTTTAAAAAGCCGCAGTGCCGAAAGCGTACTAAACTCAAAATAGGTTAAAGAAGCGGTCTTTTTTTGTTGGATTTTTGCAAATGATTGCACATGGGCTTCGTCATTGAGTAATTCGCCTTGAATTCTCACTCGTTCGTTATAACGAATTAGGTGAGGAGATGAATAGACACCGACTCGATAACCGGCTTTAAGCAAGGCTACTTCCAATAAACGACAAGTTGACCCTTTCCCGTTAGTACCGGCAACGGTGATAACATAAGGTGCCGGCTGAAGTAATTCGAGCGCTTCCGCTACGCTTTTAATACGTTCTAAGCCCATATCAATCGGCTTAAAATGCGATTTTTCTAAGTAATCCAACCATGTGGCGAGGCTATCATTAATAGTTGGAACAATTAAAGTATTCATTATATCTTTTCCAAAAAAGAAAGCCACGTATAACGTGGCTTAGTCATGCTAAATAAAATTACGCTTCTTCAACAATAAGTTCCGCTGTTTTAAACGGCGTTGGTTTATTGGTCATTTTTGCACATAAACGAGCAAGCGTATCACGCATATCTTTACGTTGTACAATCATATCAATTGCACCGTGTTCTAATAAGAACTCTGCACGTTGGAAGCCTTCTGGTAATTTTTCACGCACAGTTTGTTCAATAACTCGTGGGCCTGCGAAACCGATTAACGCTTTAGGTTCTGCGATATTGATATCACCTAACATTGCTAAACTTGCTGAAACACCGCCTAGTGTCGGATCTGTTAAAACAGAAATAAACGGCACACCTTTTTCACGCATTTTCGCTAAGATCGCACTCGTTTTCGCCATCTGCATTAAAGAGAATAATGCTTCTTGCATACGAGCACCGCCAGATGCGGAGAAACAGATAAACGGAATATTTTCCGCTAATGCACGCTCCGTCGCACGCACGAACTTAGCACCGACAACCGAGCCCATTGAACCGCCCATAAATTCAAAGTTAAATGAAGCGACTACTACCGGCATATTATGTAATGTACCGCACATCGTAATAAAAGAGTCTTTCTCTCCGGTCTGTTTTTGCGCGCAGTTAAACGATCTTTATATTTTTTCAAATCTTTAAATTTTAAGATGTCCTGCGGTTCTAACTCTGCGGCAATCTCTTGTGCACTATCTTGATCTAATAACGATAATAAACGAGTACGTGCATCAAAACGCATATGATGATTACATTTTGGGCAAACATTCATATTACGTTTAAGTTCTTCGCTGTACAGGACCTGTTCGCGACTCGTGCATTTCGTCCAAACACCTTCTGGCACTTTGGATTTGCTACTGCTTGATGATGAAGAGGTTCTACCTAAAATTCTTTCAATCCAGCTCATTTTTTAACCTTATTATTCTGACAAAAAATTATCGGTATTAAAGCATAATTTCAATCTTTTGGATATGCTTTAATCATATAATCTGCTCTGATCAGCTGAAATATCAGCTATATGTATATGTACGATAAAGAAAAGCACCAATTAAAATAATTAACATAAGAACAATTTGAATTAATCGCTTTTTAGTAAGTTTTTCCGCCGCCATATATTTCTCGTATTAATTTCATATGGCTTTATTGTAACAAGATTTATTTTGGAATGGTGAATTTTTAGTTGATCTAGCGTATAACCTAACACAATAATATCGCGTTTACTTTTTATAATAGTTTATTGGGAGAAATAAAATGACCTCTATCGAACAATTACTTGATGTGGTAGCACAATTAAGACATCCTGAAACAGGCTGTCCTTGGGATATTAAGCAAAACTTTGATTCAATGTTACCCTGTTTACTTGAGGAAACTTACGAAGTTGCAGAAGCGATTCATACAAAAGACCGTGCCGCATTACGCGAAGAATTAGGCGATTTATTACTTCAGGTGGTATTTCTTAGCCAATTAGCAAAAGAGGAAGGAACTTTTACATTTGATGACGTACTAAGCGACATTCATGACAAATTGATTTACAGACATCCTCACGTTTTTGGCGATAAATCTCCGCAAATAGTGAAGAAGCACTTAAGAATTGGGAAACTCAGAAAGCGACCGAAGCTAAACGTCAGCAGCACGAATCTATTTTAGACGATATACCTTTTGCTTTACCGGCATTAACGCGGGCCAATAAGTTACAAAAACGCGCGCAAAAGTTGGTTTTGATTGGGATAATCCTCAAGATGTACTAGCTAAAGTGGAAGAAGAATTACAAGAAGTTAAAGATGAGATGATGCAATATCCTCAAAATGCGGATAAGTTAGAGGAAGAATTGGGCGATTTTCTGTTTGCCACAGTAAATTTATGTCGTCACTATAAAATGGATGCGGAAACCAGTTTACGTAATGCGAATATCAAATTCGAACAACGTTTCAGGAAGGTGGAAAAGGTGGTTAAAAAATCGGATAAATCTATACAAGACTGCTCTCTACAAGAACTTGATTTTATTTGGGATCAAATAAAATCACTATAATGAATTGACAAACCTTGATAAAGTTGTAAATTTAATTACAAGTAAGAAATATAATTAAAGAAACATGGGAATTAGTTATGCCTAAAATTTTACTCGTTGATGATGATATTGAACTGACAGAATTACTAGCGGAATTACTTTCGCTAGAAGGTTTTGATATTCACTGCGTTCATAACGGTCAAGATGCTCTCACAGAATTAGAGTTACAAAATTATGATCTGATTCTGTTAGATGTTATGATGCCTGTATTAAACGGTATTGAAACACTAAAACAATTACGTCAAAGACATTCAACTCCAGTATTAATGTTGAGTGCTAGAGACGATGAAATTGACCGTGTACTTGGATTAGAATTAGGTGCAGACGACTATTTACCAAAACCGTTTAATGATCGTGAGCTAGTTGCTCGTATTAAAGCGATTTTACGTCGAACTGTGCCTATCGGTTTATCTCACTCCGATATTATTATGTCATCTAATCAATCTTTAGAAGAAAACAGCAAGCAACTATCATTTGGCGGCGTTGAGTTACATCCGGGTCGTCAACAAGCTATTTTCGAAGGTCGTGACTTAGACTTAACTGGTACGGAATTTGCATTATTACAGATGTTAATGCGTAATCCCGGTCAAATTCTTTCTCGTGAATTACTCAGTTTAGAAATTTTGGGTAAACGGCTAACACCTTACGACCGTGCGATTGATATGCACATATCTAATTTGCGTAAAAAACTACCTGAACGTAATGATAATCTTCCATGGTTTAAAACGCTACGTGGTCGAGGTTATTTACTTGTAACAGAAAAATAAATACTCTCATTTAATCCCTCGAATTTTCGAGGGATTTTCTTTTAAATTTAAGCAAAAATGGCTAAACATATTAAAAATATCTTCAAAAAAATAAGAGCCGTACGCCACTATTTAGCGTACCAATTATTTGCCTATTTCGGATTAGTTTTTGCAATTATGCTTGCAATTACATTGGCTATTCCTAATTTTGATGCCCGTTCATTTTTACCGATTGAAACGAATGAGAAAGAATTTTTTAAACAAGAGAGTCATAGCACTGAATTGCAATATAACTTGGATGAGATTTTTGAGAGAGAACTATCCGTTGCAACCCAAAATGGATTCGATGTCATTTTACTAGATAGAAAAACTGGTATCTTTGTCGGGGTAAATCAACACCAAATAAAATCTTTCCAAGTATTCTTATATCGAGCAGATAGTCCTGAAGAGCCGTTACAACGTCGCTTTGGAAATTTGGAAATTTATGGCCCTTTTTTAGTAAAATCCAATAAGCGAGAATATTATCAATACTTTGCTCAAGTCGTTGATCCGCAAGAGGAATTTTTTAACCGTATTTTTGACTCGCCATGGCTGATGTTACTAATCGTGTTAGGCGTCAGTATTCCTATTCTACTTTGGCTATCATGGAAAATTTCCCAACCGGTAAAAGCCTTACGCCTATCTGCCAATGCGGTAGCAACCGGTAATTTTGCGATAAATCCAGCACTCGAAACGGAAGGAATCAATGAATTACGTGAAGTAGGTAAAAGTTTTAATCAGATGATTACTTCTCTGCAAGATTTAACATTACACCAACAGCGATTGTTATCAGATATTTCACATGAGCTGAAAACGCCACTAGCTCGTTTACATTTAGCTACCGCATTGATTCGTCGCCGTAATGGAGAATCGCCGGAATTAGCAAGAATTGAAAACCAAGTGATTAAACTTGATACCATGGTACACGATCTCCTGATGCTTTCTCGCCAACAGGTTAATCAGCATATGACTCGAGAGATCTTCTCCGTGAACAAAATTTGGGATGACATTTTAGAGGATGCAAAATTTGAGGCGGAACAAAATAACTTAGATTTATTTATTAGTCAGCGTATCGCTAACCCAGAGAGATTCTTTATCAATGGTAATCCGAATATTCTTGCCAGTGCATTGGAAAATGTAATCCGCAATGCTCAAAAATATGCGAGTAAAAGTATTAAAGTACTCATTTATATTGATAATACCGAATTAATCCTGGCGATAGATGATGATGGCGAAGGTATTCCTGAAACCGAATATCAACAGATCTTTCGTCCGTTTTATCGGGTTGATGAAGCGAGGGCTAGACAAACCGGTGGCACGGGACTTGGGCTTGCGATTGTAGCAAATGCAGTGCAACAGCATAAAGGTCATGTACAAGCAATGAAGAGCCAGTTAGGCGGTTTGAGAATTGAAATCAAACTACCGCTTTGGATTGAATAATAACCCGATATAAGCGGTCTTTTTTGTAAATAATCTTGCAAAAAAAGACCGCTTTTAATCGTTGTCTAGTTATACAAAAATAGCGAACCTATCACGACGTGATGGGTCTAGTATTCATATATTGGCTTGGAATTATTTAAATAAATGAAACTTATTGAAATTGAAAAACTAAATAAATATTTCGGTTCGGGTGAAAATAAAGCTCATATTTTAAAAGATATTAATGTTTCTATTGAGCAAGGCGATTTTGTTGCAATTATTGGGGCTTCTGGCTCAGGTAAATCAACATTAATGAACATTATCGGTTGTTTGGATACCGCCAGTTCCGGTGTATGTCGCATTGATGGCAAAGAAACATTAAATATGACCGCCGATGAATTATCTGATTTACGCCAACGTAAATTTGGCTTTATTTTCCAACGTTATAATCTGCTCTCCGCTTTAACCGCCAACGAAAATGTTGCATTACCGGCAATTTATGCCGGTATGGATAGTTCATCTCGCAGAGCTAGAGCGAATCAATTACTTGAGAAATTAGGCTTATCCGATAAAACCACGAATAAACCAAACCAACTCTCTGGAGGACAACAACAGCGAGTCAGTATTGCACGAGCATTAATGAATGGTGGTGAAATTATTTTAGCCGATGAACCGACCGGTGCTTTAGATTCAAAAAGCGGTGAAACCGTATTGGAGATCTTGCAAGATCTGCATAAAGAAGGTCACACGATCATTATGGTGACACACGATCCTAATATCGCGACTACCGCCAGTCGTGTGATCGAAATTAAAGACGGTGCTATTATTCGGGATCAACGTCAACAACCTTATTCTGAAGAATTGAAACTCACTAAACGAGAACATAAATCTCCTCGTTTCTTTGACCAATTAATCGAGTCTTTCAAAATGGCAACTAATGCAATTATGGCTCATAAATTACGTGCTTTACTCACAATGTTAGGTATCGTTATCGGGATTACATCAGTAATTTCCGTCGTGGCACTCGGTCAAGGCTCGCAACAACAAATTCTCTCGAATATTAATAGCTTAGGCACAAATACGATGACCATTATGAATGGTACTGGTTTTGGCGACAGGCGGGCAAATTTAACGAAAAATTTGACAATCAGCGATGCGACTATGCTTAACAAGCAACAATTTGTTGATAGTACGACACCATCTAGCAGTTTTAGTAGCACGCTGATTTATGGAAATATGGATGTTACCGCTTCAGTTAATGGGGTTGGCGAACAGTTTATCAATGTGAAAGGTTTAAAAATGGTTTCAGGACGTTTTTTTGATGCTGATGAAGTCAAATTATCGTCACAAGTTGTCGTCATTGATGCAAATACTAAAAAAGATCTCGGTTTAACAGATCCGGTAGAAGGAAAAGTGATTTTAGTCGGTAAAAAACCACTGAGAATTATTGGTTTGGCACAAGAGTCGAATAATATGAATCAAACTAGTTTAAAAATCTGGATGCCTTACACAACGTTAATGCAACGAATTTCCGGTGAGAAATTTATTGATTCCTTAACCGTAAAAGTAAAAGACAATGTCGAGAGCCAAACAGCAGAAAAAAGCATTAATGAGTTACTTACCGCCAAACACGGTAAGAAAGATTTCTTTGTAATGAATAGTGACACGATTAAACAAACGATTACTAGCACCACCAATACCATGAAATTATTAATTTCCTCTATTGCTATGATTTCACTGATTGTCGGTGGCATCGGGGTTATGAATATTATGTTAGTATCGGTAACGGAACGAACCAAAGAAATCGGTGTTCGTATGGCAATCGGTGCTAAACAAGGCAATATTTTGCAACAATTCTTAATTGAAGCGATCTTAATTTGCTTATTAGGTGGTGTGATTGGTATTCTGCTCGCTATAGCGATTATTTTCTCATTTAATACGCTAGGCACTAATTTTAAGATGATTCTCTCGCCTGAATCCGTAGTATTAGCGGTATTCTGCTCCACGCTAATTGGGATCGTATTCGGTTATATGCCAGCCAAAAATGCTTCCAAGCTCAATCCGATTACCGCATTGGCACAAGAATAAATTCTTTCTCGATAAGCGGCTAAATTTATCGATAAATTTGCAAAATTTTAGAGTATTTCACCGCTTGTTTTGGCTTACAAAAGGAATAAAAAATGAGACTATCTAATCTCGAACTTGAACACATTATCGATCAAAAATTAAATAGCAAAGCGATTAATGATTACGCACCAAACGGCTTACAAGTGGAAGGAAAATCGCAGATTCAACGGATTGTAACCGGTGTAACTGCCTCTCTACCACTGATTGAACAAGCGATTGAAAAGAAAGCGGATGCGATTTTGGTACATCACGGTTATTTTTGGAAAAGCGAATCACCTTGTATCCGAGGTATGAAAGGTAAACGCATTAAACAATTACTGGTCAATGATATTAATCTGTTCGGCTATCATCTACCACTCGATATCCATCCTGAATTAGGCAATAACGCCCAACTTGCGGCAAAATTAGGCGTGATTAATTTACAAGGGTTAGAGGATAAACCAAACTCTATACCGGTTTATGGAGAACTGGAGACCCCGATTTCGGCTAAAGATTTAGCGAATCGTATTGAACAAGTGCTTAACCGTAAACCCATTTTATGTGATGAATTTATTGTTGACTATCCGCATAAATTAATTCGAAAAATTGGGATCTGTACCGGTGGCGGACAGGGTTATATTGACTTAGCGGCAAGCAAAGGTTGTGATGCGTTTATTTCCGGCGAAATTTCGGAACAGACCACCCACTCGGCTCGAGAGCAAGGCATTTATTACTATGCTTGCGGACATCACGCAACGGAACGAGATGGGGTAAAAGCATTAGGTGAATGGCTCGCACAAGAATATGGCTTGGATGTGGAATTTATTGATATCGATAATCCTGCTTAATCAGCTCATAAATGAAAAGTCGTATCAGAAATGATACGACTTTTTTATGATTAATCTTCTGATAAACGAGAAATATCGTGATAAGAGGCTAATTTACGAATCGTACGGGAGCGACCACGAATTAACAATGTTTCAGTAAACATCATACTGCCCTTACGTTGTACACCTTTTAATAAATCGCCAGTAGTAATACCAGTTGCGACAAATAACACATGATCATCATGTACCAAATCTTCCAGCTTCAATACTTTATTAACTGGCACATTCATTTCTGTACAACGAGAGATTTCTTTTTCAGCGACGGAAAGATTTTCCGGCGAATTTCCTTTGACCTGATTGCGTGGAATTAAACGTCCTTGCATATCGCCACCTAAAGCACGTACCATGCAGCTGCCGCTACAACACCTTCCGGTGCACCACCAATCCCATAAACTAAATCCAAGTCACTATCAGGCAGACAGCATTGCACGGCGGTTGCCACATCGCCGTCAGGAATTGCCATCACTTTTACTCCTAATTTCTGTACTGTTTTAATAATGTCATCGTGACGTGGTTTCGCTAAAATTGCAACTGTCATTTGTGTTAATAATTTACCCTTTTTAGAAGCAACACGGCGAATATTTTGTTCAAGCGGTAAAGTGAGATCAATCATACCTTTCGCCTCACTATCTACAACCAGTTTTTCCATATACATATCCGGAGCTTGTAAAAAGCTGTCTTTACTGCCTGCCGCCAATACCGCTAATGCACCGGACTGCCCCATTGCCGTCATACGAGTACCGTCAATCGGGTCAACCGCAATCGCTACTTCTATATCTTGTGGATCAGAACGCCCAACTTTTTCCCCAATATACAGCATAGGAGCTTCGTCAATTTCCCCCTCGCCAATCACGATTTCTCCGCGGATCTCCATTTTATTCAATACTAAACGCATTGCCTTTACCGCCGCATCGTCCGCCGCATTTTTATCGCCTCGCCCAATCCAATCATAGGCGACTAAAGCGTACGCTTCCGTAACTCGAGAAAACTCAAAAGAGATAGCACGTTTCATCTTATCTTCCTTATAATGACTAAAATTATTTACATTTTATCAGCTCGCAATCGGTTTCGTTACTAAAAAATCGCCAAATGAAGAAAAATGCCAAAATGCGTGAACTTTTCAATGAAATCAATGCCTAACTGAGTTATAATTCTTACACTTTACTTATTTATTTTTAAGAGGAAATTCCATTATGTCATTATCAGTTCTTGACCAACTTGAAGAAAAAATTAAACAAGCAGTAGAAACTATTCAATTACTTCAATTAGAAGTTGAAGAATTAAAAGAAAAAAATAATACTGTAGCACAAGAAAAAGAAACATTACGCCAAGAATACGAACAATTAAAGTCTGAACAACAAAGTTTCCAAGACCGTTTACGTTCACTTTTAGGTCAAATCGACAACGTATAACTTTCCTTCTTTGCAGAACGGCTAATGCGTATTAGCCGTTTTTTATTTGTGTAAGATTATGGCAAAACTCTACTTTTATTACTCTTCAATGAATGCAGGGAAATCAACCACTCTGCTCCAATCCTCTTATAATTATCAAGAGCGAGGTATGAATACCTTAGTCTATACGGCGACGATTGATGACCGCTATGGCATAGGTAAAGTCAGTTCACGCATCGGTATTTCGCAAGAAGCACAATTATTCCAACCGAATACAAATTTGTTTGAGGAGATAGCATTAGCTTATCAACAGCAAAAATTGCATTGTATCTTAATTGATGAAGCCCAATTTCTAACGAGAGAGCAAGTTTATCAATTAACTGATGTCGTGGATAAACTCAGAGTGCCGGTACTCTGCTATGGTTTGCGTACCGATTTCCAAGCAGAACTTTTTGAAGGTAGCCAATATCTATTGGCTTGGGCTGATGAGTTGCAAGAACTCAAAACAATCTGTGATTGCGGTAAGAAGGCCAATTTCGTTATTCGAATGAATGAAAACGGTGAAGCAGTATCGGATGGTGATCAAATTCAGATTGGCGGAAATGATAAATATCTTTCAGTATGTCGCTACCACTATAAACAAAAGTTAGGTCGTATATAAGTGATAAGCGGTTAAATTTGCAAAATTTCCTGCAAATTTAACCGCTTATTTTATTAGCGTTTATGAGGCAATTTTTCCCAAGTCACTTCATTACGCAAATAGACCGGCTCAATCTCTAAAGCTGAGAAGGTTTGCGTTGTTTCTTGTGCAAGCTCCAACATATATTTAGCCGAAGGGAGATGAATATCGGTCACGAAAATTGCTAAATCAGCTTCTGCAAACTGTGGATATGCCTGCCAGCCGGTCCCCACCACAACTAATCCTTCTGCTAATTGTATTTGAGCAATCGCCTTTTCAGGTGAACAAACTTGTTCTGTAACAACCATTTTCCAACCTGTTTCAGCTTTTTCATATTGAGCGAAATAAACCTCATTCATACGAGCATCAATGAGTGCAACAACTTTATCTGCCCCTATTTCCCGATAAGTCGCCTGTGCCATTGCAACTAAATTTGAAATAGGTACAACAGGTAACTCAGCCCCCATTGCTAATCCTTGAGCGACACCGATACCGACACGTACGCCGGTAAAACTACCCGGACCTCTCCCAAATGCCAATTTATCGACTTGTTTAAGCGAAATATCTGCTTTGGTTAATAACTCATCAATCATTGGCAAAATTCTTTGCGTATGTGTTCTCGGGCTTAATTCATCTAACGAAGTCATTTCCCCATTATGTAATAATGCTACGGAACAAGCCTCAGTCGCCGTATCAATAGCAAGAATTGTTTTATTCATTAGTTTATTACCTTAAAACGAGAGAAAACACGGAAATAAGCGGTCTATTTTACAAAACATTTGCAAAGCCTATTATTTCCGTGTTTCTGATATTGCTTATTTAGTGATTATGCACGTTTAGCACGGCGTTGTTCAACGGCATCGGCTAAGGCGAATAACGCTTTTTCACTATCTTCCCAGCCAATACACGCATCCGTAACGCTCTGACCATATACTAAATTAGCTAAATTACCATCGCCTAAATCTTGACGACCTTCAACTAAATGACTTTCAATCATTACGCCTGAAATAAATTCTGATCCATTCGCAATTTGTTGGCATACATCAGCACACACATCCATTTGGCGTTTAAATTGTTTTTGACTATTTGCGTGACTAAAATCGATCATCACGTGCGGACGGCGACCGGATTTCTCAATATCTGCACAAACTTTCGCTACAGATTCCGCATCATAATTCGTACCATTATCTCCACCACGTAAAATAATATGGCAATCCGGATTACCGGCGGTCGAAACAATCGCAGAATGGCCAAATTTCGTTACGGATAAGAAATGGTGTGGCGCTTCTGCCGCACCAATCGCATCCAATGCAATTTTTACACCACCGTTCGTTGCATTTTTAAAACCCACCGCACAAGATAAACCGGAAGCCAATTCACGATGTACTTGCGATTCGGTCGTTCTTGCTCCAATCGCTCCCCAACTCATAAAGTCTGCCATATATTGCGGCGTGATCATATCTAAAAACTCACTGGTCGCTGGTACAGTTAAATCATTAATATCCGATAAGACTTTACGGGCGATACGCAAACCGTCATTTAACGCATAAGTTTCGTTTAAATACGGATCATTGATTAAACCTTTCCAACCAACCGTAGTACGCGGTTTTTCAAAATATACTCGCATCACAACTTCAAGATTTTGGTTAATTTGGGGATTAGCTCGAAGGGCTTTGATACGTTGTGCATATTCTAATGCCGCTTTAGGATCATGAATAGAACAAGGTCCAATCACAACTAACAGGCGATCATCTGCCCCGTGAATAATTTTATGAATCGCTTGACGAGCTTTTTCCACAGTTTCAGCCGCTACTTCACTTGCAGGAAAACGTTCTAATAATGCAACCGGCGGTAAAAGTTGTTCGATATTGGTAATACGTAAATCATCATTTTTGTAAGACATTGTGTGCTCTCTTATTATTTTATGTAGTTAATTGAATCTAAAGTAATGGAATTATAAAATGAAGTCAAATGATTTTTGAACTATTTTACTAGTACAAAGATTCACACTTATAAAAATTAACGCACTGAAAATGTATTACAAACCGCAGGATTACCTGATTGTAAGCCTTTACGGAACCAAGCTAGACGTTCAGCAGATGAGCCGTGAGTAAAGCTATCCGGCACAACATAACCTTGTGCTTGTTTTTGCAGACGATCATCGCCAACCGCCTGTGAAGCAATAAATGCTTCTTCCACATCACCAGCTTCCAATTTTCCTTCTTTCTGAATTTGGTAGCCCCAAACACCGGCAAAACAGTCGGCTTGTAACTCAACATTCACAGAGATTTTATTAGCATGACCTGATTACGAGCGTTACGTTGTGCCTTTTGAGTTTGTTCACTAATGCCTAATAAATTTTGCACGTGATGCCCAACTTCGTGTGCGATCACATAAGCAAACGCAAAATCACCAGATGCTTTTAGTTGTGATTTCATATCATCATAAAATGATAAATCCAGATAAACTTTTTGATCCGCCGGACAGTAAAACGGGCCCATTGCTGATTGTCCCGTACCACAAGCCGTATGTGTCACACCACGATACAGCACTAATTTAGGCTCTCGATAAGTTAAACCATTTTGTTTAAAATAATCTCCCCATATACGTTCTGTTGTATATAACACTTTGCGGGCAATTGTATTTAATTCGGTTTCTTCTGAGGAGGTTTTCACCTGTGTGGTTTGCTGTTGCTGATAAGACGATGAATCGCCATACCCCATTAAACCGGTTAAATCAACACCATAATAGGCTCCGACTAATACGATAATAAACCCTAAAATACCGCCTTTCGCTCGTCCGCCCGAAGCACGGCGACCATAACCTGACTGCCCACGTCTATCTTCCACATTCGAGCTTTCTCTTTCATTATCTAAACGCATTCCATTTTCCTTACTAGAGTAAAAATACAATATTAATTTTATATGAATATCGCCATCTATCCTACAAGTAATTTATAACATCCGTATAAAGCGAAAAAGCGGTTAAATTTCCTCCAAAACTTGTAAAGTTTTCAGGAAATTCAACCGCTTGTTTAAAGCAAAACGTTACATTGTCGCTATTTATCTTGCTAAAATTTCACGTTTCCCATTTTTTCCTTGTTCCGAAAGAATCCCTTGTGCTTCCATTTGGTCTACAATACGTGCCGCACGGTTAAAACCTAGTGAGAAACGACGTTGGATACCACTAATCGAAGTGACTCCGCTTTCAACTACAAATTCGACAATTTCATCAAATAACGGATCTAAATCGCTCGATCCGCTCATACGATCCGAACCTTCCGAGTCTTCAACCGAGGCAACAATACTTTCTAAATATTGCGGTTTACCTCTTGCACGCCAGTTATCCGCCACACGTTGTACGTCTTCATCGCTCATAAATGCACCGTGAACACGAATAATATCTGGACTGCCTGCACCCGAATATAGCATATCGCCACGACCTAATAATGCTTCAGCGCCGCCTGCATCTAAAATCGTACGCGAGTCAATTTGGCTTGCGACGGTAAAGGCAATACGGCTTGGAATATTCGCTTTAATCACCCCAGTAATGACATCCGTAGAAGGACGTTGTGTTGCAAGAATTAAATGGATTCCGACTGCTCGTGCTTTCTGAGCAATACGCATAATATATTCTTCAACTTCCTTGCCGGCAGACATCATTAAATCTGCAAACTCATCTACAATCAGTACAATATAGCTTAGTTTTTCTAATGCAGGAGGCAGTTGATCCATTGAATCGCCCGGACGCCAAGTTGGATCAGGAATAGGGAAATTCATTGCATTTGCTTGGTCAATTTTATCATTGTAACCTTCAATATTACGCACACTTAAATGGCTGACTAATAAATAACGGCGTTCCATTTCTTCTACCGCCCAACGTAAAGCATTTGTCGCTTTTTTCATATCGGTGACAACCGGCGTTAATAAATGTGGAATATCATTATAAATAGAAAGCTCAACCACTTTCGGGTCGATCATAATAAAACGTACTTGTTCCGGAGAAAGTTTGAATAACAAACTCAAAATCATGGTATTAACACCCACTGATTTACCACCACCGGTTTGACCGGCAACAAGTAAATGAGGCATTTTGGCCATATCGACTACAATCGGTTCACCACTAATATCCTTACCGAGAGCCATTGGCAAGGTTGCTTTACTATTGCGAAACGCGTCACTATTCAAAACATCACGTAACCATACCGTTTCTCGATGTTTATTTGGCGTTTCGATACCCATATAAGGCTTACCCGGTACAACTTCTGTAATACGAATCGCCTTAAACATTAATTCACGAGCAAGATCGCTGGCTAAACCAACGACTTTCGTCGCTTTAACACCGGCGACCGGCTTAATTTCATAACGAGTCACAACCGGACCGACTAATACATCTTCAACCGTTGCTTTCACGCCATAGTTTGCTAATGCACTTTCCAAACGATGAGAAGTATCAACAATTTCCTGTTCGGTAATTTGTTGCGTTTGACGAGGTGATTCATCCAATAAATCTAACGTCGGTAACGGCGTGGTTGGCTTCTCTATCACGTGGTTACGTTGTAATAACGGGTGTATTAATGTATCACCATAGCCTTTTGGATAATTCGGTGTTGCTACCGTTTCCGTTTTTTGCGTAACCGTGTCTGTTACTACATTCGGTACGACAATATCCTGAACAACTTTTGACTCTGGCTGATGATTAACAATTTGTTCAAATGTTTGCTCTAAACCTTGTGATTTAGCCCGACGTTCCATTTCTGCCAAACGAGCTTGTTCCGCTAATTCAAACTCTCTTGCCAATTCTGCTTCATAGTCCGTATCGGAATCGATTTCAATATCACTTTCCGGCTCCATGTGCAATTGATTGATTTCCTCAATCGGTTGAAGACGTACGGTAGGTTTAACTTCTTTGATAAAATCCGGCATTTCAACAAGAGTTGGTTGAAATTCCATAACCGTTGCTTCATCTTCTTGTTCAAGCGTTTCCGAAATAAGTTCTTTCTCTGTATCCTCTTGCTCCAGCGGTTCTAACTTACTTTCAGCTTGCTCCGAGTGCAAACGAATCTTAGGTAATTCCACATTAGCCACTGAGATAGGTGCTTCAAACTGAGGCTCTAATGTCGGTGTCGTATCAAGTCCCTGAATATTAATTTTAGGTAAATCCAATTCCTTCTCTACTTTAAACATTGCCGGGTTAGTAAGCGATTCCGATGTATCTTGATTTTCGTTATGGCTTCTTAAACCACTAATATTCGGTTTACTAAAGTTAGATGGATCAGTAAACCCTTCTGCATCTGCTGTCATTGTATTATGAGTCGTAAAGACCGAGGAATGCTCTAAATGACTTGTATTTACAGGCGGTATATTTTCTCTATTTTCTTGCAATTCCGTCGTTTCTACCTCCACAGACTTCTCATCTTTTGCCACAATCCAATCATAGAATTGTGCGAATAACGGTAATAAAGACTGACCTGAACAGAAATAAAAGCCGACTGCAATACAAAGCATTGCAATTAATAACGCACCAAACTGACCGAGAGTTTCCCCTAAAATTGTTTGAAATAAGCCACCAATAAATCCACCGGATAAATAATAGGCGTTATTTGAGAAAACAACACTAGAAAGCCCAGCTAATCCGATAACGAATAAACTAAAGCTGGCAATACGTAAAAGAAATCGTTTTAATGTCCAATCGTTTGCTGTACTAAATATCAATGTATATGCCGATACCCCAAGCAATGCAAAGGGGATAATAAAGGCAACTTTCCCTAGAAATGCGTAAAGTAAATCAACAAACCAAGCACCGAACGCACCGGTTTTATTTAAGACCTCAAGTTCAGTCACACTACTACCGACACTCCACGCATTATCTAATGGGCTATAACTTGCCCACGCCACGATCAAATATAATCCGAATAACCCTACTAATATAAATGCAAGGTTAATCAGATTTTCTTTACCTTTTAATCGTGGTTTAAATCTTTCGATCACCCATAACTCCTTATTTTAGTAAAAGATAGTTAGTTTGTTTGACTTCTTCCATAACTACATAGGTACGTGTATCGTTTACACCCGGTAAACGTAACAATGTTGTGCCTAATAATTTACGATAGGCGACCATATCCGCCACACGTGTTTTCAACAAATAATCAAAATCACCCGATACTAAATGGCACTCTTAAATCTCATCCAGTTGTTGTACCGCTCGGTTAAATTCCTCAAATACGTCCGGTTTACCTCTTACTAAGGTAATTTCCACAATCACTAATAATGGTGCTTCTAATAATTCCGGGTTAAGCAAGGCACGATAACCCATAATGACATTTTGCTTTTCCAAACGTTTCACACGTTCTAAACATGGTGTCGGCGATAATCCAACTCGCTTAGATAACTCAATATTAGAGATTTTCCCGTTACGTTGTAGCTCATTTAAGATTTTTAAATCGATGGCATCGAGAGCTTTAGGTAGTTTTTTATGTTCCATTTTCTAGTCTTTCCAGTATTTTGTTCTATGGCATAATTGTACAATGTTTAATCTTATTGGTCTATCTCACTTGCAAATAATCAGAAATTTTGACCGCTTACGATAATACTTTCATCAGTTGCAAACCGAACTCTCTACGCCAACCAATTAATAATTCCGGCAATCTTTCACTATTCTGTCCTTTTTGAAACCAACTAAATAATTGATTAAGTTGTCGTTTGCTAGCAAGTAATTCCGGAGCAAGATTAGGCGGTTGAATTTCACTTAATTTTTGTCGCATTGCTTTAAGTTTATGCTTATAACCAACTTCATCTACTAATCGAACAATCACAGGCGGATAATTTTCAGCTAATACCGCCTTGCCTTGCTCTACCAATAATAATAATTTCTTACCGTGAATCCTTACTTCATTAGGGTGCATAAACTCAAGTAATTGAGAAGTATGTTTAGGCTGTAATTTCGCAATCTCAAATAAATTTTGCTCTTTTACCACAAAATTTAATGCCAAATCACGCTTTTCAGCCTCTTCGATACGCCATTTCGCCAACACTTGTAAGATGGCTAACTGCGGTGGTGTTAAACGCCAAGCATTTGCAATCTCTTTATATGCCTTATTCGGATCAGTTTGTCGCAGTCGTTTATCCAATAGCATCTGACATTCTTGTTCCACCGCATTTTGCCACGGGGTCGCATCTAAGGTCGCCACTAAATCACGAAAAGCCGGTAACAAATACCATACATCCGCCGCAAAGATATTGTAATTGTTCCGGTGTTAAAGGTCTTGCCAACCAATCTGTTCTCGAAGCACCTTTATCTAGTTCAATATTAAGATAATGCGAAACTAATTTGGCGAAGCCTATTGATACGCCTAATCCAGCAAACCCAGCCATAATTTGCGTATCAACGAGTGGTGTTGGCAATTGCTTGAATCTGTGTTGAAAGACTTCGAGATCTTCGCTACAAGCGTGCAATACTTTTACAACCTGCTGATTTGCTAATAATTTTATGAAAGGATCAAAATCTGAGATCGTGTTCGGATCGATCAAACTGACTTGCTCTCCGTCAAATAATTGAATCAACCCTAATTTAGGATAATATGAACGGGTGCGAATAAATTCGGTATCCAATGCAACAGCTGTTTTCTTAGTCGCTTTTTCACAAACTTCCAATAGCTGTTCATTTGAATCAATCCAGTGATAGTGAATAACTTGGTTCATTTTTATCCTCTTTTCCGCTAATTTCTTCAGATACTAAAGTAATTCTGTGAGCTAACTCACATAATTAACATAAAGTAGTTGTGATTCCCCAATATTGAAGCAAAATAATTATCGTATGGAGTGTTTAATGTAAAACTTTCTCACCAATATCAGGCGGTGAGAATACCTACTATTTTATTTATAGGGACTGTTGACCTTTTCTTTATTATAAGGATTATACTATGATTTCAGATAATAAGACCCTACACCTTGGTACAATTTATCGTCTTGTGGAACAATTTGAGCTTATTTCCCGTACAGATTTGGCAAAACTTTCGGGACTCGCACCAGCTTCTATCACAAACCTCACAAAATCCCTCATCGATAACAAATTCATTTTGGAACGTTCTGTTCAAAATAGCAGTTCAAGAGGTCGTCCTGCTGTAGGTTTAGCGGTTTCTAACTTTTTTTGGCAATTATTATGTTTTACGATTTCACCTGAAAGAATCGAAATTTCACTTTGTGAATTAAATGGCAAAGCTATTCAATCTAAAGCATATCCTTTAACTGAGCAACACTATACCGATTTATCCGAATATACCCTGCTCTGCTTAAAAGATTTCTTTTGGCATTCTCCGTTAGATCAACATCGTATACTGGCAGTTTCGGTAAGCGTAGTAGGAAAAATTGATCAAACTAAAACCCATATTACTCAATTAGGACAAACCGAGTTAGACTGCACTATTGTTGAGGCTCTGAAACAGCAATTTGAACAACCTATTTTACTTAATGAACATTTCCAATTATGGCTATTTACCGAATCAACGTTAGGTAGTCTAATTAATAATGATAATGTCATTTTTCTACAACTGGACGACTCTGTTAATTTAAGCGTATTACTTAGAGGGTCATTACTTCATCAGCAGTCTAAAATGAATGTAGATAAAATGCTTATGCCTAATTTTGGACCATTAAGTAATGAAACAACATCAGAAAAAGACGAAATTCAACGCTATCAACTAAAAAATCAAATTACATTTACCGCAATCACGCGTTTGGTCGACAAATATTTGCCGAATCAGTGCCATACTCAAAAGGATAAAATTGACTGGCTTTGTGAACAGGTTGAACAAGAAAACTCTGAAGCATTAAAAATATTATCGCATATTAGTAATAATTTGGCGTATGTCTTAATGAACCTCATTAATATTTTCTCTACAGAAAAAATTATGCTTAATTCTCCACTACTACGAATTAAACATAAACTGTTTGAACAAATTCAGACAAGATTGCAAAAAGATCTCTTATTAAGTCATTTACAGATTGATCTTGTAACCAGCCAATTCGAATGGAATAGCCCATTGATCGCCTGTTCTGCAATAAAACAAGGGATTTATGAAGGTAATTTGATCAAGAACATCATTCAACCTTAAAAATTTCGTTAATATAGAGGCAGTTTTGTAACTTTTTTGTTAGAGAAACAGAATATGCCTTCATTATTTATTACAGGCACGGATACCAATGTAGGGAAAACAACCGTCACCCGTGCCATTTTACAAACTTTAACTTTACATAATATCCCAGCTGTAGGATATAAACCAATTGCCTGTGGTGGCGATGATTCTCTGCCTAGCGGTCAAAATCAAGTAGATTATGCGAGTGAAGATAATCCTGACGTATTAACAATCCTTGATAGTTGTTCGATACCAATCAAATATCGCGATATCAATAGTTATACATTTATTCACTCCAGTACACCGGTCTTTGCGGCATTAGATGCGGTTCATCATATTCAAGAAGATAAGTTGAATAATGATTTAACTCGTTTACAACAAACTTACCGTAATGTCATCGTAGAAGGTACACACGGTTGGCTCACGCCTATCAATAAAGATTTAAGTTTTGCCGATTGGGTAAAATATAATGAAATGCCTGTTGTGCTTGTGGTGGGTATTAAAGAAGGCTGTGTAAATCACACTATGTTGACCGTTCAAGCAATCCAAAAACTAGGCGTAAAATTAATCGGCTGGATTGCAAACCGAGTCAATCCCGGATTACGTCATTATGCGGAACTTATTGAGTTGTTAGGTCAGAAAATTGACGCACCATTACTCGGGCAGATTCCATATATAGGTCATCCGTATAAGAAAGATTTATCTCCTTATATTCAAAATCCCGAGCCTTTATTACATTACTTTACCGAATAACATTAAGCTCTCATAGAGGACTTAATCCCAAATGCTAAAATAAGTCAAAAATTAGACCGCTTGTAAACAAAATCTTGGCTCAAAAACGTCATAAAAAAAGCCCCTCAACTAGGGGCTACTCGGAAAGCAAATTTATGAAATCGGTTGCTGAACACAACACTTGTTATTAAGTTTGTATAGAGTATGTCAACTTTTTAAACTTTTCAAGTTTTATTTTGTAAAGTACGTGTCTTTTTCAAAAATATGTGATCTATATCATATTTTTAGTTATAAACGGCGAGCTTGCCAAAATGTTTTAGACCAATAAGGCGAATTCATATCCGAATAGATTACACCGCCCTTTGTCGATGCATGTAAGAATTGTCCATTTTTTACATAAACGCCTACGTGCTTGCCATTAGGACCACGACCCGTTTTAAAAAACACAAGATCACCGGTTTGAATCTCATCACGATCGATTCTCGTTCCTTCTTTAGCTTGCTCTGAAGTCGTTCTTGGCAACTCAATCCCGAATAAATCACGGAAAGTGACTTGCATAAAACCAGAACAATCAATTCCAGCCTTACTATTACCACCTAAGCGATAACGAGTACCTTTCCATTCATATTGATGTTCACTTAAACTACTGATCGCCATAATCGGGTCAGATAAGCTACTGTGATGCGTTCTAAAAATGCCTGATTTTGCCTTAATCGGACCCGTACTATAGTCATCATTACTAGAACAAGCGGTTAAAATCATCGCAAAAGATGCAACTGCAAACAATGATAAACACTTTTTATTCAATTTAGTCATATTTTACCTATAAAAAACATTCCACAAGTCAGTCGACCTATGGAATGTTGAATGTTTATGCCTTCACTTTTACGTTTTCTACTCGATCTCTGAGCTTCTGACCGGGTTTAAAAACAACAACTCGGCGAGCAGTTACCGCAACCGTTTCACCCGTTTTAGGATTTCTTCCCGGACGTGCATTTTTTTCACGTAATGAGAAATTACCGAAACCGGATAATTTAACCTCTTCGCCCCGTTCAAGCGAGCTTCTAATTTCCTCGAAAAACTGTTCTACAAATAGTTTTGCAATTCGTTTATCAAAGCCACAATTTTCAACAAGGCTTTCAGCAAGTTCAATTTTAGTGAGTGCCATAAATAGTCCTTAACGCTAATCTCTTAGATATGCTTGGAAACGTTGTGCTAATTCCGCTAATACGGCTTGAGTAACCGCTGAGATTTCCTCTTCTTCAAGCGTTTTTTCAGTATCTTGAACCGTTAAGCTAATTGCTAAACTTTTCTTACCAGCTTCTAAATTTGCACCACGGTACACATCAAATAAGTTTACCGCAACTAATTTTGCACCGCCGGCATTGCGACAAGCCGCCAATACATCACCAGTCGCCACGTTTTCATCAACCACAACTGCAATATCACGGTTATTCGCAGGGAATTTAGAAATCTCTTTTGCCGTTGGAACCGGGCGATTTGCAATTGCATCACCTAGAATCTCAAATACAACAGGTTTACCTTTGATACCGAGTTTTTGCACGATAGATGGGTGAACCGAACCAATAAAACCGATTTCTTTGCCATCTAACATAATTGCCGCAGATTGTCCCGGGTGTAATGCAGGGAACTGTTTTGCCACAAATTGTAAATCATGACGTGCCGAGGTTAACGATAATACTCGTTCCATATCGCCTTTTAAGTCGAAGAAATCTACCACTTCGCCTTTACTTTCCCAATGTACCGGGCGTTTATCACCGACAATTGCCGCACCGAATACGAACTCTTGACGCACGCCAGATTCAGCCGTTGCATCCGGAACAAAGCGTAAACCGCCTTCAAAAATACGAACACGTGTTTGCTGGCGACTTTGGTTGTAAACGATGGTATCTAATAAACCGGTTAAAAGCGATAAACGCATTGCTGACATTTCGCTTGAAATCGGGTTAGGTAGAATTAACGCTTCTTGATTCGGATGCAATAATGATTGTTTTTTCGGATCAACGAAGCTATATGTCACCACTTCTTGATAATCGCTATCCACTAATGCAGTACGAATACGACTAGCTTCTAATAATTTCTCCGGTGTACCTTTCATCGTTAAATGTGCAAGTGGAGAATTATTCGGAATACTGTTATAACCGTAGATACGTGCAACCTCTTCGATAAGATCTTCCTCGATCTCAATATCGAAACGCCAGCTTGGTGCTACCGCTGTCCAACTATCATTTGCAAAGGTTACGTTTAAACCTAAGCGAGTTAAAATATCCGTTACAATTTCATCTTCAATGTGGTGACCGATAACTGCATCTAATTTGCTACGACGTAAGGTAACCGTATTACGTTTCGGTAAGTGCTGTTCGCTTACTGCTTCAACAATTTCACCCGCTTCACCGCCACAAATTTCAAGTAATAATGCGGTTGCACGCTCCATCGCATCACGTGCTAATTGCGGGTCAACACCACGTTCGAAACGGTGTGATGCATCAGTGTGTAAGCCATATTGACGTGCGCGACCGGTAATCGCTAATGGTGCAAAGAATGCAGATTCTAATACTACGTCAGTCGTATTTTCATTTACGCCGCTTGCTTCACCACCAAAGATACCTGCCATCGCTAATGCACCTTTGCTATCAGCAATCACTAAAGTATTTGGTTGTAATTTTGCGGTTGTACCGTCTAATAAAACTAATTCTTCACCCTCTTTTGCCATACGGACTTGGATAGCACCATCAATTTTAGACGCATCAAAAGCGTGCATCGGTTGACCAAGTTCTAACAGGCTTAAGTTAGTAATATCGACAATCGGGTCGATTGAACGAATACCACAACGGCGTAATTTCTCTTGTAGCCACAATGGTGAAGCCGCTTTTACGTTTACATTTTTCACAACACGAGCAAGGTAACGCGGGCAAGCTTCCGGTGCTTGTAATTCTACAGCAACTTTGTCCGCAATCGTTGCAGGTACGGCTGAAATCACCGGTGCTTTTACTTCCGCTCGGTTAATTACACCCACTTCACGTGCGATACCGGCAATGCTTAAACAGTCTGCACGGTTTGGCGTTAAGCTGATCTCGATTGCCACATCATTTAAATCTAAATATTCACGGAAATCTTTACCAATTGGCGCATCCGCCGGTAATTCGATAATACCGCTATGATCTTCTTTGATGCCTAATTCAGAATATGAACAAAGCATACCTTCAGACGGCTGACCGCGTAATTTGGTTTTCTTAATTTTAAAATCGCCCGGTAATACAGCGCCTTCCGTTGCACATGCCACTTTTAAGCCCTGACGGCAGTTTGGTGCACCGCATACGATATCTAATAAGCGATCACCGCCTACATTCACTTTAGTTACACGTAATTTATCCGCATCCGGGTGTTGAGCACATTCAACCACTTCACCCACAACGACACCGCTAAATGCACCAGCAACCGGCTCAACATCATCGACTTCTAAACCTAACATGGTAATTTGGTCGCATAATTGCTCTGTCGATACTGCAGGATTTACCCACTCACGCAACCAAGATTCATTAAATTTCATTTATTTCTGTCCTATTTTGTAAAATTCTTGGGAAATTCTACCGCTTATACTACGGCAAATTTAACATTCGGACGCAAAGCATTGCGTCCCTACCCTATTACTTAAATTGTTTTAAGAAACGTAAGTCATTTTCAAAGAACGAACGTAAATCCGTTACGTTGTATCGTAACATCGTTAAACGCTCAACTCCCATACCTACCGCAAAACCACTATATTCTTCCGGATCGATACCTACGTTGCGTAATACGTTAGGATGCACCATACCGCGACCTAACACTTCTAACCATTTACCGTTTTGACGCATTACGTCCACTTCAGCCGAAGGCTCTGTGAATGGGAAGAATGACGGACGGAAACGCACTTGTAAATCTTCTTCGAAAAACGCTTTTAGGAAATCGTGAATCAAACCTTTTAACTCGGTAAAGTTGGCTTTTTTGTCCACATAAAGCAATTCGATTTGGTGGAACATCGGTGTGTGTGTTTGGTCGTAGTCATTACGATATACACGACCTGGTGCCACGATACGGATTGGCGATGCATATTTTCCATGGTACGAATTTGTACGCCTGATGTTTGTGTACGTAATAAACGTTGCGCATCAAACCAGAACGTATCGTGATCCGCGCGTGCCGGGTGGTGAGCCGGAATATTTAACGCATCAAAGTTATAGTAATCCGTTTCGATTTCCGGACCGCTCGCTACGGTAAAACCTAATTCAGAGAAGAATTTTACGACACGTTCAATCGTAATTGAGACTGGGTGTAAACCACCTAATTCGGTTTTACGACCCGGTAATGATACGTCAATACTTTCTGCCGCTAATTTTGCATTTAATGCTTCTTGTTCCCATGCTTCTTTTTTTGCATTTAGAATATCAAGAATCGTTTGCTTCGCTTCATTGATTTTGGCACCGATTGCCGGACGCTCTTCCGCTGAAACATTGCGTAATTCTTGCATTAACGCCGTAAAATGGCCTTTTTTACCGAAATATTCGACACGGAACTCTTCTAACGCATCTAAACCTTGATCCAAGGCATCTAAAGCACTTCTTGCTTTTTCTGTTAATTCTTTTAGGTGTTGCATTACCTATCCTCTTAATATATTGCTGAAAAATTATGGTGATAATAATACTTTGCCTAAAGAAAGTAAATGTAAAGTTAAGCTAAAGTGTTGATTTTTAAGGTTTCATAAAAATATTCTATTTGAATAACTCACTTAAAATCAGCAGTCTGTTTTTGGCGTTCTTTTACAAAAATCAAGTTTCACTATTTGTTATAAGGAATCATTGGCTTAACTTACAAGAAAAGCGTATTATCACCGCATTTCTTACATACAATACGAGGAAATTATGTCACATATTAGCAAACAAGATGTTTTAGACGCATTCAGCTTCCGTTCAGCTTGCCGCACTTATGATCCGGCTAAGAAAATCAGCCGTGAGGACATGGAATATATTTTAGAACTTGGTAGATTATCGCCAAGTTCGGTCGGTTCCGAGCCTTGGAAATTTATTGTGCTACAAAATGCGACTATCCGTGAAAAAATTGCACCGGTTTCTTGGGGGATTAAACACCCGATGAACGAAATGAGCCATTTAGTTGTCATTCTTGCCAAGAAAAATGCACGTTATGATTCGGATTTCTTCCGTCAAGGCTTATCTAAACGTGGCTTAACACCGGAACAAATGGATGCCACTATTGCCCGTTATAAATCATTTCAAACCGATGATATTAAAGTATTAGAAAGTGAACGCACCTTATTCGATTGGTGTTCAAAACAGACGTATATTGCGCTTGGCAATATGATGACCGGTGCGGCAATGATTGGCATTGACTCTTGTCCGATTGAAGGCTTTAACTATGATGCGGTAAACGAAATCTTAGCGAAAGAAGGTTTATTTGACGCTAACGAATACGGTGTTTCTTGCATGGTGACCTTCGGTTATCGTGCGAAACCGATTACAAAAAAATACCGCAAACCAGCTGAAGATGTGATTAGTTGGGTGGAATAGTAATCTATATATACCATACGTAAAACGTACGGTTTTTAATTACCTAGTAAGGAACCAGATTTATAGCAAGGATTTTTTCACTACTTAAGATCTGTAATTCCATATACATAGCCTATACATAAAACCGAACTATAATAAAGATGCCGACTGAAATTCAGACGGCATCTTTTCATTATGAGGTACGAACTTGCATAGTAAAGATGTTAATTACTGAAAGCAAAGCAACAAACATCATAGTAAAAACAGAAATTAAAGCAATCGAACCATTCATTTCAACATTACTCTTCAACACAAAGGCTGGAATAATAAAAGATAAACCTTTAATAGCGTAAACCGCTACTGCTTCTAGCCAAAAAGCATTGTCATAGTTTTTTGGGGGCATTTTATCGTATTTTGCAAGATAGAGTAAGAATAATTGCATAAACAGATAAACCACAAAAAACCAACCTACAAAATTAGAAAGGGGTACGCCAAAATAAGCACCGCTATCTCTCCAAACCCAAGATTGGTTAATCGTTGTCGCCAAAGGATCCATTAGAACGTCCCACATTACCATAATGAATGTTGCCACAAATGGTGTAATAAAAATATGGATATCTTGTAGTTTCTTGCCATATTGACCAGTTAGCACTTGTCCTAAAATGTAGGACGTATAACCCATTGCAAAATAGGCTGGCATAATAATCAATGGCACATTAGCAATTCTTGGGCCAGGTAGAGCTTTATAATGATAATGCCCGAAAGGAAATCCGGTAGAAACACTCAATGATTCAAAGAAATGACTAATGATCCAAGTGATTAAGAAGAAAATAATCATATTTTTAGCACCAAATCTTTGATAACCATGCCAAAAAGCAAATACTGCGATCAATATTGCAAAAAGTGGACCGAGCGGAGCCAACATTTCGGGGGCAAATAACAAGTACGCCGTTAGGACGAACATTATTCCTATCAATAACCACCTTCCGATATTTAAATTAGTGTATTGTTTTTGTGTCATATTTTATTTCTCTCTTAAAATATTGCTGAATAAAGATAAAACTATTTTAAGTGATTGTTCTGCCGATAAATACAGTCAAAACAGAGTAAAACCGCTATAATAAGCATACAAATTTTTAGAAATGTACTAATAACTGGATAATTTAGAGAAAAATTGTTATGTCATCTGAAAAACAAGATTTGCGAGTGCAAAAAACACATAAAGTTATTCGCACCGCTTTTATGGAATTATTGAAAGAAAAACCCTTTGAAAACATTGCAATACAAGAAATTCTTGAGCGAGCATTAGTTAATAGAAATACCTTTTATAAATATTATTCAGGTAAAAGCGATTTGGCAGGTGTAATGATTAACGAATTTAAAGCTGAATACGCCAATTTAATTGATAAAAGAAAGCAGACTCTTGATTTGAATAAATTTATTGATGACATTTTGCCTCAATTCTATCAAAAACGAGAAGTAATTTTGATGTTATGGAAAATCAAAACAAAACGCCATCATCTGTGGGACGATATGTTTTTGATGATAAAAAACAATTATATTGCTACCCAGCAAGCTAAACTCCCCCATCACAATTTAGATTATCAAGGTGAGTTAGTCGCCACGATAATTTTAAAGACGATGCAATATTACTTTGAGCGAAATTCAACGATTCCGGTAAAACAAGTCTGGAATGAAATTGAACAAATTCTAAAAGCACTTCAAACTGTTTGAAAAGACAAAGGGGCTTACGCCCCTTTTCTATTTTCGATAATAAGCGGTCAAATTTCGTAAAATTTTTGCCCAAAAACACCGCTTGTTATGCTCGGTTAAGCCACTTATTGCTTAATGTACCTGCCACCATTGAACCGTTTACGTTTAATGCGGTACGTCCCATATCAATTAGCGGTTCAACCGAAATCAATAAGCCGACTAATTCAATCGGTAAATTTAAGGTGGAAAGCACCACGATTGCCGCAAAGGTCGCACCGCCGCCAACGCCTGCGATTCCGAATGAAGAAATTGCTACCACTAGAATTAACGTGACAACGTAGCTAATACTAAATGGATCAATACCTACCGTTGGTGCGACCATTACCGCTAACATTGCCGGATAAATCCCCGCACAGCCGTTTTGCCCAATGGTTGCACCAAAAGTCGCTGAGAAATTCGCGATAACATTCTGATTACCTAATTTATCGGTTTGCGTTTCGATATTTAACGGTAAAGTCGCCGCACTTGAACGAGAAGTAAAAGCAAAACTGAGTGTTGGTAACACTTTTTTATAATAATCAAACGGATTCACTTTTGCCACGAAAAGCAAAATACCATGCACTAAAAACATTAAGCCGATTGCTAAGTAGGAAGCAACGATAAAGCTACCTAGATTCACAATATCTTCCCATTTTGATGTCGCCGCCATTTTCAGCATTAAAGCAAATACGCCGTAAGGGGTTAAACGAATCACAAAGCGGACTAAACGCATCACTAATTTATTTAACGTATCTACACCAGTTGCAATACGTTCGCCTAACGCTTCATCTTCTTTGGCAAGGCTTAATGTTGCTATGCCTAAAAATGCAGAAAAAATTACCGTGCTAATAATTGAGGTCGGGTTTGCACCGGTTAATTCTAAGAACGGGTTTTTCGGAATGAAGGACACTAGCATTGCCGGGACAGATAAGTTTGACACTTGCTCTACTCGCCCAGCGACTTTGCCTTGTGCCGCCAATTCTCTCCTCACCAGCAACCAATCCTTCCGCCGATAAATCAAATAAATAGACCATTGCAATACCGATTGCGTACCAATCGCTGTAGTAACCAATAAAACCGATAACACACTAAAACTGATTTTACCCAATGATCCTGCTTGTTTTAGACGAGTAATCGCCGATAAAATTGAAATAAATACTAATGGCATTACGATCATTTGCAACAAGCGTACATAACCATTACCAACTAAATTTATCCATTCTAAGCTCGCATCAATTTCAGCTTTTTGGTAAAAATTTTGCAAAATTGCACCGCTTACTACCCCAAGTAATAAGCCGACAAAAACAGTTTGTCCTAATTTTTGCGTGTTCTTATACAGTAAAAATAGTAGGAAAAGTAATGCTGTAAATACAGCTAAATTAAGGATAATCATCCGAATCTCCAAACAATAAAAAATGAAGGCGAGGATATAATCCTCACCTCATATTTTCAATTCAACTTTCTCATTTTATAGATCAGAAAGTTATATTATTGTACTTCCCAGCTTAAATTAGAGATTAAACGACATTTGTCGCACTTAAAGTGGAACACTTGATGCAACGGATGTGCTAATTTCCATTCTCCTTGACACTTAGGACACTTACGCTGATGTTCTGCAGTTAAATCATTACCTAAACGATATAAATAATAGAAAGTCGGCACACCACTTAGCGTTTCAAGTTGACGACATAAGGTTATTCCCATTTGTGAAAGTTCGCTATTGACCTCACTAATTTGTGCTAAAGCCCGTTGCTCTAGCACTCCGCCATTCATTTGCAACTGATCGCAAGATTGCCAATTTTCTTGCCATTTAATCAGCTGTTCACCAAGCTGTTGCTTGCTGTTTTGTAGCCTGATAGAGCGGAATCGCACAAAAATCCTCGCCGCCATAAACCGGCGAGCAACTGTCTAAATGAGTAGTATAAAGAATTTGGAATGATTGCTGTTCAAGTTCGCTAGTTTGTTCCGCTTGATAATCTCTGCCGACAATTTCAAACGATTCAAATTCTACGCCACTTTCTTCTGCCTGTAATAATGCCTCATTGACTTCCTCACTATTCCATTCCGGCATTAAACTGGTTTGCTCCGGAGTTGATACTCGTACTTGGAAGTGTGCTTGCGGATTTTGGTGATAAGTTACCGCAAATTCTCGCCCGATAATCTGTCCGTTAAAACGCCATTGATTAACAATTTGATTAATAAGCGTGACAGGATCGCTTTCAAAATTTTGATAACTAAAATTAGCGATAACTTGGTACATAATCTTTTACTTGTCCTAATTTAAGCTCTTGCTGAACAATTGAAGTCGGCTCTTGATGAATAATAATTTCTGAATGAGGAAACACATCAAGAATTTTCCGCTCCAGTGAATCCGTAATATCGTGAGCCTCTAATAGCGTTAGATTATCAGCTAATTCTAAATGGAGTTGAATAAAGCGTACCGCACCAACTTGACGGGTTAATAAGTCATGAAAACCAATAATCTGTTCGTGTTTGGTAGCTAGCTCAATAATTTGATCAATTTCTTCTTGAGGTAATGCACGATCTAATAATACTTGTACTGCATCCCAAAACATTTTAAACGCATTAATACCGATATAAAGTGCAATGCCTATCGCAAAAAGTGCATCTGCATATACAAAACCATATAAATTCAGCAACATCGCTACTAAAATGGCCCCATTCATAAATAAATCGGTTTGATAATGTAGGGAGTCAGTTGCAATCGCAGGACTTTTAGTTAGGGCTACAACTCTCTTTTGATACCATACTAAACCACCTGTTACGATGATAGAAATTATACTGACAATAACCCCAAGTTCAGATCCTTCAATAAAATTCGGATAGGTGAGTTTATGAACACCTTGTAACACTAAGAAAACTGCTGACCCGCCAATAAAAGCACTTTGTGCGATTGCGCGAGTGATTCTGCTTTCCCATGTCCGAAAGTATGCTTTTCATCTGCCGGCAGTAAGGCAAAACGCAACACGATAATATTAGTAATCGATGCTAATAAATCGACAACTGAATCCGTCACCGCCGCTAAAATCGAAATAGAGCCGGTTTTCCACCACGCAACCGCCTTAATTAAAATCAGTAAACAAGCTACAATAATTGCAAGATTTGCCGCTCTTTTTACCAATTTAATATATTGTTGCTCCATACACTTCCCCTAGTATGTATACCACTATATTTATTTGCACATAATCAACCATGGCATTGTTGCCAGTTGTTGTGCCAATTGGACTAATGAAGCCTGATAAGCAGTCGGATTTTGCCATTTTTTCACAGAAACAGGTCGCTTATCCGAATATTGAATTTGCCCGTAACCACATTGCAAATCTCGCCCTCGAGAAACTTCAAGTAAAACATCATTAAAACGCTCAGTTGGCGGATAGATTACTTCGCTACGCAACTCTTGATTCTCAATACGGACTTTAGATTGCGTATTATTTTGTTGCGCAAATGCCGCCTGGCGAAGCACTACTCGCTGTTGCAAAGTTTTCCCTTGAGAATTTTGATCTAAGAAAAATAAAATCCCATTATTCCAATGTTCAGGATCTTGCTTTCCATCAGCCAGTAAATAAAGCAACTGTCGCATTTCATCAATACGATTATCCGTTACCTTCACATAAGATTTACCTTGGAAATCCACTTTTTCCGGTAACTCAAATTGCTTTTGGGTGAGGCTACAAGCGGTCAAAAATAATGAAAATCCTGCAAGAAAAAGCCAACGCATTATGCCTGCTCCTCACGTTTAAAGACGAGTTCCGTTGCGCTAGATGCCTCTTCATCAAACCAATAGCCACCGTAATTAAAGGCTTTTAACTGATCCACGTTAGTCGGTTGATTTTCTAAAATAAAACGTACCATCATACCGCGCGCTTTTTTCGCATAGAAACTGATTTGCTTAAACTTGCCGTTCTTTTCATCTAAGAATGCCGGTTTAATAACGGTCGCTTGTAACTGTTTTGCTTTTACTGCACCATAATATTCGTCCGAAGCAAGGTTCACTAAGATGTTATCGCCTTGTTCATCAATCGTCGCCTGTAAATGTTGAGTAATAATATCGTCCCAAAACGCATAAAGATCTTTGCCTTTCGGATTAACTAATTTCGTTCCCATTTCTAAGCGATACGGTCGCATTAAATCAAGCGGTTTTAGTAAACCGTATAAGCCGGACAGTATACGTAAATGCATCTGTGCATATTCTACTTGCGCCTGAGTAAGCGTTTCTGCATCCAGTCCGGTATAAACATCACCTTTAAACGCAAATAAGGCCGCTTTAGCATTTTGTTCGTTATGTTCCAGTTGCCATTCTGCAAAACGGGCTACATTCAGACTAGCAAGTTTATCGCTGATCGACATTAAAGAACCTAGTTCTGCCGGTGAAAACTGTTTACAGATATCAATCAGTTGTTGACTATAAGCGGTTAATATCGGTTGAGAATTTGCAAATGAGAAATTAGGTGCGGGGGTTTCAAAATCTAATGTTTTGGCAGGAGAAATAATGGCTAACATAAAAAATCCTTGGTTAAAAATCTGACTTATTTTAGCACTTGTCAGGCGATAAAAACAGAAAAGGCAGGAATAATCCTGCCTTCTGCTGATAATACTTTCGTATATCGGTAATACTCGAAATTAACGTTTTGAGTATTGTGGACGACGACGTGCTTTGTGTAAACCCACTTTTTTACGTTCAACGCGACGTGCGTCACGAGTAACGAAGCCAGTCGCACGTAATGCAGGGCGTAAAGTTTCGTCGTATTCCATTAATGCACGTGTGATACCGTGACGGATCGCACCTGCTTGACCAGAAATACCACCACCTTTAACAGTGATGTATAAATCTAATTTATCTAATAACTCAACTAATTCTAATGGTTGACGAACTACCATGCGTGAAGTTTCACGACCGAAGTAAACGTCTAAAGAACGTTGGTTGATGGTAATGTTACCACTGCCCGGTTTGATAAATACACGAGCTGAAGAGCTTTTGCGGCGACCTGTGCCGTAGTTTTGATTTTTTGCTGTCATTTTCGATGCTCCGTGATTAGATGTCTAAAACTTGTGGTTGTTGTGCGGCGTGGTTGTGTTCGTTACCTGCGTAAACTTTTAATTTACGGAACATTTCACGGCCTAAAGGACCTTTTGGTAACATACCTTTAACTGCGATCTCGATCACTGCTTCTGGACGACGTGCAATCATTTCTTTGAAAGTTGCATCTTTGATGCCACCTACGTAGCCAGTGTGCCAGTAGTAGATTTTGTCAGTTTCTTTTTTGCCAGTTACTGCTACTTTCTCTGCGTTGATAACGATGATGTAATCACCTGTATCTACGTGTGGAGTATATTCAGCTTTATGTTTACCGCGTAAACGGCGTGCTAATTCAGTAGCTAAACGACCTAAAGTTTTACCTGTCGCATCTACTACGTACCAGTCACGTTTTACTGTTTCTGGTTTTGCTACAAAAGTTTTCATTAATTAAATACCAATATTTTTAGTTATAACCCAATTCACTTATTATAAATAAGCGAATTACCTATATGACGGTAGAATCCGACCCCTTCGAGTCAAAATCTGACCAAACTTGTTCGGCGGGAAAGTCCAAACAAAACAGGGTGCGAGGATTATACAGATTTTTTCCCTAAAAAGCTAAATTTTTTTGCATAAAATATAAAATTTGTCGGGAGGCTCAAATTTTTAAAAATTAACCCTTTGAAAGTCTTCTCATACCTAATGTAACGTGATAAAAAATAGTTATCTTTATAACCTAGAGGATTCTAAGATGGAACAATGGACACCTAATGTATGGTTTGCGATTTGTGCGGCTTTTTTTGTCGGTATTATCGTTGGATGTGCGGTTGTTCGTGCTTTAAAAGGCAACGTAAAACAACATATTCAACTTGAAACGGAACTTAAAGCGACCAAAGAACAAGTTGAAGCTCAAAAACAGCAACTTGAACAACATTTTGAGCAATCTGCCGCATTGCTTTCCACATTAGCAGAAGACTATAAAAAGCTGTATACGCATTTGGCAAAAGGTTCGGAAATGCTTGTTCCGGAAGCTAAACAAGTTGAGTTTTTTAAACAACCACAACTAACTGATAATGCGAAAAACGTGAGTGACGATCAGCCCCGTGATTATTCGGAAGGTTCATCAGGTTTACTAAAAACACAATCTTGATGTTTAATGTAAAAGGGCTATAAAGCCCTTTTTTATTCTCATTAGGAGTCTGCCAGTTCCTCTACTAACGCTGATTTCAATGCTTTTTGAGTATTATCATCTAATGCCTGATTTTGTCGTGTCGTAACAACAAAAAAATCTTCGACTCTTTCACCAATCGTAGTGATTTTGGCGTTGATTAAATTTAAATCCAACTGATTTAGCACATCACTGATTTGTGCTAATAATCCCTCTCTATCCAGTGTAAATAGTTCAAAAGCGGTCTGATTTTGTTGAGAATTGGCTAAAAATCTCACATTTGTTTGACGTTTAAAAGATTGATGTTTTACCGGCTTACGCATTGGTTTATGAATTTTCGCATCTTTTGTCGTTAATACTACTTCAAGTGATTGCCTAACTTGCTCGCAACGCATTGAATCTAACGGATTTCCATTCAATTCCGTGACAATAAAGCTATCTAAAACCAAACCATTTTGGCTTGTAATAATCTGTGCATCATGAATACTGATTTTCTTTTGACTGAGTATTTGGGCAATACGTAAAAATAGTTGAGGCTGATCTTCACAATATACAAAAATTTCAGTCGCACCTCGTGCATATTCATTGCTGACTAGCACTAACGGCATTGTTTGTCGCTTAAGATAAGATAAAGCGTGCCAAACTAATTGCTTTGGTTTATGACGTAGGAAATAGCTACTTGGGCACGATTGCCAAAATGTTTGTAACGTTATCCGTTCATCCGGTTTTAACGTAAATTTAATTAACTCTAACGCTTGTAATCTATTCATCTCTGCTTCTTTTTGATAATCGAGCGTTTTAACCAATTGTTGACTGGTAAATTGGAAAAGTTGGGCAAAAAGCGACCGCTTCCAATCATTCCAAAGTGTTTCATTCGTCGCACAAATATCAGCAATCGTTAAACACATTAAATCGGCTAAAGCGGTTTGATTTTCTACTTTTTCTGCAAAGGCTTTTATTACAAATGGGTCGTGGATATCCCGTCTTTGTGCCGTAATTGACATCGTTAAATGTTCACGTACTAACCAAACCATTTTAGCTATCTGATCCGCGTCAAAATTATGCTGCAATGCAAATTGTTCCATATCCAATGCACCGACTTCTGCGTGATCATCTTCTCGTCCTTTTGCAATGTCGTGAAACAATGTCGCTAAATAAAGTAACGGTTTATGCTGACAATGCATAAAATGCTGACAACAAAGTGGATGCTGTTCTGCCGTTTGTTTATCTAAAAAACTTTCCAATTTCAGCATCACTCGGATAGTATGTTCATCTACCGTATAAATATGAAATAAATCAAATTGCATTAAACCAACAATATTTTGCCATTGTGGTAAATAAGCCGTTAATACGCCTAATTGGTGCATTGGAATAATCGCTTTTTTAACAACATTCGGCTGTTCAAATAATCGAATAAAACGTGCTCTGGCTTCAGGCAATGCACTTAAAGGCTGATTCAGCTTATATAGTGCTAAACGTAAATGCCTTAACATCGTGGCACTGGCACTTACCTCAGGATATACGGTTAAATAATAGAATAAATCAAGGATCGAACTCGGTGTATGGATAAAGCACCTGCGATCTTGGCAATGAATTTCTGATCCTTGCAAATAAAAATATTGATCCAGCGGTCTTTTTTCCAAATTATTTTGCGATCTCAATACCTGTTGCTCAAAACTATTTAACAATAATTGGCTGAGCTGGGAGATCGTTTGTGTTGCTTGAAAAAAGGTCTTCATCATCGCTTCTACCGCTTGATTGCCTTCTCCTTTATAGCCCAATAATTCACTTAATTGTAGCTGGCGATCGAAACGTAGGCGATTATCATAACGTTTAAGCTGTAAATGCAACGCAAAACGCATACGGAACAAGATCGTTTGTGCTTTATTCAGCTCTTGAAACTCTTCAGGAAATAAGATTCCCTTATTCAATAAACTTTCAAACGAATAAGTCCCAAATTGCCGCAAGAAGATCCAAGAAATCAAATGCAGATCTCGCAATCCGCCCGGGCTATGCTTAAGATCCGGTTCAAGGTTATAACTGGTGTTATGGTAACGCGCATAACGATCATTCTTTTCCTCTATCTTCGCTAGAAAGAACGCTTCTATCGGCCAATAATCTGCTTGATATATTTGCTCAACTAATGCTGTCCATAGCTGTTTATTACCAGTTAAAAAACGTCCTTCATAAATATTTGTTGCAACAGAAATCTCTTTACGTCCAATCTCTAAGGATTCTTCTAATGTTCTAATACTTGCACCGACTTGTAATTTACAATCCCACAAAATATTAAATAATGCGTTAAGCTGTTGCGTACTTTTCTCATCAATGCTCTGCTCTGTGAGAACTAATATATCCACATCAGACAGCGGAAACATCTCTCTTCGACCATAACCGCCCACGGCAATCAATGCCATATCCGTACGTCTATCAAAGCCAAAAGATTGCCATAGGGTTAATAATAATTCATCGTAAAAATCACTACGCTGATAAATCAGCTCAAAAACATCACCTTGAGAAAAAGCGTGACGTTGTTTCGTATTAAATTCAATAAGCCGTGATTTTATTGCAATATCCATCTTTTCTTCCTGACGAAAAAATTCTCAAAGTATTCTTATATAAAAAAGCGGTTAGAATCTGCAAATTTCTCACAATTTCTAACCGCTTGTATTTTATATGTTAGCCAGCAACTTGTGGTAAATATCCTAACTGAATAAAGAATGGAATAATCATAATGATAATACCAGCAATTAATGCAATCACGAGTGCAAGCATTCCCCCCAATCACTCGATAAGCTAAATTTGGATCTTGCTGACGTGCTTTCCAAGCTAAACCGATTGGTAATAACATACCATAGAAGGCAAAGAGTAAACCTGCATAACCTAACGCGCCGATAAATCCATTTGGATAGAATAACGAAAATAATACTGGTGGAATAAAGGTTGCTAAGGTCAACCATAAACGATTTGCCGGTAAGTTCACACGTTTTAATAAATCACCCACACACTCGAAAATCCCCATTGCTACGCCTAAGAACGAGGTAATCAATGCAAGTGCTGAGAATAAACGCACCATTTCACCTAAAATTGTACTGCCGGTAATTTGGCTAGTGGCTTTCACTAAACCATTTAACGTTGGATCTTGTTTTAAAATCTCTACAAATTCCGCTTGGGTTAACACACCGTGCGTTGCGAGTTGCCATAATAAATACGCCACTAATGGAATTGCTGTACCAATATAAATCGCAATACGGATTTTACGAATATCTGCATCTAAATAAGTATTGATACTCGCCATAATTACGTGGAAACCAAATGAGGTAAAGAAAATCGGAATGGCAGATACTACAAATAAATTATCAAGCGGAACGGCAGTTAAATTCTCCAATTTTGCTTTTGGTAGCATCATTAGCAACACAAATACAAAAGCGATGATTTTCCCAATAAAGAGTAAACGAGTTAAACCATCTACCCCTTTGATACCAATAACGACAAATGAACCAAGTAATACGGTAAACAGTAAAATTCCCACTTGGTTTGTGATTTGTGCATCACCGATTTCCGGCAACAACCCTGATAATAATGAACCACCACCAGTAATATAAGCGACTAAAAGTGCATAAAGTAGAATTAATAAACTTGTTGTCGTTAATACTCGTCCTGAGATACCAAAATACTGTTCAGCTAAACTCGCTACCCCGATATCTTGTTTTGGGGCAGTTTGGTAAACTTCCATAAACAATAAACCGGTATAAGCTAATAATGCCCATAAACAAATCAGTAAAACTACTGTTGCACCAAAACCCATTCCAGCAGAAGTGAGCGGCATCGCTAACATTCCCGCACCAATCGTTGTGCCTGCAATCATCAAAGCACTGCCTAAAATTTTATTTTTCATTTATATAATAACCAATAAGATTGTATTTACAGTTAACTTAAAACAAGCGGTCAAAATTTGTAATTTTTTACGGCATTATGTAACAGTTGCAAAAAAGTTTATTTGTAGGGGCGAACCGTGTTCGCCCCTATATAATTGAAACAGATTAGCCTCTTTGTGCATTTGCTACATAATTTCGATTTTTTAGCCAAATTCGACCACTTTCTCTACATTATTATCCAATTACTCTCGGTAAATAACCGGCTTCAATAATAAATGGCACGTTAATGATAAATATTGCTAATAATAATGCAATTAATAATGCCACATTGCCGCCAAATACTCTATATTTTGCCTCCGGATGCAATTTACGGAACTTCCACACCATCGCAATCGGTAAAACTAACGCATAGAAAGCAAACATTTGTCCTGCGTAACCCAGTGCGGCAATAAAACCTTCCGGATAGAAAAAGGCAAATAACATTGGCGGAATAAAGGTTAATGCCCCCAAAGAAATACGAGGCGTATTGATATGCACGCGTTTAAACAAGTCTTCTAAACATTCAAATAAACCTAACGCAACACCTAAAAATGAAGTAATAAGAGCCAATGCCGAGAATAATTTAACCGTTCCACCAATTAATGAACTACCAGTCATTTGCTGAATTGCTTCCGCTAAGCCGTTTAACGTCGGATCCTTTTCAATTAATTGTAAAAATGCGGTTTGATTTAATAATCCATGTGTCGCAAGTTGCCATAATACATACGCAATTAGCGGAATCGCCGTACCGACTAAAATCGAGATACGCAACGCTTTGACATTTCCGTCTAAATATTTATTTAAACTCGGAATTGAACCATGGAAGCCGAAAGCGGTAAAGAAAACCGGGGTTGCAGAAATTAATAACGCATTATCAATCGGTGTTTCAAGTAAATTACTTACTGAAATATTCGGTAATAACAAGGCTAATACTAATAAAAACGCACCGATTTTAGTTAAAAATAGGATACGATTGATAATATCCACACTCGTCGTTCCGATTACCACAAAAGCGCCAAATACAAGTGTAAAAATCACACCAGCAATTCTTTTTGTGGTTTCTGCATCATTAATCGTTGGCAAGATACTTGCCAATAATGAACTACCGCCAGAAACATAAGCGGAAAGAATCGCATATAAAAAAATCACTAATACCGCAGTAGAAACAATTCTCCCCAAATTACCGTAATATTTTTCAGCTAAGGTCCCAATCCCTGCATCACTTTCCGCATTTTGATACAGTTCAACGAATAACAATGCACTAAAACAAAGTAATAACCAAAGTGCAATAAGCAATACTAATGTCCATCCGAAACCGATCCCAGCAGAAGTCAGCGGCATCGCCAACATTCCTGCACCAATTGTCGTCCCTGCAACAATTAATGTACTTCCAAGCGTTTTGTTTTGCATATCTAACCTCTAAATTGTTATGAATGAAGCCATTCTACAAGAACAAAACAAAAATGTAACGAAAAAATTTCACCGTAAACTAAATTTTACACCATTGAAAATCAACAAGTTAGCTTCATTTATGGGATTACAAGTTTCCAAAAAATTCAACCGCTTGTAAAATCAACAAATTTCAGGCATAAAAAAACCGAGAAATTTTTATTTCTCGGCTCTTTATTAATCACTAAGCATCTGCTTGTTTATCCGCAACTTCTGCATCAGAATGGCTCGTTTCTGTCGGTTTTGAGTCCGTATCCGTCTTTTGTACAGTATTAGAATCATTAGATGAACTGTTATCCCCCTTATCATTCCAACCTGCCGGCTCACCAACTGGACGACGATTCATTAAATCATCAATTTGCTTACGATCTAAGGTTTCATATTTTAACAATGCGTCTTTCATCGCATGTAAAATATCCATATTGTCTTCTAAGGTTTTCTTCGCACGCTCGTAGTTACGATCAATGATTTTACGCATCTCTTGGTCAATCAATTTTTGCGACTCTTCCGATACGCCTTTGATTGCCCCCATACCGTCTTCATTTTGATAGAACAGCGGACCTAACTCTTTAGAGAAGCCCCATTGGGTTACCATTGCACGAGCAATTTGCGTTGCACGATGAATATCCGAAGACGCACCAGTAGTAATTTTATCTTCACCAAAAATAAGTCCTTCGGCAATTCGTCCTGCAAATAAGGTTGAAAGCTGGCTTTCCAATTTGGTAAAGGTTTCACTTACACGGTCACCTTCCGGTAAAAATTGTGCAAAACCAAGTGCTTGGCCACGAGGCACAATGGTTACTTTATTGAGCGGATCATGTTCAGGCATTAAATAACCGACAATCACGTGACCGGCTTCGTGATAAGCGGTATTCATCAATTCTTTTTCGGTCATCGTATTTGAACGACGCTCCGGCCCCATATTGATTTTGTCACGAGCTTTTTCAAAGTCATCCATGGTTACAACACGTTGATTTTTACGTGCGGCAAATAAAGCGACTTCATTAACTAAGTTTGCTAATTGCGCACCTGAATAGCCCGGTGTACCACGAGCTACAATCATAGGATCAACATCCGGTGCAAGCGGCACTTTTTTCATATGCACTTTTAAGATTTGCTCACGACCTTTCACATTCGGTAAATCTACCGTGACTTGACGGTCAAAACGTCCCGGACGGGTTAATGCGTCATCAAGCACATCCGCACGGTTCGTTGCGCCGATAATAATCACGCCTTCTGAACCTTCAAAACCGTCCATCTCAACTAACATCTGGTTAAGGGTTTGTTCACGCTCATCATGGCCACCGCTAAAACCTGCACCACCACGTTTACGACCGACCGCATCAATTTCATCGATAAAAATGATACAAGGTGCATTTTTCTTCGCTTGCTCAAAAAGATCACGTACACGAGAAGCACCAACACCAACAAACATTTCTACGAAATCAGAACCCGCCATCGTAAAGAATGGCACGCCAGCTTCACCGGCAATCGCTTTCGCTAATAAGGTTTTACCTGTACCAGGAGGACCAACCATTAAAATACCTTTTGGGATACGTCCACCCAGTTTTTGGAATTTACTCGGATCTTTTAAGAAATCCACCACTTCGCCGACTTCTTCTTTAGCTTCATCACAACCAGCTACATCGGTAAAGCGTGTTTTAACTTGCTCAGCAGTCAGCATTTTCGCTTTGCTCTTACCAAAACTCATCGCACCACGACCGCCACCGCCTTGCATTTGACGCATATAAAACAACCAAAAGCCGATTAGCATTAACATCGGGAACCAAGAAATCAAGATTTGAGATAACAAACCACGGCGTTCTTCCGGTTGACCGGTGACCGTTGCATTTGTTTTCGCAAGATCAGCCAATAAGTATTCGTCATACATCGGCATTACGGTTTGGTATTGCGTACCATCGTTTTTAGTAACGGAGATGGTTTCATCATTACGTTTGAAATCCACTTCTTTCAAATTATTTGATTTAATATCATTTAAAAAAGTCGAATAAGCAACCGTATTGTTGTTACCAAAATTTGAGTTAAAGCCCTCAAAGGCAGTCATTAAAACAACTGCAACCACTACCCAAAGGACAATATTTTTAACCATATCGCTCAAGGTTAATTTCCTCTTTTAGAATAAAAAAACTTGTTATATCACTCGATAACAAGCGGTCAGATTTTTGCAAACGCTTTGCAATTTTTAACCGCTTATTAGCCTTTATAACCCGTTGCTACAATATAAACTTCTCTTGAACGATCTCGAGAAGCTTCAGGTTTACGCACTTTTACTGTGCTAAACATTGCACGAATATCTCTTAAATAATCATCAAAGCCTTCACCTTGGAACACTTTGACCACAAAACTGCCTTTAGGTGCAAGTACCTGACGGCACATATCTAAGGCTAATTCTACTAAATACATTGCTCGTGGAATATCAACTGACGGCATACCGCTGAAATTCGGTGCCATATCCGACATAACCACATCGACCATATCATCGCCGACACGCTCTAATAAAGCATTTAACACCGACTCTTCTCGGAAATCGCCTTGCAAAAAATCCACACCAACAATTGGATTCATATCTAAGATATCGCAAGCGATAATACGCCCTTTACTACCAATTTGCGTGACCGCATATTGCGACCAGCCGCCGGTGCGGCCCTAAGTCAACGACTGTCATTCCCGGTTTAAATAAACGATCAGTCTGCTGAATTTCATCTAATTTAAAATAAGCTCGTGAACGTAATTTTTGTTTATGTGCTTTTTGCACGAACTGATCTTTAAAATGCTCCGCCAACCAACGAGATGAACTGGCACTTCTTTTTCTGCCCATCCTTTATAATCTCTTATCTATAATTTAAAAATACAGTTTACCATAATAAGGGCAATTTATCTCAATTCAAGAGAGAAAAGCGATTGGAAAGTTAAATTTTTGTAATAAGCTAAATAAATTAAAAATAACAGTTAAATTTTAAACAAAAGCAAACGTTTGCCCAAAATTCAAATTTACAAAAAAAAGAAACCTCTGTATAATCCGCTCGCAATTTTTCCCATACCTATTTTTATTTTCAATAATTTTTAAAGGAACTATTGCGATGCTACGTATCAAACAAGAAGCCCTCACATTTGATGATGTTCTTCTCGTCCCTGCACACTCCACTGTGCTTCCAAATACTGCTGATCTTTCTACTCAACTTACTAAAGAAATTCGTTTAAATATCCCAATGCTTTCCGCCGCAATGGATACTGTCACAGAAACTAAATTAGCGATTTCTTTAGCACAAGAAGGCGGTATCGGTTTTATTCATAAAAATATGTCTATCGAACGTCAAGCGGATCGCGTACGTAAAGTGAAAAAATTTGAAAGTGGTATTGTTTCGGAACCTGTTACTGTGTCGCCGGATTTAACGCTTGCTTCTCTTGCTGAACTTGTGAAGAAAAACGGTTTTGCCGGTTATCCTGTTGTTGATAGTGAAAATAATTTAGTCGGTATCATTACCGGCCGAGACACTCGTTTCGTTAAAGATTTAACCAAAACTGTTGCAAAAGTAATGACACCGAAAGAACGCCTCGTCACTGTAAAAGAAGGTGCAACGCGTGAAGCAATCTTAGAATTGATGCACGAACACCGTGTTGAAAAAGTATTAATGGTTGATGACAACTTCAAATTAAAAGGCATGATCACCGTTAAAGACTTCCAAAAAGCGGAACAAAAACCGAATGCGTGTAAAGATGAATTCGGTCGTTTACGTGTTGGTGCGGCTGTTGGTGCGGGCCCTGGTAATGAAGAACGTATTGATGCATTAGTGAAAGCTGGCGTGGACGTATTATTAATCGACTCTTCACACGGCCACTCTGAAGGCGTATTACAACGTGTCCGTGAAACCCGTGCAAAATACCCTAACTTACCAATCGTTGCCGGTAACATCGCAACCGCTGAAGGCGCAATCGCATTAGCAGATGCCGGTGCAAGTGCGGTAAAAGTGGGTATCGGCCCGGGTTCAATCTGTACTACACGTATCGTAACCGGCGTAGGCGTACCACAAATCACTGCGATTGCAGAAGCAGCAGCGGCATTAGAAGGTCGTGGTATTCCTGTAATTGCAGACGGTGGTATCCGCTACTCTGGCGATATTTCAAAAGCAATCGCGGCGGGCGCAAGCTGTGTAATGGTGGGTTCTATGTTTGCCGGCACGGAAGAAGCACCAGGTGAAATCGAACTTTACCAAGGACGTGCATTTAAGTCTTACCGTGGTATGGGGTCATTAGGTGCAATGAGCAAAGGTTCTTCAGACCGTTATTTCCAATCAGATAACGCGGCGGATAAATTAGTACCGGAAGGTATTGAAGGACGCATCCCATACAAAGGTTTCTTAAAAGAAATTATCCACCAACAAATGGGCGGTTTACGTTCTTGCATGGGCTTAACAGGTTCAGCAACCATTGAAGATCTTCGTACTAAAGCACAATTCGTACGTATCAGCGGTGCAGGTATCAAAGAATCTCACGTTCACGATGTGACTATTACTAAAGAAGCACCGAATTATCGTATGGGTTAATCTTAGGCTATCTTGTGTAGCACAGTACCCACGGCTTATGCCGTGGGTTATGCATAATTCAGCTCCGCTGGAGCTGGGCATTACAAATAAACAAGAGCTACAGAGTAGCTCAACTATGCGTAACCTAGGGCGAATCGCCCTAGGTTTTTATAAAAAAGAGAACTTAAATGAACAACATTCACAATCATAAAATTTTAATTTTGGACTTCGGTTCACAATATACGCAATTAATCGCACGTCGTGTGCGTGAGATTGGGGTTTACTGCGAGCTTTGGGCGTGGGACGTTACCGAAGAACAAATCCGTGAATTTAACCCGACCGGGATTATTCTTTCAGGTGGTCCTGAAAGTACCACCGAAGAAAACAGCCCTCGTGCACCGGAATATGTATTCAATGCAGGCGTACCGGTATTAGGTATTTGCTATGGTATGCAAACCATGGCGATGCAATTAGGCGGTTTAACTGAAACTTCTGATCATCGTGAATTCGGCTATGCTTCCGTTGATTTACAAGCAACTGATGCGTTATTTGCAAAATTAAACGATAATTTGACCGCTTCTGAGCCGAAATTAGACGTTTGGATGAGCCACGGTGATAAAGTAACTCGTTTACCACAAGGTTTCCAAATCATTGGTGTCACACCAACTTGCCCGATTGCGAGCAATGTCGGACGAAAGCCGCCGTTTCTACGGTGTACAATTCCACCCGGAAGTAACTCACACGAAAAGCGGTTTAGAGCTATTAACTAACTTCGTAGTAGGCATTTGTGGTTGCGAATGTAAATGGACAGCAGAAAATATTATCGAAGATGCTGTCGCTCGTATTAAAGAGCAAGTAGGCGACGACGAAGTAATTTTAGGCTTATCAGGCGGTGTAGATTCATCAGTTACTGCATTGCTATTACACCGTGCTATCGGCAAAAACTTACACTGCGTATTTGTGGATAACGGTTTACTTCGTTTAAATGAAGGCGATCAAGTGATGGAAATGTTTGGCGATAAATTCGGTTTAAACATCATTCGAGTAAATGCCGAAGACCGTTTCTTAGATGCGTTAAAAGGTATTGATGAGCCAGAAGCAAAACGTAAAACCATCGGTAAAGTGTTTGTCGATGTATTCGATGATGAATCTAAAAAGCTGACCTCAGTAAAATGGTTAGCACAAGGTACTATCTACCCTGACGTGATCGAATCAGCAGACAAGCAAAACTGGTAAAGCACACGTAATTAAATCTCACCACAACGTAGGTGGCTTACCAGATTATATGAAACTCGGTTTAGTTGAGCCGTTACGTGAATTATTTAAAGATGAAGTGCGTAAAATCGGTTTAGCCCTTGGTTTACCGGCAGAAATGCTTAATCGCCACCCATTCCCAGGCCCAGGCTTAGGTGTGCGTGTATTAGGTGAAATCAAGAAAGAATACTGCGATTTACTGCGTAAAGCGGATGCAATCTTTATCGAGGAACTTTATAAAGCGGATTGGTATTACAAAGTAAGCCAAGCGTTCACCGTATTCCTTCCGGTGAAATCAGTGGGCGTGATGGGTGACGGTCGTAAATACGACTGGGTTGTTTCACTCCGTGCAGTTGAAACCATCGACTTTATGACCGCACATTGGGCGCATTTACCATACGATTTACTCGGTAAAATCTCAAACCGTATTATCAATGAAGTAAACGGCATTTCCCGCGTGGTATATGACGTTTCAGGCAAACCGCCTGCAACGATTGAGTGGGAATAAGAAACCCGCTTTTCGGTTGATTACAATTCATTTCAAGAATAGCTCAAAGCCCTGTGATTACAGGGCTTTTACTTACCATCTATCTAAAACTTTAGCTTACTGTCATATAAATGTCATAATTAATCCATAAAATACACCTCGACTAAATAGTCAATCTAAGGAGTAATTATGAAATTATCAAAAATTGCATTATTCTTATGTGTAGGTGCAACTATTCATCAAACGGCTATCGCAAAGTCAACCGCAACTGAAAGTCCTAAAGCTAAAAATGTTATCCTATTAATTAGTGATGGTGCTGGTATTAATACTTGGAAAGCCGCAAGCTATTTCCGTCACGGAGCATTGAGTAAAGAAGTTTATGATAAATTTGATGTAAAATTATTTGCTTCAACCTATCCGCTTAATACCTCGAATAAACCAACCAATTCACTTGAAAACTCAATTAAATTTGATCCTAAAAATCTTTGGAATAAAGATAAATCTAATTATCAGCACAAAGGCAATCTTACAAGCTATCCTAGCTATTTCAGCGGATATGAATATGCTCAAACTGATTTTACTGATAGTGCCATTGCTGCAACAGCCTTAGCTAGCGGTCAAAAAACCTATAACAATGCAATTAACTGGTCGAATAATGACACTCGTATCAAAAATATTGGTGAATATGTGGTGGAATCTGGTCGTTCTTTAGGGGTAATTAGTAGCGTACAATGGAGTCATGCTACGCCGGCAGGTTTTTTATCACATAATATAAGCCGTAATAATTATGCTGAAATTGCTCAAGAAGCGGTAAAATCCGGACGTGCATCCGTTATTATGGGAAGTGGTCATCCGTATTTTGACAAAAACGGTAAAGCTACTCAGCCAAAAAATGAAAAAGATTTCCGTTTTGTTGGTGGTAAAGAAACGTGGGAAAACTTAGTTGCAGGGAAAACCGATTATAAGCTAATTGATAGTAAAGCAGATTTTATTGCACTGGCTGAAGGTAAATTAGATTTTCACGGTAAACAAAAAATACTTGGTACTGCTCCGAATAATGCGACCTTACAATTTAATCGAGATGGTGTAACGGCAGGTAATCGGCTTGAGAACCAACCAGATTTAGCCACAATGACGTTAGGTGCATTAAACGTGGTCAGTAAGAATGATAAAGGCTTTTTCTTAATGGTTGAAGGCGGTGCGGTGGATTGGGCGACTCACGCTAATAATTTACCTCGTTTAGTCGAAGAACAAATTGATTTTAACCTTGCAGTCGAAGCAACAGTAAACTGGGTTGAAAAGAATAGTTCATGGGATGAAACATTACTCATTGTAACGACTGATCATGGCAACGGCTTCTTGCAAGGTCCTGACTCTAACGACAAATTCTATTCAGAAATCGTTAACCAAGGTGCAGGCACACTACCGCTTGTTCGTTGGTATTCGGACAACCATACCAGAGAATTAGTACCCATATTTGCGAAAGGTTTTGGAGCAAAACATTTCCTTGAAATCGCAAAACCAGAGACCAACTTAGGCACTTACTATAAAGCCACACCGGAAAGCCAATTCTATGTTGATAACACAGATATTTTCCGCACTATGCTCAAAGCATTTGCGATTAAAGCAGAATAATCATTAACCTAGAAAAACGCACCTAATTACAGGTGCGTTTTTTTATTAATTAAGCCCTTGTGACGATAGAATCATCTGGCATTGAACCGGGGGCATTGGTAATACTTTCGGTTTTGATGCAGTTGATCCTGCCGGAGCCGGTTCAAACCATGAATAAAGCTCCGAACCACAACCATCACCTGCTGGGATCGGGGCTTGGTTTTCACAATTTGGTGCATTTTGCGGACAACTTAAACGAACGTGCATATGCGAATCGTGTCCGTACCAAGGACGTACTTTACGTAACCAATTTCTATCTGAACCAGCGGTATTACATAATTTCACTTTAATCGCCGGATTCACGAAAATTCTATCTACACGAACATCTTGTGCGGCTAATTTTACCATTGTAGCATGCTGTGGTGTCCATACTCGTTCATCAACCACTTGGGCATCTCGATTCACCATTAATGTCGCCAAACCTGCCGGATTTTTTGCGGTTTCTTCGTCCATTGGACCGAATTTAAACCAAATATCCGCATCTAAGCCAGTTTGATGACTGGCGTGACCAGAAGAAAAACGACCGCCTGCCGGCATTCCCATATCACCAATTAAAATTGGCGGTAAACCCGCATTTTTCGTATTTTGAGCTAAACGTTGTAAAAAGGATAATAAATCGGGATGGCCGTAAAAACGATTACGTGCAGAACGAATCACTTGATAACCTTCGCCTTTTAAAGCTAATGGTCGCGCACCGATAATGCAACCGTTACTATAACCACCGATAGGCTGTGCTTGCCCGGTAACAGGGGTACGAATTTGTTCCCAAAGTGTTGCTTGAGTTGAAGTAGCTAAACTAAGGAAACCTGATAACAAAATAGTTTTAAATTTTTTCATAAATGCTTTCTAAACGGATAAAAAAGAGTAAGTCTTCTTATTTTCACAAAACAAATCCCAAAACATTTATTTAAAATCAACAAATTAATAGCCATTAAGGAATTCAACGACCTTGATATGGTGATTAATTCGCTATTTAACTGTCTTCGGTTTTCTTGGAAAATAACCGTGAGGTTTCCCTCATTACTATTTAGTTTACTCTAAAAGCCTATCTAATTTAAATCATTTATTTTTAACTAATAACATACTTCAACAGATACAATCCGTTGTGCTTAAAAAGTAAAGAGAGAATGGAAATATTCCGAGGAAATTCAGGTACTTGGGTATTCTCCAATATGCTACTCTACTCCTATCTAGAGTGCCAAACCGACACAAAAACAAACGGTCAAATTTCGCTAAATTCTTGCAGATTGCAAAAAAATTTAGGGATATTTGACCGTTTACAGATGAATTTAATTTTACTCTTCTATCATATCGTAAGATTACGAGTAATGAAATTTCATCACTATTTTCATATCTTTTTCTTATTATTTTTCTTTAGGATAAATATTACTTTCCCCCCGATAGCACGAGTGTTTCACTCGTGCCAAAACAAGTGCTTGATTTACCGCTAAAATTTATAAAATACTCAACATAATTAACAGTTTACAACAGATAAGAATTGACACTCGTCAGGAAACGAGCACCATTAGTGGCTATTTTATTAATAATGTTGCACTACGTAAATAACTAAAAATATAGCCTTCCGTTTTGTGAAATGTTATGTGAAATGAATCAAATTGCACTACTTGCTCTTTGGCTTTATCTTCAATCGTGAGAAAATCATTATTCAGTTTTTTTAATGTTTCATAAGATTGTTTTGTCTTTACATCAAGACCATGTTTTTTAAACACTGTGCGAACAACTTCATCTAAATCTAAACAACCAAAAGATTCTTCTTCTCCATTTTGTTCGATGGTCAAACAATATCTTGTAGATTGATATGGCGTTGTTTCGTATTCCGTATTCACAAAACCAGATTCCCAACGAATTAACCGTTTATAGTCTGAAATATCCCAGTCGATGTGTTCTTGTTCTAGATTAAATAGCATTTCATTCAAGGCGTTATCTTTGATTATTTTTATTTCAGACATCTTTCCATCAAACCCACTAAGGTTTGAAATATTCTGACCATACTTCGCTTCCAGTTTTTTAATATCTTCCTTATTACCGTACAATAAATACCACGTAATATCCGATAATGCCTGATATTGCTCAGCCTTTTCCCCATCAATATGAGTAAGTTTATCAAAATCAATCTGTTTAATTTGTCGATTTTCATCAAATAAGTCCAATTTCTCCGCTAACATTTCAAACCGTTTGATTTGGCTATTAAACTCTATCTCTTGCGGGTTGAGAATGTAAGTCATAGAGAAAACCGCCGCAATTACAATGATCGCAGAATAACGATATTGGCGTGTTTTTTGCACAAATAATGTGGCATAACAGAGCAAAAGTGCGGTAGCCATCGCCACTAAATAAATTCGATGTTCTGTCCAGCCGTAATCTGAAATACGGCGTTCAATCGCCAGATAAAGCAATACAAATGGTACAATGGCTAAATAAGGATAAAAACGGAAAAAGCCATTCCAACGAGGTTTGGCACTAATTACACGTAGGCAATAAATTGCTAAACCTGCGATTAAATAAGGCAATACAATGTTTGAGACCATTCCTTTTGGTAAATCGGTCGCCAGCAAAATCTTCCCGACATACGCATAAAGTAATGCGGTAAAAATCATCAACGCAGGTATTGCGATAAAATTAAGCAAAATATCAAGCCAGCGGTTCAGCGTCATTTTCTCGGTTTGACGTTGCTGAAAAACTAAGAAAAAGAGCGGAACAAAAAAGAAATGAACAAAGAACGAACTACGTAGATAAAAATTCTCTGAAAATGCGATGCCAAAAAGAATTTTAACACTTAGCATTACGGCAAATAAAATACCAAGAATCAAACAGCCCGTGAGTTCAGCGACGATAATATTAAACGCCGTGCTGAATTTGTGAAACATATAAGGCTGATTTTCACGCTGAAACGGCACGCTACAAAGCATAATCGCCGTGATCCACAGCAATGCCCAATATTTAGGGCTTTCAAAGTAAAACTTTGCATTATCATTCACCGCCCATAATGCCACGCAACCTAACACAGGCACGAGCCACGAAAATTTATACCAACGTGTTGAGCGAGTGAGATAAATCACCACAAAGAAAACCGAAGCAAAAAGCCAATAGGCAAAATGATGATAAGAAAGATCTATCCACCAAAACGGAAAAGCGAATAGGGTAATTAGCAGGATTTCAAGTGGGTCTTTGCGAAATCGCCGTTTTTGTTTGTTGAGCCAAACGATGAAAGCGTTGTGAAAGTGTCATAAATTTACCTTTAAAATTAAAAATAATTACTAGATTATATTAATTAAAGGTCGCATGCGAGGGCTTTTTAAAGAAAGATCGGTCGGAATTTGATAAGAAATTTGCCAATTCCAATTTCTTGATCATTTTAGTAATTCAAGATTTCCTTATTTTAGCGTGCGATTTTTTTGGAAATTTAACCACTTAACATACATACGTATATGGATTATTTACTTTTATTAGACTTCCAAGAAAGCGAATTTCCTTCGCAAGCTGAAATTAAAGCTAAATCGCTTTCTCTATCCTTATTCTTAATTTCACTAAGTTCCGTAATTTCTTCTGATGTAATAACCCCTCGATGTAGTTTATCCTCTAATTCTAATTTTCTTGCCGCTTCTTGAGCTGAGAGATAGTTATTCTCCACCGCCCTTTTTGCCGTTTCTATCCCTTGTAATGTTCCTGCCGTATTACCGCCCACTCCATTACCAACTAAAGCACCCGATAATTGACCTGCAACACTCAGTAACTCTCGCTCTTCTTCACTTAATTGGCTTGCTTCTTTGTTAAAAACCACTTCCGATAATAACATTGTACTCGCTTCGCCTGCCACACCTGATGCCGCTTTCTGCTTCCGTTCGGAATAGCTATCTACTGCACCACGCCGGCACTCGACTCCTGCGAGTGTCCAAAGCCAATACAAAAACAAGCGGTCAAATTTCGGCGAAATTTGACCACTTGTAAGGTTATTCTTTTACAAATCTACTGCAAAAGTATCCTCTTCTTGAACATTTAGATACTCTATCGAAATCATATTTCACGAAGGTAAATTATTTTTTAAATTAAACCATAGATTCTACTTTACCTGTTAAATAAAACTCACGAAAAACACTAATTTGCGGACGTGAAGTCCCTTCATTCTAAAGCTCTTCCGGTGCGGATAATGCCCCTCTTGCACCCGTCCCTCGCTTATAACCTCCTGATAATTCTAAAGTCGCATAGCCTAGGTATTCTTTATGTGAAATGCCGGCTTCCCAACCTGCCATACGACGTTTTTGAACATCAACTTCCGCACCATCAATATAGTTTTGTGATTGACGAGACCAAAAACTGCCTGATACCGATGTCTTACGTTTACTATCTCGATAAAGTAAATAAGAAAGGGTGGCTTTAGTGGTATTACTTTTGCCTGAGTAAATGTAATTATTATCAAATGCCCCAAAGACTTCTTGGTGATAGCGGTTATAGCTCTGCGAAGCAGATAATGTCCAATAACCGAAAGGAATAGAATAATAGAAAGTAAAGCTTTTGCTGGCTTGTTTTCCCTCGTCATCATTATGTGTATTTAAACTATGTGTGAAGGAAGTATAGAAAAGGTCGTTTGCGGAAAAAATGTTATCAAAAGATAGTGTTCCATTGGCTTGAAATTTGCCGGTTGAAGTCGAACCAGCATCATCTAAACCAAGGTTTAAGCGAAAAGGAAATGCTTGTGCATAGCTAATTTTTAAATCACTGGCCCACTAAAGCTAATTCATCTTCACTCGGTAAAATCTCAATATTCGCTTCTGCCGTTGGCACACGTTTTAAATTTTCTAAAGACTGCTCAATATCACGAACATTGAGCAAATCGCCTTTTTCAAAGGTAAAGGCGGTTAATGCGTGTAATTTGGTAAAACGAGGCACAACACCGCTATCCGCCACAATCGTATTACGCACTTTCCCCAAAATGACGGTTAAATTTAACTTACCGCCACGCAAATTTTGCTCTTCCGTCACCACTCAGGTCGTTACATAACCTTGTTCAATAATATTATTTTGCACCTGTTTCATTAAAATGCCTAAACCTTCGCCTCCAAAACAATGTGGCAAAGTGAGTTTTAAATCCTGTGCGGCTTTATCTAACGCCCATTGAAATTGGCTTGTTGAGGAAGTTGAACTGTAATCGGTTAATGAAATTTGGTGAATGGGGTAGCAAGGGGATTCGTTATGAGGTAAAGAAATAACTTGATGGGTGGAAGTATCCAACCTTACCTCTGCTTGTGTCCGTAATGATTTATCTTTGGATTGTTGATATTGTTGTTGCCTTTGTTGTTGTGTTGCATCCAGTTTCAACAACATCGGATCTACACTTTCTGCACGAATAGAAAGAGAAATACCAAACGAAATTATGCCAAAGTAAACGTTCTGTAATTTTTTATCATAATAAAATAAAGGGTATGTTATTTATTTCAGTTTATATAATGTTATCCTCTTTTGCAAATCTCATAGATAAAAAACCCCTAGAACTTATGTTCAAGGGGATTGATGTATATTAACCCGACTTAACGGCATTGCGCCTTAAATCTTAGTAAATGATCCAACAAAATAATTGCGGTCATTGCCTCAGCAATCGGCACCGCACGGATACCAACACAAGGATCATGGCGTCCTTTCGTGACTAATTCTACCGGTTCATTATTCAAATTTACCGAACGTCCCGGCACCATAATGCTAGATGTTGGTTTTAAGGCAATATGGGCAATAATCGGTTGACCGGAACTAATTCCACCTAAAATGCCACCAGCATGATTTGATAAGAAGCCTTGCGGTGTCATTTCATCTCGATGCTCGCTACCTCGCCGCTCTACGACTGCAAAACCGTCACCAATTTCAACCGCTTTTACTGCATTAATTGACATCAGTGCATGAGCGAGATCCGCATCTAAACGATCAAACACCGGTTCACCTAATCCGACTGGTACATTTTCTGCCACAACAGTCAATTTTGCCCCGATAGAATCACCCTCTTTTTTCAATTCACGAATTAACGCATCAAAACCTTCTACAGCAACCGGATCTGGGCAGAAAAACGGATTACTTGCCACTTGTTGCCAGTCGATTTTACTGATATCCGCCACGCTTTCCGGATTGATTTTTACATTTCCAATTTGGGATAAATAACCTCGCACTTCAATGCCGAATTGCTCTCGTAAATATTTTTTTGCAATCGCACCGGTCGCAACACGCATTGCCGTTTCACGTGCTGAAGAACGTCCACCGCCACGATAATCACGAATGCCGTATTTTTGTTGATAGGTATAATCCGCATGTCCCGGACGGAATTTATCCGCAATATCACCGTAATCTTTTGAGCGTTGATCACCGTTTTTAATGATTAAACCAATGCTAGTACCGGTTGTTTTACCTTCAAATACACCGGACAGAATTTGGACTTCATCATCTTCTCTACGAGGTGTGGTATAACGTGAAGTCCCCGGTTTACGGCGATCTAGGTCGGGCTGAATATCCGCCTCCGACAGTTCCATATTCGGTGGAACGCCATCCACGATACAGCCTAATGCAATACCGTGCGATTCGCCGAATGTGGTTACTTTAAATAATTGTCCAATGCTGTTGCCTGCCATAATGCTTCCTTCTTATTTTGCTAAATTTTCACTCAATTTGACCGCTTGTTGTGCTTCTATTGCTGTATGCATATTGACATCTAACTGTTTGAAAGCGAATCGAATGTGATGTTGTTTTAATAATTCGGTAATCCGATAATGTAAGAAAGTTAATGTTTCCGAACGATCGCCTAATTCGCCGACAAACACTTCAATTTCATGCTCTAGTGCATTATCATGAAACCGTAAAATATTGATTGCCGGTTTCGGCTCCGCTACTACTTTAGGGGCTTCTGCAATTGCTTGCAAGATCAATTCCCTTGCTTTTTGCAGATTGTCGTCTAAGTGTACATTCAAAAAGAACTGCAAACGGGTAATCGTATTATTTAATGTCCAGTTAATAAAACGATCGGTGACAAATGCTTGGTTCGGTAATACCACTTCCATATTATCCGAATTAAGTAATGTCGTTGAACGTAAACGGATTTTAGTAATAAAACCGGTATGCTGTCCGACCGTTACTTTGTCCCCAACACGAATTGGGCGTTCAAATAATAATATCGATCCGGAAACCACACTGCCGAAAATTTCACGTACCCCGAAACCTAGACCCACAGATAATGCAGTGAAAATCCATTGAATTTTCGTCCAAGAAATCCCCAATGCAGAAAAGGCAGATACTCCGCCGATTACCACAATGATATAAATAAACATTGTAATCAGCGTTTGCGGTGTCCCTTTCGAGAATTTTATACGTGAAAAGAGAACAACCTCTAAAATACCGGCAATATTTTTGACCAAAGCATAGGTCACGACCACATATAAAAAGGCTCTCATCAGATTCAATAAGGTAATCGCTTCAACCTTCTCGCCGTCATTACTCTCAAATAAAATCACACCGTCCAAGTAATAAGCAATACTGATTAAATCGGACCACACGACATAAAGTAAGCCAAATAACACCACCCAGCCGATTAAATCTGTAATACGGAAAATTTGTTGGTTAACGACAGAAAGTTTTATCGATTCCTCTTCTTTCTTATGATCCTCTTTATGCGAATGATCCGTAGCTTGTTCCCGAATTTTCTGGCGTTTTTCCTGCAAACGGCGATAGGCTAAACGGCGAGCCGAAATCGTCACCGCTCGATAAGCAAAATAACGACCAAATACCCAGATAAGAATCACAAAGTAGCTATTCAATAAATGGGTAATCAAATAAATCGCCGTATAGTAATAGCCGAATATAATTAATACAATTAATGAGATTGGTACAACAATCAGCACTAAACGCAATAACTTAAATAAACTGACATTGCGAATTGTGCCGTCTTCAGTTTTCGCATTCTGATATTCAGTAATGCCTCGATCCAATAACGGACGTACTACCAAAAGACATAAAGCAAGTGCAACAATCGACATCACTTGTCCGATAACATCATTCGGATAACCGATAGTTTCAATCTGTGATGGGATTGACGAAATTAAGAGCAAGCCGATAATCCAGATCGATTGTTTAATAATACGCTGGAAAATCCGATTACTTTCCTGTGGCATGCCAAAGTGACGATAAGCCAGACCGTTCGGACGTAACAAAGAAAGTACCGTAGCAAAAAACCACCAGTAGATCGTTAATTTTACCCCCCATTGCCACGCGGCAATCGGGTTATTAAAGAATAAGAATGCGACTAAGTTATAGGCGGTAAAAAACATTAATGTACTTGGTAAGGCTAATAATAGCGTCCAAAACATCGCTTCCGGCGAATACCAATGGCTATCATTCTTTAAAGTATTTACTTGGCTTGCAATCTTAGACAAGCGGTCTTTTATCGCTTGTTTTTTCCAATTTAATAATAAGGAAATCAATAAAAAGAAACCGGTAAATAATGCAGTCGGTAGAAGATTTTTGCTGACATTACTAAAACTGACATATTTCGTTAATTCTGCGATTTCAGAAAACGCCAGTTTTGGAAATGCTTTAACCCAATCAAAGCCCATTGGATTATTACTATTAACCCAAAAACTTTGTTGCTGTAGTTGGCGTTGTAACGTGCTACTGATAGCATCAATTTGTTTCTGATTATTTTCAATATTAATCGATACATTGAGCTGACTATTAAGCGATTTAATAATATCGTCTAACAGTTTTTGACGCTCTTTCAATAATTTATTTAATGCTTGATTTTCTTCCTGAGTAAGCGGTTCTTCCAAAGAGTGGGTAAGATTTTTGACATACTCATCCAGTGTATATAGCTGATCACGTTGTTGAGAATATTCAAAAATATGCACACGCACATTAGCAATAGAGGTTGCCAGATCTTTATTTAATTTTGCGGTTGGCAATGCTTGCATCTGCTGATTAATGACTTTAGAAAGCACAAGCGTACCTTGCAGAACACTGATCTGTTCTTCAATATTACGCTGTGCTTGCGTTAAGCCTTCCAACACATTTTTAGTTCGTAGATCATCTTGCGAGAGCGTATTTAAAGATTGTGTTTGTTGCACTAAAAATTGACTTAATTCACGATTATGCTCCAACTCATCTTGAATTAAGAAATTTTGAATCTCATTCGTAACTTGCTGGTTCTCAACCTGTTGTGCTTTTTGCTCAGACAGTTTCAAACGCTTTGCATTTAAGACTTCCTGCAAGACTGCCAGTTGCTTTTGTAATAGCTGTTGTTTAGCCGTCGCTTCACTTCTCTTGCTTTCATCTAGCTCAATTAGTTTTTCTGCACTACTCACTAATAATGCATTAAATTTATTATTCGCATCAATATAATCAAGCTCAGCATTCAATCTCTCCAGCATCGCTTGGCTGAGTTGATTATTCGATTTCAGACGAGAGATCTCTTGTACTCGGTCCACATTTTGATCGGTAATTTTTTGGTGATTAACCAGTACATTACGGTTATTAGCAACTTTACTGTCCAATTCACTTAATGTGACCTGTACGGATTGTAGCTGAGTCTGAAATTCAGTTTGTTTTTGAGCTAATTCATCCAAAGAAAACGCATTAAATTCACTATGCTTAAGCGAATCGGTTGCCTCTTTATAATCTTTGATATGGCTTTCAATCTCAGATAATGCTTGAGGAAGCAATTGAAGCTGACGCTCCAATGCTTCGATATCGTTTTTCTGTTTTTGCGTTTGCTCGATAAATTGCAATGTTAGGCTAGGCGTTTGCGAATCAATATTACTGCCACTATCAAGCGTACCGGATTTAAATGCACTGATTTGATTACGTACACTTTCTCCGACTACTTGTTCCTGTGAGGTTTCCGCCCAACCGATATTCGAGAAGAATGCAAAAAATAATATTAACTGCCACGCTTTTTTTAACATCATAGGCAAACCTATTATCCTTATTTTTCGTTAAACTTTTCCGTTGACCATTTAACCTCTTCATTAGTTGCCTGATTTTTAATAAAGACATCTAACTGGTTAAAGGCTATTTCTATATTATGTTCGGTGAACAATTGATTAATACGTCTATTTAACTCATCAATCGTTCGTGTTCTGTCTAAAATCTGCCCTACGTGTACACGTAATTCATGATCTAACGTACTCGCACCAAAGGTCAGAAAATATACGACCGGAGCCGGATCTTTCAATACGCTGGTATTCTCTTCTGCCGCTTGTAGTAAGAGGCGTTTTACTAATTCAAGATCCGAACCGTAAGCAACACCAACACTCACCACTAAGCGAGTCATTGAAGATGTCAATGCCCAGTTAACGATTCGCTCAGTAATAAAGGCTTTATTCGGCACAATTACTTCTTTCTTATCATTATCAATTAATGTAGTCGCACGAATACGAATTTTTGAAACTGTACCATTAAACGTGCCGATAGTAATCATATCGCCAATACGTACCGGACGTTCAAATAAGATAATGATACCGGAAACAAAGTTCGCAAAAATCTCCTGCATACCAAAGCCTAAACCGACCGATAATGCAGTAAATAACCACTGTAATTTAGACCAAGACATTCCCAAGGTCGCAAAAGCAAAAGTTGCTCCTAATACGACTAACAAATAAGTCAATAATGTTGTCACCGTATATGGTGTGCCTTGAGAGAGTTTTAAATTAGAAAACACTAATGCTTCTAATAAACCACTTAAGTTACGAATTAACACATACGTAACAAAGATAATCCCGAATGCAACCAATAAATTCAGCAAGGTGATGGATTCCATCACGACACCCTGTGCAGTTTCGGTCGCTTGTTGCCAAAGCGTTACACCATTCAGATAATAAGCAACTGTGATTAAATCTGACCATACCCAATATAACAGAGCGAATAATACTGCCCAAAGCGAAAGGTCAATCAGTTTTAACATCTGATCTTTAATCTCACTAACCGCCAAAGTATCATCACGCAAATCAAACGGAATATCGTCTTCCGATTGAGTCGCAACTTGCTCAGAGTGCGTTACCTTAGCTAATGCCTGTTCGCGTTTTTCTTGTAAGCGGCGGAAGGCTAAACGTCGGGAAGCGATATTAAATGTGCGATAAAAGACATTACGTAAAATAATCCAAGTGATAACAGCAAAATAAGTTGATACTAAATGTTCAATAATAATTAAAGAAGTATAGTAATAACCTAATGCGATCAGTGTCACTAACGCAATCGGAGCAAGTAATAACACTAAACGAGCGATATTCAGTAAGAAGTTGCGAGGACTTTCTGCATCTTTATTTGTTACATTTTGATAGGTTGAAATTGCCTGTCTAAATCCCGGTGCGACAATAAAAATAATACTGATCAACACTACGATCGTAAAGACTTGCCCTATCACATCATAAGCAATCCCCATTTCCGTTACATTACTAAATACTGCGGTATTCAGCATTAAACCGATTACCCATACTGAACGCTTTAAAATCCCATGGAAAACCGCATTACTTTTTTGTGGCATATTAAAGTGGCGGTAACCAATACCGTTCGGACGCAACATTGCGACCATAAACGCAAAATAAAGCCAATATCCGGACATTTTTAATCCCCAAGGCCAGACTTCCGTCGGATCTTGGAAACAAATATAAGTCACCAAGATGAAAACCATTAAGAAAGTAAAGGTGCTTGGTAAACACAAAACTAATGTCCAAAAAATTGCAAACGGCGTATTCCATTGACTATCCGTTGCAACGGTCTTCATACTATTATTAATTTTAGTTAAGCGTTGTTTAATTTTTTCTTTCTGGCGAGAAATAATGAAAATACCGAGTGCGAGCAAAATCTCTAAAATACTTGCCGGCACGATATTATCTTTCCAATTTGAGAAATCGAATTTTTTGGCTAAATTGCTTAACTGAAAACCAGCTAACGGCAGAAAATTCTTAAACCAATCTTCATCTATCGAGCTATTACTTTTTACCCAGAAACTTTGTTGTTCTAATTTTTTCTGTAGCGTATCGCTAATAGTCTGAACCTGTTGTTGATTTAACTCGATATTAATGGATAAATTAAGTTGATTATTCAATAACTTAATCATCTCCGCTAAGATTTTAGAACGTTCGGTAACAATATTGGTTAACTGCTGTTTTTCCTTCTCTGTAAAACTGGTTTTCTCATCTTTTTCCAATTTTGCGATATACGTATTCGGATCAGAAATACTGTCTTTAAATTCAGTAATATCAAAGACTTTTACCCGTAAATCTGCAATTTGCTTAGACAGACCTTTTACCATCTGATCTTGCGGTAATGATTGTCTTTGCTTATTAATAATACGAGAAAGTACCAATGTACCTTGTAAAGAACTGATCTGTTCTTCAATATTACGTTGCGTTTGTTGCAAATTATCTAATACGCCTTTAATCCGCAAATTATCTTGGGATAATTGTGTAAGTTCTGTTGTTTGTTTCAACAATTCCTCACTAATACGCGTGTTTAGATCTAATTGTTTTACAATCAACGGATTCGTATCTACATTTGAATTTTTTTGCTGGGATTGTCTTGCTTGGGCAACTTTATTTTTTGACTCTTCAACTAATTTCGTATTAATTGCATTTTGTAAGTTGCTCAGCTCAGTCTGTAAATTTTGCTGTGCTAATTTTTTCTCTTCTAATTGACTATTATAGAGTGCTGTTAAATCATCACTACCATGCAGTAAAGATTGGTTATAGTCATTTTGTAAATCCAGTAATGCTAATTCCGTTTCTAATTTAGTTTTTTCTGCATCGGAAATATTAGCATTACCTAAAAGCGTATTAATTTCTTGCTTACGAGTCGCATTTGCCGTCAACGTGGTTTGAGCTTTATCCGGTGCCGAGCTTTGCGTGACTAACTTAGCATTAATTGCAGTCAAATCTTGCTGAATCGTTTCATTTCCTGCTTGTACTGTTGCAAGATCCTTCTGTAAGTCACTCATAGAGCGTTTTACCAGTACATCTAATGAAGGAACACTTATCTCACTACTTTTAAGTTTCTCTACATTTGCTTGGCTCACTTTCAGATCATGCTGAGAACTTTGAATGGTTTTTTCTAACTCAGCATTATCCGCTTTTTGCTTACTAATTTGCATCAGTAAGGCTTGCGTATTCTCAAGGTGCTGAATAAGTGTCTTCGTTGTATCATTCTGTTCGAGTTTTTTTGCTTCATCAATTTGGGTTTGGATCGTTTTTTCCGTTGGTAATTCCACCGCCCAAATAGTATGGCTACTTAACATTAGTGTTAAGCTGAAGAATAAGGGACTAAGCAGATGTTTAAGCATGATTTTTTCCTAATAATTGCATTAATGCGTTTTTCAGTTGTACACGTGAAATTTTTATTCCGCCCTGTTGCGGAGGCTGAACCAACTCTAACGGATAATAAGCGATAGGTTGTTTAAATTTTTCGAGCTTATCGCTAAGCCAAGCGGTTAACTTTTCACAATTTTTTACAAAATCCTGTTGGGTAAACTGTATGATTGCAACCGGTCTTTGCCCAAATTCTTGATCTTCTACCGGTAAAACAAATACTTGATTCACTAATCCAGATTGATAGATAACCTTTTCAACATCCTCCGGCTGAATATTTTCTCCGCCGGAAATAAACATATTATCCAACCGACCTTTCACGACTAATTTACCAGCGGCGTTCCATTCGCCACGATCTTTGGTTGGAAGCCAGCCTTCAGCATTTACTAGCGGTCGAATTTCACCATTATTTTGCAAATAACCGAGTGCGAGTCCACTCCCTTGAACCCAAATTTCATCGTGAACTATTTTAACTTCTCGCCCTTTTAGCGGATAACCAACATTATCCAATTCATTTTCTACGGCACAAATGGTTGATGCCATTTCCGTCATCCCATAACCGGAGTAACAAATAATGCCTTGCTGTTGTGCCTGTGCGACTAATGCTTTAGGAATCGCCGTACCGCCTAATAAAAATTTTTTAGTCTTAGTGATTTTCTCGGTTTTATTTTGTAGATAACGCTGTAATTGGGTTGGCACTAACGAAGCGTGTGAAACTTGATCCAAACACCTAAATAATTGATCTTTCTGTTCATTAATGACTAACGTTGCACCTTGGAGCAACCATCGCCATACGATTCCCTGACCGGACACATGAAATAACGGCAAACTGAGTAACCAAGAATCAGTTTGACTAAATTGCATTAATTCACATACGCCTTCCGCATTTTCTAAATGATTTTGTGCGGAATGCACTACCGCTTTCGGTATACCGGACGAACCGGAAGTTAAGGTGAACGTTGCCGGACAAGTCATATCCCAATTTGAGAGCGGATAAGCGGTCTGATTTTGTTGAAAATTTACAAAATGCTGATCGGTAATCAAAATCTCAATTTGATAAGTTGCCAGAATAGTTTGGCGTTGACTATCGCTGAGTGCAGGATTCAACATTAAAATCCGTTTTCCCATTGCAATAGTTGCACAATAGTACAACAAACCGATTAAACGATGAGAACCTGAGTAAGCTATTATGCCATCTGATTTTGTATCAAGTGAAATTAATAATTGTGCTGTTTGGGCGACTAACTGATGTAGTTCGCCCCAAGTGAGAGAGTGAGAGAGAAAAGGAAAATAAGCTGTATTTCCCTTTTCCCATATAATAGCTTGACGCGTTTGAGAATGTTTCGCCCAATAAACGATTGGAAAAAGGGAAAAGTCTGTCATAGTAGTCAATTAAGCGAATAAAGCACGAACACGTTCAATAAGGTGTTTAGGTAATGACATGGATTCCATCACCGCGGTCAGAATCAGACCTTTACGTGCCGTATTATTATTCGTGACGACCCAAAACGGCGAGTCAGGAATTTGTTTTGCTTTTACACTACTTCCGTGACTTAATAATGCCGCTTCACTGGTTGCAAAATAAGTACGCTCCGTACCGGTAACAATTTCAGTGGCTTGAGCAAATCCCTTGGAATCAGCCTGATGTAAAACAGAAAGCAACATTAAAAAACGCATAACATTTTTACTTTCATTAATAAATGAATCTGATTTTAGCGTTTTTTCCAGTTTATGTACGGTGTTTACGGTTAAATCTTCTTTCTTAACTTTTGCCTTTGTTTGTGCCAATTCTTTCAATTCATCAATCGTGTTTTGTTGCACCAACACAAAAGGTTGTGGCGATGAAGGTAAACGCAACAGACGACGTAAAATATCTGACGCACTTTCGCCAATTGCTTGGGTTCTACTTGCAATGTAATGATATAATTCATCATCGATTTCAATCGTTTTCATCCTATCCTCTTGTTTTTTTACTTTGATTTGCTTGTTAGAAAAAAATTCTAGGCATTATAATACAGATTCAAGATCTTTTTATAGGATCTTCATTAAATAACTGAATAAAAAATAACAACTTATGACAGAAAATACTTATCTTAATTATCAATTCCAGCCAGCGACCGAAAATGCCAATGCACAAACCATGGTTTTTTTACACGGCTTATTCGGTGATATGAATAATCTCGGCATTATCGCCCGTCAGTTTAGCGAGCAATTTAATATCTTACGTGTGGATTTACGCAATCATGGTCAATCTTTTCATGCCGATGAAATGAATTACCGCTTAATGGCACAAGACCTACAAGTATTGTTACAGCATTTAGGTTTAGAGAACAATATTGTGATCGGTCATTCAATGGGCGGCAAAACTGCAATGACTTTGGCCGATATCGCACCTGCTCTGATCGATAAATTAGTCGTGATTGATATTGCACCGACCGCCAATCCAACCCACCGTCATGACAATAATTTTGCTGGTTTATTTGCTGTGAAAGCGGCTCAACCTGCAACACGCCAACAAGCAAAAACTGTATTGGCACAATATGTGAAGGACGAAGGCGAACAACAATTTATGTTAAAAGCGTTCGATCCGCAAAAACCGGATTATTTCCGCTTTAATTTAACGGCAATTAAAGCCAACTATGAAAATTTGATGGGCTGGCACGAAGTCCTTTTCGATAAACCGACTTTATTTATTAAAGGCGGTGCCTCCGATTATATTCAAGCAAAAGATACCGACACGATTCTGAAGCAATTTCCACAAGCAAAATCATTTGTCGTTGCCAATGCACAACATTGGGTACACGCCGAAAAACCGGAAACAGTTGCTCGTGCCATTCAAAAATTTTTAGACAAGGAATAATAAGATTATGAGTAAAGATACGATTTTTTCCGCACCAATTGAAAAACTTGGTGATTTTACCTTTGATGAATCAGTTGCCGAAGTGTTTCCCGATATGATCCAACGTTCTGTACCGGGCTATTCGAATATTATTACGGCAATTGGTATGTTAGCTCAACGTTTCGTGACCGAAGGATCACAAGTTTATGATTTAGGTTGTTCCCGTGGTGCGGGGATTTTATCGATTCGCCGTAATCTGCAAACCAATCAAGTGAAAATTATCGGCGTGGATAATTCGCAACCAATGGTGGAACAGCTGCCGCTCGCATATCAATGCTTATCACTCTGATGTACCTGTGGAGATCCTTTGTGACGATATTCGCCATATTGAGATCAAAAACGCTTCGATGGTGGTACTAAACTTCACCTTGCAATTCTTACCGCGTGCGGATCGTCTTGAATTGCTGACTAAAATTTATCAAGGCTTAAACCCCAACGGGATTTTAGTGTTATCTGAAAAATTTACTTTTGCCAATGAAACCATGAATGAATTACTCATTGACCTACATCACACCTTTAAACGTGCCAACGGTTACAGCGAACTTGAAGTCAGCCAAAAACGTACCGCTCTTGAAAACGTGATGTTAACCGACAGTATTGAAACCCATAAAGATCGCTTAAAACAAGCCGGTTTTTCACAAATCGAACTTTGGTTTCAATGTTTCAACTTCGGTTCAATGGTGGCAATAAAATAAGTGAAGCGGTCAAATTTGTGAAAATTTTTACAAGAAACTGCTCGGATCAGACCGCTTGCCAAGCCTGATCACTTAGGGAAATTTGCGTAAGCGGTCGTTTTTTCGGTATAATTTGCAAAATCTCGTAGGGGCGTATCGCATACGCCCTTTATTTTATATGAAGTAAGCGTAATCCACGCTTCAATAATGTTCAAAAGGAATCCAGCATGAGCTTTTTAACAGGTAAACGCATTTTAGTAACGGGTCTTGCAAGTAACCGTTCTATCGCATACGGCATTGCAAAAGCAATGAAAGCACAGGGTGCAGAACTCGCATTCACTTATTTAAATGATAAATTACAACCGCGTGTTGAAGAGTTTGCAAAAGAATTTGGTTCAGACATCGTATTACCATTAGATGTAGCAACAGACGAATCAATCCAAAACTGCTTTACCGAATTAAGCAAAAAATGGGAAAAATTTGACGGTTTCGTACACGCAATCGCATTCGCACCGGGCGATCAATTAGACGGTGACTATGTAAACGCAAGAACCCGTGAAGGCTACCGTATCGCACACGATATTAGTGCATACAGCTTCGTCGCAATGGCACAAGCGGCGCGTCCATACTTAAACGAAAATGCGAGCACTTTTAACCTTAAGCTACCTAGGTGCGGAACGTGCGATTCCTAACTACAACGTAATGTGTTTAGCAAAAGCATCATTAGAAGCGGCAACACGTGTTATGGCGGCGGATTTAGGTAAAGACGGTATCCGTGTCAATGCAATCTCAGCAGGTCCAATCCGTACACTTGCAAGATCAGGTATCAAAAACTTCAAAAAAATGCTTTCTGCATTCGAGAAAACTGCGACGTTACGCCGTACCGTAACAATTGATGATGTAGGTAACTCAGCAAAGCATTCTTATGTTCAGACTTAGCTTCAGGTGTAACCGGTGAAGTATTACACGTTGATGCAGGTTTCAGCATTACCGCAATGGGTGAATTAGGCGAAGAATAATTCACGCTATCTATAAAAAAGGGACGCAGATATAGCGTCCGTTTTTTTATATTCCATGTATATTCTCTAAAAAATAGCCGATCTTCTCAGACCGGCTATATAACCTAACGAATTTACTTTTACCCTAATTGCTAAATTACCTAAGATGACGATAAAGTTCTTTAGCAACATTACATTACCCTAAAATGTAACGTGGTTCATTTTAAGTAACACACAAATTAATGTCAATAAGAATCACTCTCAATTAGATAAATTTTTACTCACCGGAAATTTTCATCTTATCCAATAAAATTGAGCCGGTCTGAATATTTGAACGATATTCAATATCGTCAGCCACCGCAACCAGATTTTTATACATTTCTTGTAACTGACCAGCAATGGTAATCTCCGCTACAGGATACTGAATCTCACCGTTTTCGACCCAAAAACCTGTCGCACCGCGTGAATACTCGCCGGTCACTGCATTAATTGCCGAACCTAAAAATTCAGTCACTAATAAACCGGTTCCCATCTCTTTTAACAGCGTGTCTAAACCACCTGTTCGGTTTGGTTTAACTAACCAGTTATGAATACCACCTGCGTGTCCTGTCGTTTTTAAGCCCATTTTACGTGCTGAATAGCTGGTCATCAGATACGTTTGCAATACGCCGTCAGTAATAATTTCTCTATCTTGGGTAATCACACCTTCACTATCAAAAGCAGATGAAGCTAATTGACGCAATAAATGCGGGCGTTCGGAAATTTCAAACCAGTTTGGTAAAACTTGTGTGTCTAACTTATCTAGCAAGAAACTTGATTTACGGTATAAAGCCCCACCGCTGATTGCACCGGCTAAATGTCCAATTAAACCGGTTGCCACATCGTTATAGAAAATCACCGGTACTTCACAGGTTTTGATCTTTTGTGGATTTAAGCGATCCGCCGCTTTAAACGCGCCTGACGACCGACCCATTCCGGCGATTGTAATTTGTCAAATTCACGTGAAATCGTGTATTCATAATCACGCTCTAATTGATCTTCGTAAGCAGAAATCACACTACAAGAAAGCGAATAACGGCTTGATAGATAGCTTTGTAGCATACCGTGTGTATTACCATACACACGTACACCGCTATGAGAATTAAAGGTTGCCCCTTCACTATTTACGATTTTCTCATCTGCATTTAACGCGTGATGTTCCGCTTCTAAGGCTAATTCAACCGCTTGCTCTACCGATATATCCGCTTGATGATAAAGTTCTAAATCCGGTACATCAAATGCCATCATCTCTTTATCAGCTAAACCGGCACATTCATCTTCCGAGGTATATTTGGCAATCGCCAGTGCAGATTCGACCGCACGTTGAATCGATTGCGGTTGTAAATCTGAGGTTGACGCATTACCTTTACGCTTGCCGACATATACCGAAATCCCAAGCGAACCATCATTATTAAATTCAATATTTTCCGTTTGCTCTAAACGGGTTGAAACCGAAAGCCCAGCAACTTTTGTTACGCCAACTTCCGCTTCCGCACCGGCTTTTTTTGCAAAATTAAGGGCAAACTCCACCGCTTGGCGAAGTTCCTGTTCTTGTTTTTGAAGATCTTGTTTTGTTATTAGTGACATAATTTTTAACTTAAATTGATAACTGAAATTAGAAGTACGATGCGTATATTCTACCTTAAATTTCTGTTAGAATACGGCAATTTTTACGATTGAAGGAATAACAATGGCTAAAAAACGTAGCAAAAATGAAATTGATTGGACAGATGAGGAAGAAGAAATCATCTGGGTAAGTAAAAGTGAAATTAAACGAGATTCAGAACATTTAAAAAAACTCGGTGCAGAATTAATTGAATTAACCCCACAAAATCTCGAAAAAATTCCACTTGATGACGATTTAAAAGACGCGATTCGTCAAGCACAAGGTTTTAAACTTGAAGCTCGCCGTCAAATTCAGTTTATCGGTAAATTATTGCGTAATCGTGACCCAGAGCCGATTCAAGACGCATTGGATAAAGTGAAAAATCGCCACAACCAGCAACAAGCATTATTGCATAAATTAGAATTGGTGCGTGATCAGCTGGTTAATATGGGTGATGCCTCTTTAAATCATTTACTGGATGAATATCCGCAATTAGATCGCCAGCATTTACGTAACTTGATTCGTGGTGCACAAAAAGAGCGTGAAGCGAATAAACCGGCTAAAAACTATCGTGAGATTTTCCAATATTTAAAAACTGAAATTGCAGAATAATTGGTAATTTTGACCGCTTATTTTTTTATTTAATCTAGGAGTGATTATGGAATTTTTTCCTCAATTAGTGTTAGCCCATGTAGGCTTTGCCTATATCAGCTTGATCTTGTTACTGACACGTGGCGTACTCGCGTCAAAAATGGTGGACTGGCGTCAATATAAAATTTTACGTATTGCTCCGCACCTCATTGATACGCTATTACTTGTTTCAGGCATCATTCTACTCGTGATTTTGCTTTCAAACGGTATCTATGCCCTAAATGAAATGCAGTGGCTTATCCCTAAGATTGCGTTTTTAGTGCTTTATATCGTATTCAGTGCGAAAGCATTTAAAAAATCCCAACCGTTCTCGCTTAAGAACTTTATCTTAGCCGTGATAAGTTTTATGTTAACCATGCTGGTAGCGACCTTGCGCTAATCTTATAAGCGGTCAAAATTTGCAATTTTTTTGCAAAATTCGACCGCTTTTTTAGTTACTTATGAAACAACGAATTATTATTGGTATTAGTGGTGCAAGTGGCTTTCAATACGGCTATAAAGCACTTGAATTACTTAAATCGCTTGATGTGGAAACCCATTTAGTCCTCACTAAAGGGGCGGAAATGACCCGTTCTTTAGAAACGAAGATTGAGCGAGAACAGCTGTTGGATTTAGCTTCACAAGTACACTCTATTCATAATGTCGGTGCAAGCATTGCCAGCGGATCTTTTAAAACGCTTGGGATGTTGGTCGCACCCTGTTCTATTCGTACACTTTCAGCGATTGCGCTTGGCTTTAGCGATAATCTTTTAACTCGAGCGGCAGATGTCGTATTAAAAGAACGCCGTAAATTGGTGCTAATGGTACGAGAAACGCCGTTTAACTTAGCTCATATTGATAATATGCGTCGTGTCACAGAAATGGGCGGCATTATTTTTCCGCCCGTACCTGCATTTTATCAAAATCCAACAACGATAGATGAAATGGTCACGCATAGTGTTTCCAAAGCGTTGGATCTATTTGATTTTGATTTTCCAATGCCTCGCTGGGGCGAAGTAAATAATCAGGAGTAAAAATGCTTGTCGGTCCTTATGTCAATGGTGCTGCCGTATTAATCGGAGGGTTTATTGGTGCATTTTTAGGTGCAAAATTGCCGGAACGCGTAAAAAGTAATTTGCCACCGTTATTTGGTCTTTGCTCAATGGGTTTGGGAATTATGCTGATTATCGGTGCAAAAAATATGTCTGCCGTGGTATTAGCGTTAATTGTCGGCACGATTATTGGCGAGTTAATCTATTTGGAGAAAGGCATTGGTAATCTTGCCGGTAGAATGCGTCATACTGTAGATAAAATTTTCCCACCCTCTGGTGTTTCTCATCAAGAATTTTTAAACCAATTTGTCGCAATTTTAATCTTATTCTGTGCTAGCGGTATGGGCGTATTTGGATCGATGAAAGAAGGGATGACCGGTGATCCATCCGTATTATTTATTAAAGCAATTTTAGACTTCTTTACCGCCGGCATTTTTGCCGCGACTTTAGGCTATGCCGTTTCTAGCATTGCTGTACCGCTGATCCTAGTACAAGTCAGTTTAGCTCTATTGGCTAGCTTAATTATGCCGCTTACTACCCCCAATATGTTAGCAGACTTCTCAACTGCCGGCGGCTTTATTATGCTTGCAACCGGCTTACGTATCTGCGGTATCAAACATTTTGCTGTTGCCAACATGCTACCAGCACTCATTTTTGTGATGCCATTCTCGTATCTTTGGGAAAGGTTTATTGCCTAAATTGCATATTGAGTAACACTATGTCTGCTATCCCGTCACATATTATTGATTTTATTCAATCACATCATATTGTCAGCTTTGCTACCCATACTCATGAAGATTTCTGGGTGGCAAATTGCTTCTATGCGTTTGATATTGCGAATAATCAACTGATTATTCTCTCCAGTAAGAAAACTCGTCATTCGCGACTTATGCAACAAAATCCCCATATTGTCGGTACAATCAGTACGCAAACCGAAACGTTAAGTGATATTGAGGGTATTCAGTTTTCCGCAAAAGCCTATTGCTTAGAAAACGAGCTAGAAAAGGAAAAGGCATTACATATTTATTATCAGCGTCATCCGATTGCCAGATTAAAGCCTAGTGATGTATGGGTACTCCGCTTTGAGATGATCAAACATACTTCTAATAAAGTTTTGTTTGCTCAGAAAACAATTTGGGAAAAATAATCGTACTTTCCGTAATACAAAAAACACCTCAATATTAGCGTTTAACTAACATTGAGGTGCTGATTTTTAGCTTATTTTAGACGATTAGCAATCTTGTTTGCCGTATTGTTCTTGGCGTAATAATTCACGTACGCTTGCATCAAATTGGCTTAATACTTTATCTGCATCTGCCGCATCTTTACCTTTTGCATCTAAGTAGAACTTAATTTTCGGTTCTGTACCTGACGGACGAGTAATTAAACGGTCGCCGTTTTCTAATACGAATACAAGAATGTCACTTTGACGATCTGTTTTCGTATGGTCAATTAATTGAGCTACGCTGAAACCACCGATTTCACTTGGTGGATTGTTACGTAATGCTGTCATTAATTTACCGATTTCAGATAAATCGCTAACACGAATTGAAATTTGACCGCTTACATAAGCCCCAAATTCATTGTTGAAATCATTGATTACATCCTGTAACGTTTTGCCCTGTGCTTTTAAGTTACGGATAAAGTCTAAGAACACAACGGTCGCTGAAATACCGTCTTTATCACGCACTTTATCCGGATCAACTAGGTAACCTAACGCTTCTTCAAAACCGAATAATAAGCCATCTACTTTACCGATATATTTAAAGCCAGTTAAGGTTTCTTCTGATTGTAAACCGTATTTTTTCGCAATTTCAGCCAATGCTGGTGAAGACACTAATGAACAAGCTAATACGCCTTGTTTACCTTGTGCGTGATACTGTTTAGCTAAATACCAACCTAATAAGCGACCTACAACGTTACCGTGTAAGCCTTTCCAATTACCTTGTACATCCGGCATTGCGACTGCTAAACGGTCTGCATCAGGGTCGTTTGCAATAATAAATTCTGCATTTTTCTCTTTCGCTAATTTAATTGCTAAATCTAATGCACCTTTTTCTTCCGGATTTGGGAAATTCACGGTTGGGAAAGAACCGTCCGGTTGAATTTGTTCTGTAACTAAATGCGGTTGCGGTAAACCGGCTTTTTCCAACGTTTTGCTTAACACTTCATAACCGACACCGTGCATTGCGGTATAAACATAGTTAATCTCTCTTGCTGGCTCTTTGGCTAATGCGGCGGTTTTTGCAATATACGCATTCACAATTTCATCGTCTAATACGGTGAAATCTTGGCTACGTGGTAAATCTGCAATATTACCTGCCGCAACTTTATCAATTAACGCCGCAATATCTTTATCTGCCGGTGACACAATTTGACCACCGCCGTTTGCTTTACCTAAATACACCTTATAACCGTTATCTTCCGGTGGGTTATGGCTTGCAGTTACCATTACACCTGCTGTCGTATCAAAATATTGAATAGCATACGCAAGCACCGGCGTAGGTAACTTACGTGGTAACAAATATGCTTTAATACCTGCACCTGCCATAATTTCTGCCGTATCACGTGCAAACACATCTGAATTTTTACGGCCGTCATAACCAATTACGATTGAAGGTTCTTTATCATAGCCTTTCAAGTAATCCGCTAAACCGCCAGCGACTTGTGCTACTAATACACGGTTCATCCCCATCGAACCGGCTTGTAGGCGACCACGTAAACCTGCCGTACCGAATTGTAAACGTCCGTCAAAACGTGCCGTTAACTCTGCTAATGCTTTTTCATCATTTGCTTGTGCCGCTTCAATAAGTTGAGTTAGTTCAGCACGAGTTTCTTGATCTGGATCTTGTGCCAACCAGTTTTGTGCGATAGTAAAAATTGTACTCATAGCAATTCCTTAAACTAAAAATAACCAATAAAAACATATATAGCCTAGCTGAAAATAACATAAATAAAAATGATTTCTTTCATCTTTTTCGTAAGTTTGTGATCTGTTTCTCAAATAACGCTCAAGCAAACGGTTGCGAGCTATCTAAATGAAAAATAAGCCTTTTTCAAGCGAATCATATTTTATACAATCATAAAATTAAATCAGAATTTAATCCTCATTTAAATGTCGTATTTGTTAGAAATTAAATTTCTTATAAAATATTCCATACTCCTTTGCTAATCTGAGAACTTATGATGTTAAAACTCGTAAAAAAAGCATTAAATAAATTTCTACGTAATACGATTAATAGCCAAAATCGCCAACAATTACAGAATCATACCATGTCAGTATTATCGATTAACTGTAATGGGGCATTTATCCTCCACGATTTAAACGAACAATTTCGTTCACCGTTCGTCAATCTCTATCTCTCACCGAGTGACTTTCTGAAATATCTCAAGAATATGCCATACTATATGCAAGCGGAGCTGAGCTTTACGGCATCAGATAAGCCCTATCCAGTGGGTAAATTAGAGGATCTTACTATTCATTTTATGCACTATCATTCCGAACAAGAAGCGACCAGTAAATGGGTTGAGCGAACCAAACGCATCAATTTAGATAACCTGTTTGTGATGATGACCGACCGTGACGGTTGTACTTACCAAGATTTGCAAGAATTTGACCGCTTGCCGTTTGAAAATAAAGTAGTCTTTACCCATAAACCCTATTCAGAGTTAAAATCTGCGTTTTATATCAAAGGCTTTGAAAATCAAACACAAGTCGGTGATTTATTTGAGTTTTCCGGTTGGAACGGTCAAAAATACTATGATCAGTTCAATTATGTGAATTGGTTTAATGGGAAAGGGATCTAGTTTATGTTTAAGGTTTACGGCTTAACGGTAGATAATCAGACACGCTGTCAACATTATCATTCCGTGCTGGATATTATCGCCATTAAGTTCAAATGTTGTGATAAGTTTTACCCGTGTTATCAATGCCATCAAGCCTGTGAAACACACGCTATTGAACGTTGGCAAGCAACTGAATTTGATAAGCAAGCAATTTTATGTGGTCATTGCCAACAAACTTTGACCATTCAGCAATATATGCAGGTTACACATTGCCCCTATTGCCAAGCACAATTCAATAGCAACTGTCAGAAGCATTATTCGATCTATTTTGAAGTATAAGCCTAAATCCTAGAGAATACTCAAAATAGTACGGATATAAACAAAAAACAAGCGGTCGAATTTGCAGAAAATTTTGCAAATCCAACCGCTTGTTACATATGTATATGAGTAACTAAGAACTATTTTTTCTTAGTTGGGCGTTGCCAGCCTTGAATATGGCGTTGTGGTACACGACTAATCACTAACTCGTTTTCCGCCACATCTTTAGTAATAGTTGCGCCCGCACCAATAGTTGCACCATCGGCAATCGTAACCGGAGCAACTAATTGGCTATCTGAGCCAACAAACACATTGTTGCCGATAACCGTTTTGAATTTGTTTGCACCATCGTAGTTACAAGTGATGACACCCGCACCGATGTTACAATTGCTACCTACTTCCGCATCACCGACATAGGTTAAATGGTTTACTTTTGAACCTTTACCTACCTGAGCATTTTTAATCTCAACGAAGTTACCAACGTGAGTTTCTTCCGCAAGATTTGCCCCTGGACGTAAACGAGAGAACGGACCGATTTGTGCCGCTTTACCCACTACTGCATCTTCAAGCACAGAATATGGTTTGATTTCTACATCATCACCAATTTCACAGTTTTTAAGTACACAACCTGCACCGATACGAACACGATGACCCAGTTTTACTTCACCTTCGATAATGACGTTTACATCAATTTCAACATCTTTACCGTGCGTTAAGTCGCCACGAATATCAAAACGTGCCGGATCAATTAAACGCACACCGGCTAATAAGAGTTTTTCCGCTTGTGTTTTTTGGTAGAAACGCTCTAATGCCGCAAGTTGTAAACGGTTATTCGCCCCTTCCACTTCCATAAATTCACTTGCTTGTACCGCTTGAACTTTATAGCCGTCTTGGTTTGCCATTGCGATCACATCAGTAATATAGTATTCGCCTTGTGCATTGTTGTTATTTAAATTACCTAGCCATTTTTTGAAACTTGCACCGCTTGCGACCATAACACCCGTATTCACTTCACGGATTTTTAATTGCTCCGCATTCGCATCTTTTTGCTCTACGATCGCAACCACTGAGCCATTTTCACGAATAATACGTCCATAACCGGTCGGATTTTCTAATTCTACGGTCAATAATGCAATACCGTTTTCCGGTTTTGCCTCAATTAAACGCTCTAATGTTTCTTTAGTGATTAACGGTGCATCACCGTAAAGCATTAAGATATTCTCATCATCAGCAAAGAAAGGCGCCGCTTGTTGCATTGCGTGACCAGTACCTAATTGCTCTGCTTGTAACACCCAATTTACCGGTTCATCTTTTAAACGTTGTTGTAATAATTCGCCACCGTGACCGTAAATTAAATGAATTTGTTGTGCGTCGATTTGTTTTGCCGTATCGATCACGTGTTTTACCATCGGTTTACCTGCTACGGTATGAAGTACCTTAGGTAAATCAGAGTACATTCTAGTTCCTTTACCTGCCGCTAGAATTACTACGCTTAATTTTGTCATTATTTAATTCCTTACTTAATTAACTAATAAAATACAATCTTATTGTAATAGAAAATGAATAGGAAATAGAGTAAATTTTCTCATTCCTGGCAATTTGCTCGCATAAATTTAGGATATATAAAAAAATAGCCCCTTAGCTAAAACACTAAGAGGCTATCTTTATATTTTGCGATTTATATTATGCTTCAATATCAGTTTTCGCATATTTCTCTTCGTCAAATTCACGAAGTGGCTTATGCTCTTGGCCTAAGAAGGTATAAATAACTGGTAATACGAATAAGGTAAATAACGTACCAATACTTAAACCGGCAACAATTACCATACCCATACTAAAACGAGCAATCGCACCAGCCCCCATTGCAAAGAGTAACGGGATCAAACCTGCAACCATTGCCGCTGTTGTCATCATAATCGGACGTAAACGAATCGTTGCAGAGTGAACAATCGCTTCAAAACGGGATAATCCGTTATTTAACTGCTCTTCTTTTGCTACTTCACACATTAAGATACCGTGTTTGGTAATTAAACCAACTAAAGTAACTAGACCTACCTGTGAATAGATATTTAAGGTTGCACCGGCTTTTCCTGCAATACCGAGTACATTCATCACAACCAATGCACCACTTAGTGCTAATGGTACAGACACCAGAATTACCATCGGATCACGCCAAGATTCAAATTGAATCGCAAGTACCAAGTAGATAATCACAACCGCTAAAGCGAAAGTCATTGCCATTGCATTCCCTTCTTGTACATACTGACGAGCTTCCGATTTAAAGTCATACTGATAACCTTTCGGTAAGCTACGATCTAATTCCGCTTTTGCCCAATTTACCGCATCACCGATTGAACTAGAAACTACGCCAGCAATCGTTGCAGAGTTTAACTGGTTCATACGTGGTAACGCTGACGGTTCAGTTGATAATTCTAGCGATACAAACGAACTTAACGGAACAGCTTTACCATTTGCCGTAGTAACATAGTAATTAACTAAATCTTGCGGATTTAAGCGGTCTTGACGAACAGCCTGCGATACAATTGGATACGCACGGGAATCAATGTCCACGCGAGTAATAATTGCACCTGACAAATAAGCGCCTAATGTATTACTTACTTGTTGCATTGTTACGCCATAAGTCCCCATTTTCTCACGGTCAAACTTCCATTTCATGGTAACCGTATCGAATTTTAAGTCTAAACTTGAGAAGAAGAATTGACCTGATGCTTGTGCTTTTTTCAAGAAATCCGTCGCCACATCCGCTAACTTCGCATAGTTATCTGCTGTGGTGATCACCAATGAGAACGGTAAACCATTTTCACCCGTTGAAATCTCAGGGAATGAAATCGCATTGATATCCATACCCACAACGCTTTTTGCAATCTTAGACACATCTGCCGCAATCGGAGCACGTTCACGTTCACGCTCATTCCAATCTTTTAGTGAAATAATCGATAACGCACTGTTTGCCCCATTAAAACCGGATACCGTCATCATGGACGCAACTTCCGGAATTTTACTCACTTCATCGTTAAATTTAGCAGTAGCTTCTTGCGTATAATCTAAGTTAGTATTTGACGGACCATTACCGATACCCACCACGAAACCACGGTCTTCGGTCGGTGCGACTTCACTTGAAAGAGAAGTTAATAAAGTTGGTAATACTGCAAAAATACTGATCGCAAAAATGACCACTAACCAACGAACTGCCATTACCCCTCTTAACATATTGGTGTAACAACTAGTCATTTTATCCAGCATCGCATTAATACATTTTGCAAAACGACCTTCGTGTTCCTCATTATGTTCTTTTAATACTCGGCTCGACATCATTGGTGATAAGGTTAACGCCGCAATCCCCGAAATAAATACCGCACCGGCAAGCGTTAAAGCAAACTCTTTAAATAAAGAGCCTGTCACACCTTCCATTAATGCCATTGGCGAATATACTGCCGCCAAGGTAATTGTCATAGAGATTACCGGCAATGCAATTTCTCGAGTCCCGATAATTGCCGCATCAAACGGCGATTTGCCTTCTTTTACATGACGTTCAACGTTTTCCAATACAACAATCGCATCGTCCACCACAAGACCGATTGCCAATACTAATGCCAGCAAGGTCAATAAGTTGATAGAGAAACCGAACATTTGTAAGAAGAATAACACCCCGATTAATGAAATCGGGATCGTAATGATCGGCACGATCATTGCACGTAATGACCCTAAGAAAAGGATAATTACGACTAATACGATCACGGTCGCTTCACCGATAGTCTTAATTACTTCATTGATCGAACTATTAATTGCAATCGTTTTATCATAAAGAATTTGACCGTTCATTGAGGACGGTAAGTTCTTAGTAATAATATCAAATACTGGATAAATATCTTTTGCTACTGTTAGCGAGTTTGCTGTCGTTGCAAGCACTTACCGCTAAAACGACCGCTTCCTTACCGTCCGCCACAACACGTGAAGAATCTTGATATTTATCTAATTCAACTTTGGCAATATCTTTCAGTTTAATAATACGACCGTCAGACGTGGTTGAAATCGTTACGTTTTCTAACTCTTCAACCGATGGCGTACTGGACTCTACTTTGTTTTTATAAACCGTATAATAACCGTTCGCATTACCTGCCGCCGTATTTAAGTTATTCGCACTTAAAGCCGCTAGTACAGTCAGCACCAGAAAGGTTATTCCCCGCCATTTTGTCAGGGTCTAACCAAATACGTAAACCAAAGTTCGCCGCACCAAAAATATCTACGCTTGAAACCCCGTTTACCGTAAAGAATTGCGGTTTCACGACACGGTTAATATAGTCAGTAATTTGTGGCGTAGAAAGCTCATCCGACACAAAACGAATATACATTAACGCGTCATTCGAACCTGAAGAAACGCTGATAGACGGATCATCAATCCCACTTGGTAAGTTAGCACGAATCGCATTTACTTTTGCTGAAATATCCGCCAACGCCATTTGTGGATTCGTATTTAACTTCATCTTAATTGTCGTTGTCGATGTACTCGGACTACTTGATGAGGTTACATAGTCAATATTATCCGCTTGTGCTACCGCTTCCTCTATTTGCGAGGTAACAAGTGCTTGCATCAAACTTGCATCCGCACCTGAATAGTTAACTTTCACCGTTACAATGGAGATTGTCATTTCAGGATATTCACGTACCTGAAGTTTGTTAATAGATTGCAGACCTAAAATAGTAATCAACAAACTAATACAAACTGCAAGTACCGGACGTTTAATAAAAATATCAGTAAATTTCATTGATTACCTCAATTAAAGTCTACTTTCTTTAGCAGGTTGCGTTACACCTACCGCTTCTTGTTCAGAAATAATCACAAGTGCATTATTACTTAAACGTTGGAAACCGCCCGTTACAATTAAATCACCGGCTTTCACACCTTTAGCCAATTGTGCATAAATGCCACTACGGTCTAATGTTTTTACTTCAACCTGTTTTACACGATACATTTTATTTGCATCTAATTTCGGATTTTTTTCCGCCATTTTCGCAACTAACTGTTTATCTGCATCAGAAAGTGGTTGTAACACATAAAGCGTTTCACCATACATTGTGTAGGTTACTGCAATTTGTGGTACGACAATTTGATCTTTTTCAGTTGGTAATGCTACGTTTAAACGAGCAAACATTCCCGATAATAATTTATTTTGATTTTCAGTAATCACTGCTTCAACATTAATTAAACCTGTTTGACGATCGACCGCAGGATCAATCGCCGCAATACTCGCAGGGAATGTTTGTCCCGGTAACGCATCAATTACTGCTGTGACTTTTTGACCGATAGTAATTTTTTCCACATCCGTTTGTGGCAATGTAAAACGCACTTTCATTGAACTTTGATCTTCAACACGGACGATTTCAGTACCAGTAGAAATATATTGTCCGACATTTACATTTACGATACCGGCAATACCGCTAAATGGTGCATAGACTTTACGACGACCGATAGAAGCCTTTAACGATTCAATGCTGGCAAGTAATTGATTGTAAGTTGATTGTGCATTATCCAATTCCGCTTTAGAAGCACTGTTTGATGCAACGAGGTTACGATAACGATCGTAATTTGCTTTAGCATTTGGTAATTGTGCTTGCGTTGCACGTAAATTTGCTTCTTCCACTGCACTATCAAATTCAACTAAAAGATCGCCTCGATTTACTCGTTGACCAGAACGGACATAAACACGAGTCACTGTACCTGATGCTTCTGCACTTAACATCGCACCTTGATTAGGTCGGATATAACCTACTGCCGAAAGACTTGGTGTCCATTCTTTTGTCGACACCTGCATAGCCGTAATTTCACTAACCGTTTCAGGCATATTTGCATTTGCTTCAGCTTTTTTCCCTGCAATAAACTTCTGCATACCGGCAACACCAACAAAGGCAACCAGTACAATAATCAGCGTTATTGCAATTAAAAACTTTCTGCCTTTCCCCGGCTTTTGGTTTTCTGTCGTCATAATTTCTCCATAAATAAAGAAGGTAAATAAAATATTTTAGAAGGTAATTGCCTTCCAAGTTCGTAAAATGCTTTCCTCAAAAAATTCTTTTGATATGCTTTCTTGCTTCACTTGCTCTAAATAAGCAATATCGGCAACCACACCAATGCTCATGCAATAAAGTAAATCATTAGGTAAATCCACAATTATCTTTTGTGCTTTGCCTTCCGCTACAAATCGATTCCAAATAAATTCTGGGTCGTTCATAATCCTGTTTACGATATTGTTAAAACCTAACATTGCTTGATATTGGTATAAGTTTGCCGCCATCATCGGATTATCTTCCAAAAAATGCCTCTTATTGAGCCATATTTGGCGATATTGCTCAAATAACGGGACTTTAGGATCAAAATCAATATTCACATAACGATAATATCGTTCATGTAATTGTTCTGCCAAATAATCAAGCAATTCATCTTTCGTTTTAAAATAAAGATAAAGCGTACCGGTCGCAATACCTGCTTGTTTAGCAATGTTTCGCATTGATAAATTTTGTAACCCTTCTTTTGCAAGAAGTAATTCCGTCGCAGACAAGATATGATCAGCCATATCGTGTGATTTCACTTTTTTAGACATAAATCTCCCTTGGCTAGCAAAATGAACAAGTGTTCATTTTATATTTTTTCACATTAATAAGCAAAGGAAAAACACCATAGAATAACTAAGTTCGTATCAGTAGCGATTAATTTTGTGAATTTATTAAAAAATAGAACCGCTTATTACTCTCTTTCCAATAAAAGTATGCTAATATTTATGAAATTTTTTCACTTAAATTTTTCTATGGCTACTCAATCAAAATATCAAAGTAAACAATTCGATGCCTTATCAAGCGATTTAATTGCAACACTTGAAAAACATAAAGCACCGGTCGATCTTTCTCTTATGGCGTTAGGTAATATGGTTACCAATATCTTATTGGAAAATGTGCAAACCGAAACACAACGTCTTGCCTTAGCCGAGGTTTTTTCAAACGCACTTAAAAATTCACTAAAAACCAAATAACAATGTTAAATCAATTACGCCAACTGCTACCGTCAAACTCTCTCCAATATCGTGAAGAAACATCACAACGTATTACTTGGGGACACTGGTTTGCACTTTTTAATGTAGTCTTGGCGTTATTGGTCGCCTCCCGATACGCCTTTAATGCAGATTGGCCGAATACGCTATCCGGTAAACTCTACTTTTTTACCAGTTTATTCGGGCATTTCAGTTTTATTGTTTTTGCCGTCTATTTATTATTACTTTTTCCTCTCAGTTTTCTGATTAAAAATGACCGTGTATTTCGTGGTTCTTCCGTGATCTTAGCAACTATCGGACAGACGGTTCTATTACTCGATACAGAAGTTTTTAAACAATTTTATCTACACCTATCACCACTGGTTTGGGATCTACTGGTGAATCCTGATCAGGCAGAACTAACCCGACAATGGCAACTGCTCTTTGTACCGATGCCACTTATTTTATTAGCAGAAATGCTCTATTCACGTTGGTGTTGGCAAAAGTTACGTAGTTTTAACCGCCAAAAATGGGGGAAATATGTTGCTTATTTTTTCTTAAGCTGTTTTACCGCGACACATTTAATTTACGCTTGGGCGGATATGACGTTATATCGTCCGATTACCGCACAAAAGGCAAACTATCCATTATCGCATCCAATGACTGCTCGTACCTTCTTACAAAAGCATGGACTGATTGATCGTGCCGAATTACAGCAAGAAATTGAAGAAAATGGACGTTTGGACAGCTTTTATCTCAATTATCCAAAACATCCGTTAGTATTCAGTAAAAAACCTGAAACGAATATTTTAATGATCAATTTATCCGGCTTAAGTAATGAGGCAATCTTGCCTGAAAATATGCCGACATTGACTACTATCAGTCAAAAATCACATCGTTTTATGCAAGCACTATTCAAGTGGAGATTCAGCATCTAGTGGTGTTTTAGGGATATTTTATAGTTTAAGTGGCAAATATTTAGATTCCGTATTAGGGAACAAAGAAACATCGCCGCTGTTGTTGGCGTTTAGAAATGCAGATTATCAATTAGGATTATTTTCACATAATGGCTTTGCCGAACCTATTTATCATCAAGGTGCATTTGCCGGTATTTTATTACCTGAATCAAAAAATAATTTAGAGGCTATCGCACAATGGAAACAATGGCTGACACAGCGTACCTTAAATCAACCGTTTTTTAGCTATTTAGATTTAACGATGCCAAGTGCGAATGATTATGCTCAACAGACTAAGCTATTTGATTGGCAAGTTAAAGAAATTTGGACACAACTCGAAAATAATGCTTTGTTAGCGAATACGCTAGTGATTATCACTGCCGACCAAGCACTTACATCGGATAAACAAACGGAAAATAGTTTTGCTAAACAGCATATTCAAGTGCCAATGATGATGTATTGGCAAGGCGAAAGCCAACGATATGACCTCTTGTCTAGCCACGTAGATCTCTTGCCGACGTTATTGCACCAATTCTTCGGCGTAAAAAATCCTATTAGCGACTATGCTCAAGGGATTGATCTTTCTAGCCAAAACAAACGGTTATGGTTATTAGCATCGAATCATAAATGGGATATTGCAATTATGCCTGACGGCGAACAATATCATATTGATAAACAAGGCCATTTTGAAAATTTTGACGCACAAG